>NZ_CAINTR010000026.1 GCF_903853455.1 uncultured Magnetospirillum sp.
CAATTACCGTAATTGTCGCTGCACTTCCTTATTGCTGAGCAATGCTTGCTTGTGATAGCGGTATAGGTGCTACTCGACGGTGTCTCATACCGGTCATCCTAATTGTCGCTGACCGGCCACCGTAATTGTCGCGCGCCAGGCAGGGTGAGGCGGCGGGCAATCTCCTCGGTCCAGCCGTGGTCCTCGAGCAGTTGCGACTTCTCGTCGAAACTGATGGCCAGGTTGCCATGCTCGACGGCGTTGATGAAGACCTCCGACAACCCCACCACCAGATTGCGTGACGCTGGGCACGAGCGGGCCAGCGCCACCGCCAGCACATTGCCTTCCTCGGGGGTGCGAAAGCGGAAGACGCCGCTTTCCAGCAGGGTCATGGCGGTGGTGCGTTTTTCCAGGTCGTCATGGAGGCGCAGCAGGCGCTGATGCCCCTCCACCGCCTGGGCCACCACCGACAGCAGCACTTGCAGGTTCAGCGGCTTGGCCAGGTAATAGAACGCCCCCGCCTTGATCCCCTCGACCACGTCCTCGGTGGAGGAATGGGCGGTCTGCATGATCACCGGCAGGTATTGCAGCCGTTCGTCGGCCCGGATGCGGGTCAGAAGTTCCATGCCGTTCATGCGCGGCATGCGGCGATCCAGCAGGATGGTCTCGAAGCCGGTGGGATCGGCGTCCAGAATGTCCCAGGCTTCCTGACCGTCCTTGGCGCTGACCGTGGCGTAGCCGCTGCGGGCGAGGACAGCCTCCAACAGCGTGCGGTTCATCCGCTCGTCGTCGACGATCAGGACACGGGTCTTGCCATCGGGGCCGGCCGGGACTTCCACCCGAAGCCTCTAGGTCTCGATGGTGAAAAGCGTATCGAAGCAGGCCAGGGAGAGGAGTTCCTTCACGTCGCCGCGCGGCTTGATCAGCCGAACCTGGACATTGGCCTTGCCGGCCCGGTCGCGCAGGGTCAGCAGCATGCCCAGCCCGGCGGAATCCATGTAGTCGAGCCGTTCCAGGCTGACGTCCAGTTCGCGGATATTGCCCGCCAGCAGCTGTGGAATCACCGCGTCCACCGCCGCCCGGTCGGCGAAGGTCAGTTGGTCGCGCAGCGCCAGCGTGCGGCGAGAGCTTGTCTCTGAAATCTCATATTTCATCTCTGGACACTCTTGGTTCGGTCAAGACTTCGCGCGAAGCCGATTGTCGATGAATTGATCCAACTGCCCGGACTGGTTCTCGTCCATCTCGAAACGAGCATGAGTGTTATGCTCGGTCACCGCCACAACCATTCCCGCCCAGGTCCCCAGTTTCGGCACATCGACGATGAATTCCGTCCCGCGAGCGCATTCGAACGGACGATCAAGGATACCGGTACCGACCCGCGCGACATCTTGCAAGAGGCAATGCGTCTGCCGACCATTCATGGTGACCACCACCGCCAGATTCACGGTGTGGCGTTCGGTGTTGTGCCGGTTGGCGTCCGAACTGCTGTGGATGATCTCGTCGATGGCGGTCTTCATCCCGTCGATGTGCCGACGGACGGATGCCGCCGAACCACGGACATCGCCCGAGCAGCGGCCGGTTTCCTCGATAGCGTGGGCCACGGTGGCGATCTCGCCGGCCGCGTCCTGGGTGCCCCGGGCGGCCGACTGGGCCGAGCGGGCGATCTCCTGGGTCGCCGCCGACTGCTCCTCCACCGCGGCGGCGATGGAGCCGCAGATCTCGTTGATCCGGCTGATGGTGGCGCCGATCCCCTGGATCGCGCCCACCGCGCCGCCGGTGGCCTGCTGGATGGCGGCGATCTGCTGGCCGATCTCCTCGGTGGCGCGTCCGGTCTGGTTGGCCAGATTCTTGACCTCGTTGGCGACCACCGCGAAGCCTTTGCCCGCTTCTCCGGCCCTGGCCGCTTCAATCGTGGCGTTCAGTGCCAGCAGGTTGGTCTGGGCGGCGATGTCAGTGATCAGGTTGACCACCGCCCCGACGCTGCGCGCCGCCTCCGCCAGACCCTGGACGATCTGGTTGACCTTGCCGGCCTCGACCTCGGCCTCGCCAGCCACCTGACTCGACGTCGCCACCTGCCGGCTGATTTCCTGCACCGAGGCCGACAATTCCTCGGCGGCGGCGGCGACCGCGTCCACGCTGGAATTGGCCTGCTCGGCGGCACCGGCGGCGCTGTGCGAGCCGTTACGGCTTTCCTCCACCAAGCCCATCATGACGTCGGAAGCGCTGTTCACCGCCTCGGCCTCGCCCACCACCACGGCGATGGCGTCGCTGACCTCCTCCTCGATGGCGTTGGTAAGCGCCAGCATTTCGCTTTGGACCTTGCGGCGGTTGCGACGGTCCTCGGCCGCTTGTCGGGCCGCCACCTGACGCGCTTTCAAGGCGGTGCCGCGAAAAATCTCCATCGCCGCCGCCATCTTGCCGATTTCGTCGCGGCGCCCGGCCCCCGGCACGGTCACGGTCAGATCGCCTTCCGCCATGCGCGTGGTGGTGTCGGTCATGGCGTTGATCGGAGCGTAGATCGACCGGGCGATGACGGTGCCGATCACCACCATCAGGGCGAAACCGACCAGCATGACCCCGGTCATGCTCCGGTTGGACAGCGCGTCGATCCGCGCGGCCTCCTGCCTGGCGGCGACCATGTCGGCGTGGGCGTCGTCCACCAGCGACTGGATCAGCGGCTGGATGCCCGCATAGGTCTCGCTCAGCACCTTGGTGCTGGCGACGACGGCGAGCGATCCCTCGGCGACGGCATTGAAATCGCGGTGGTAGGTGGCAAGGCGCTCCAGGATCGCCGCGCGGTCCGGGGCCGGAATGGCCGATGCCGGCAGCGCCTTTTCGAACTCGGCGACGCGCTGGCCCAGTTCGTCCCCATATTTGGGGTCGAGGCGAGCGAGGAAGTCCTTTTCGTGACGCCGCATCATCAGCATCAGCACGGTAAGACGCAGGTCGTCATGGGCCTTGAGGGCGGCCTCGATCTCGTGGACCGAGCCGCGCAAGGCCCCCATCAGCCCGTCCTTCTCGGTCAGCCCGACCTGGGTCTGGGCGTCCGCCACCATGCGGAACGCGTCGGCATAGGCGGCAGCGCCCTTGCGGATGGTGGCGAGCTGCGGGCGGCGGGCGTCGCCGTCGCCCATGGCCGCCGCCATGGCGTCCATGGCCGCCTGAGCCGAACGCACGAAGTCGGCCTGCTCGCCCACATACTTGGCGTCCTTGCGCAGCAGGAAGTCCTTTTCCCGCCGTCGTGCCCCCGCCAGCGCCCGGTCCATGGCGACGGCCTGATCCCCGATGGCCTCTTCCCTGGCGGCGAGACTCCCGGCGCGGTCAGAGGCGGCTTGCCCCACCAGGAGCACCGCCATCAGAACCCCCAGGATCAGGCCGGCCAATCCGACCAGAGACCCGATCTGAACCTTGAGCGAAAACCGGGAAAGCAGGTACTGCATGGAACGACCACCGTGATTGAGGCAACGCCGTCATGGCGACGGCGGCAGGAATACCCCTACAATATATGTCAGTTTTATGACAGCGGCATAGCGGATGAAATCCGTCTAAAGCTTGCCACCCATGCGCTGATGCCAAGCCCCGGCGGGCTGGTGTAGTCTGAGCGCGTCCGTCCTTGGTTTCCCGGAGTTCCCATGTCCGACCTCGCTCCCCTTTCCTATTCCGACGACACGCTTCGGTCGATTCTTCAGAGCGTCAAGACCATCGCGGTGGTCGGCGCCTCGTCCAACTGGAACCGGCCCAGCTACTTCGTGATGAAGTACCTCAAGGAAAAGGGCTATCGGGTGATTCCGGTCAACCCCGGCCTGGACGGCCAGGATCTGCTGGGCGAACGGGTGTACAAGGATCTGGCCGCCATCCCGTTCCCGGTGGACATGGTGGAGATCTTCCGCAATTCCGATGCCGCCGGGCCGGTGGTCGATGACGCCATCGCCATTGGCGCCAAGGTGGTGTGGATGCAGCTTGGCGTGCGCAACGACGCGGCGGGCGAAAAGGCCCGCGCGGCGGGCCTCAAGGTGGTCATGGACCGCTGCCCCAAGATCGAGTTCGGGCGCTTGGGTGGCGAGTTGTCGTGGTCGGGCGTCAATTCCGGCATCATCTCCAACCGCTCCTTCCAGGCGCCGCGCCCCAAGAAGGAGCGGCCGGCAGCCACGACCGAAGGCGAGACCCTGACCTATGGCCTGGCCACCCGGGCGGTGCATGCCGGCGCCGCCCCCGACCCCACCACCGGGGCGCGCACCACCCCCATCTACCAGACCACCTCCTATGTCTTCGACGATGTGGACCACGCCGCCAGCCTGTTCAACCTGCACACCTTCGGCTACATCTATTCCCGCCTGACCAACCCCACGGTCAGCGTCCTGGAAGAGCGGCTGGCGGCGCTGGAAGGCGGCCGCGCGGCGGTCTGCGCCGCGTCCGGCCACGCGGCGCAGTTCATCACCTTCTTCACCCTGCTGGAGCCGGGCGACCACTTCGTCGCCTCGCGCAACCTCTACGGCGGCTCGCTGACCCAGTTCGGCCTGTCGTTCAAGAAGCTGGGCTGGTCGTGCGACTTCGTCGATCCGCGCGACCCCGACAATTTCCGCAAGGCCATCGGCGAGAAGACCAAGGCCCTGTTCATCGAAAGCCTGGCCAATCCGGGCGGCGTGGTGGTGGATATCGAGGCGGTGGCCAAGGTGGCGCACGAGGCCGGCATCCCGCTGATCGTCGACAACACCCTGGCGACGCCGTTCCTGTGCCGGCCGTTCGAGTGGGGAGCCGACATCGTCATCCACTCCACCACCAAGTTCCTGGGCGGGCACGGCAACTCGCTGGGCGGCGCGGTCATCGAATCCGGGCATTTCGACTGGGCCCAGAACGACAAGTTCCCCTCCATGACCAAGCCCGAGCCCGCCTATCACGGCCTGACCTTCTACGAGACCTTCGGCGATTTCGGCTTCACCACCAAGGCCCGCGCCGTGGCGTTGCGGGATTTCGGACCGGCCATGGCGCCGCTCAACGCCTTCCTCACCATCACCGGCATCGAGACCCTGCACTTACGCATGGAGCGCCATTGCGCCAATGCCCAGAAGGTGGCGGAGTTCCTGGCCGGTCACCCGGCGGTGGCCTGGGTGTCCTATGCCGGGCTGCCCGACAACCCGTTCCACGCGCTGCAGCGGAAATACATGCCGGCCGGCGCCGGGGCGGTGTTCACCTTCGGCGTCAAGGGCGGCTTCGCGGCGGGAGTCAAGCTGGTGGAAGGGGTGCGGCTGTTCTCGCACCTGGCCAATATCGGCGACACCCGCTCGCTGATCATCCACCCGGCCTCGACCACCCATGGCCAATTGTCGGAAGAGCAGCAGGTCGCCGCCGGTGCCGGCCCCGACGTCATCCGCCTGTCGGTGGGAATCGAGGACGTCGCCGACCTCATCCGCGACCTGGAGCAGGCGCTGAGCCGGACGGTCTGACGGGGGAGCTTTACGGTCGGCCGAAAAGCCGTCAGGGTGGCCGACATCGCCGCGTCCAGGAGAACCGCCCGTGACCAGACTCCGTCTTGCCCTGACGATCCTTCTCTTCGGTCTGGTCTGCGGCGGCGGCGCCTGGGCCGACGAGCCTGAACTCCTGGCGTCCAAGGCGGTGCGCTCGTTCATCGAGGATTGCGTGGCATCGCGCGCGCAGCCGGGCGGCAACGACGCCAAGAAGAACGCGGCGACCAGGGCCGTGCTGCGCCGCAGCCTGGATATTCCGGTGATTTCCCAGGCCCTTCTCGGCCGCTGGTGGCACAAGATGAGCCCGACGCAGCAGGATCGCTTCCTGTCGCTGTTCGACGGCTATGTGGTGGCCACCTTCGATTTCGACGACGTGGCCGCCAATATCGAGACGCTCGGCGTGTCCCGCGAGGGGGGCCACATCGTGGTCAACACCCGCAAGCCCGAGTCCGTCGGCGACGCCACCCTGCTGGACTGGGTGGTCGAGGACGGCCAGCCGCCCCGCATCGTCGATCTGGTGGTGGACGGCCTCAGCATGGTCAAGACCACCTCCGGCGATTTCACCGCGGTTCTGCGTGGCAATGGCGGCGATATCGACGCCTTCCTGGTCAAATTGACCGAGAAGGTCAAGACGCTGGAGGGCGCCCCCTGATCGCGCACCGTTGCATCCGGTTGAGCGTGCTGACGGCGGGACTGTGTCTCTGGGCGGGGGGAGCCTCGGCCCAGGACGACGGCGATTCCTTCACCCCCACCCTGGTGGGCAGCCTGGACATGTTGCTGCGCAACGACCATGTCTATGCCTCGCAGGTGGCGAACAAGCGCCTGAACGATCTGTTCCTGGTCGGCAACCTGAAGCTCGGGCTCTTCTTCACCCCGGACCTGTCGGTCCGCTCCACCATCACCCTCCAGCCCATGACCGTGGCCACCAAGACCCGCTGGCTGAAAAGCGAGGGCGCCTTCGTCGAGGAGTTGAACCTGCGGTGGGAGCCCGGCGATTTCCTGACCTATATGGGCAAGTTCGATCCGTCCTTCGGCATCGCCAGCCGGGAAGCCCCTGGGGTGTACGGCCTTGAATTCGCCGGCGACTACCGGATCAAGGAGGCCATGGGAGCCGGCGCCGCCTATTCCCTGCGCACCGCCGAGGCAGGAACCCACACGCTTGGTCTGGCGGCCTTCTTCATCGACAACACGCCGCTGTCCCAGGCCGTGATCAACACGCCCAAGAACAGCTATCCCTACACCGCCCGCACCGGCCGCAATCATTCCTATTACGGCGGCGTCGCCAATTCCGAAGCGCCCCAATCGCTGAGCCTGACCCTGGACGGCACCGAATTTCCCGACCTGCCCGATCTTCACTATCAGATCGGCGTCAACATGCTCCAGCATGACAAGACCGAAACCCGCGACCAGTTCGGCTATGTGGCCGGGGTCAAATACCTTCATCCCCTGGACGACACCGTCAAATTGGGGCCGGTGCTGGAATTCTGCGCCATCGAGAACGCCGGCGGCGGCACCCTGACCACCGACCGGGTGCCCCTGGCCGAAATGCAGTCCGCCCGCTATGCCACCGCCGGCCTGGAACTGAGGGTCGGCAACTGGTCCCTGTCGGCGGTCAAGGGCTATCGCTGGTCCATCGAACCCGGAGCCAACGGTCCCAACGGCCGCAGCTACCTGGATCAGTTGCAGACCGAATCCGTCGGCTACGTCTTTGATTTCGGCCTCGGCTTGGCCGTCGCCCACAAGCATGTCCACATGTACGACCCGATCTCGGGGACCGGCGGCACCATCGACGCGGTGGGCGTTCAGAGCACCTATTCCCTGGTGTTCTGAACCGGAATTGCCCTTATCCATAGTTACATAATTACCCCAGAAAAGGCCCTAGAGTAATTATTGTGATTTAGAGGAACTTGTTGCTATACTAAGGTATTGACCGTATGGGAGGACCTCCATGAGGCCGGTGGGAAAGTTCATGGCGATGTTCGTCGCCGCGCTTGCCATGGCTGCCGGCGGGCTGGTGTTCTCCGGCGGCGGATTCGCCGCGACACCCGCCAAGGCCAACACCACGGCCAAGACCGCGGTGAAACCCAAGGTCGCCACCCCGGTCGTCCCCAAGACCGTCGCCGCGCCCAAGGTCACCGTTTCCGTCCCCAAGCCCGCCGCGCCCACCAGTCCGGCCCTGGGCACCGTGACCGCCTCGGGCAAATCCCTGGCGGTGGCCGGTCTGGTTGCGTCACCGGCAGCGGCGGCGCGCCGGGTGTCGTTCGGCGGAGCTGCGCCGCAGATTGCCGGCGCCGCCGCCATCCCGCACGGATTCGGCACGGTGGCCGTCCACACCCCCCAATCCAGCGTTCATCTCGAGATGATCGCGTCGAACTGATTGGGCTTCCCGTTGTTTTCAGGGCCGCGACAGTGGCAGACTGCCAGGACCAACGGCAGTAGGCTATGTTTTGACATGCTGATTTCCCGGCTTCGACCCAGCCCCCGAGCGAGACGGCGCTTTTTGCCGTTGCCGCTTGCCGCTGCCCTGGCCGTGCTGGCGGGAGCCGCCGCCTGGGCCGCCTTCGACCGTGGTCTCGCCGCCTATATGGAGGGCGACTTCAAGACCGCCTTCGCCGAGATGAAGGAGGCGGCGGAAGCGGGCGACCCCACCGCCGCCAACAATCTGGGCGTCCTGCTGAGCACCGGGCGCGGAACCGACCCCGATCCGGAAGCGGCGGTGGATTGGTACCGCAAGGCGGCGGCCAAGGGCGACGACGAGGCTCAGTTCAATCTGGGCGTGGCCTACGAGCAAGGCCAAGGCGTTCCCCAGGACTACGCCACCGCCGCCAAGTGGTACCGTCTGGCAGCGGAAAAGGGCAACGCCTCGGCCCAGTACAATCTGGGCACCCTGGTATTCCGCAACCTGGGGGTTCCCTACGATCCCAAGGAAGCACTGAAATGGTACCGGGCCGCCGCCGCCAAAGGCGACGTGCCGGCCTTGAAGAGCCTGGGCGACATGCTGGGACGCGGCGACGAGGTTCCCCAGGACCTTGCCGGATCGGCCGCCGCCTACCGCAAGGCGGCGGAGGCCGGCGATGCCGAGGCCCAACGCATCTATGGCGCCATGCTGGCCAAGGGAGTCGGCATGGCGGCCAACAAGCCCGAAGCCCTGTCGTGGTATGCCAAGGCGGCCGAGCAGGGCGACGGCCAAGCCCAGTACAATCTCGGCCGCATGTATTCCGAGGCCGACGGCGTCACCGCCGACGCTCTCCAGGCCTATTTTTGGTTGGGCCTCGCCGTCGAGCGGCTGGGCGAGTCCGAAGCCGCCGCCGACGCCTCGGAACGGCGCCAGCAACTGCTCCCGCGCCTGGGAGCCGCCCAGACCGACGAGGCCGACCACCGTATCGACCAATGGCGCCCGACCACCCGGCAGGTTCTGCCGGCGCCGCCGCCCCGACACCGGCCAAGCCCGATTGCCGTAGCGCCATGCAGGCGTCGCTGGCGTCGGTCGGCAGCCGCTCGACGGTCCGCGAGGCCTGCCGCTGACCGGGACCGCCACCGGCCCTTGCCAATCGCCGGCCCGGTGGGCACTCTGGCTGCCGCCCCTGTTAGGATGCCGCTGCCGTGCCGGTCGCTGACGCCTCCCCCAACCGAACGCCGTGGACCGGCTTGCTGCCCCTGGCCATGGGGTTGCTGGTCCTCGTCGCGGGCATGGTCCTGGGCTGGGAAAGCGGCAGCATCCTGGCCAAGCACGGCGATTCCATCGACGACTGGACGCAAAATCTCAGCCATATCTCGGTGGAAATCGCCGACATCATGGAAAGCGCCTTCGGACAGGTGGACCGCACCATCGAATTGGACCTGATGCCGGCGGCGCGGACGCTGGCCCAGGGCAGCCGGCGGGCCGACGCGGTTCCGGCGGCATTCGCCAGGATCGACACCAAGACGGTGCCCATCCGGGTGGTGGCGGTGTTCGGCCTCGAAGGCAACACCCTGGCTTCCACCGATCCCGCGCTGGATCGGCCGAACATGACGGTGAGGGCCCGCGACTTCTTCACCACTCTTCGCGATGGCAAGGCCGACCGGATGACGAGCGCGTCCTACCTCACCGGTCCGGTGATCGGACGGGCCGCCCCGCGCATGCTGATCCTGTTCGCCCGCCGCCTGAACACCGAGGCGGGACGGTTCGCCGGCGTCCTGGTGGTCGGCATCGACGCCGATTCCATGATTCACAGCGTCCAGGATCCCTCGGTTCTGCCGGCGGTGGAGATCCGCCTGCTGGAAGACGGCGGCAAGCTGGTGGCCATTCATCCCGACGAGGCCGGCAAGATCGGCCAGGCCGTCTCCGATCCCGCCGATTTCGCCGAGGCCAAGATGGCGCTGCCCCGGATCGGAGTGCAGAAAAGCCCGTTTTCCGACGAGCTTGAACTCGCCGCCCTGCGGCGGATCGGGTCGTCCCGCTTCGTGGTCTCGGTCAAGAGCGAGACCACCCCCGACCTCGGCCCCGACTGGTGGTGGGGCGGCGCCCTGTTCGGCGGCGCGGCGGTGATCCTGATGACCTTGGGATTCTGGCTGTTGGGCCACGGATTCAGCCGCCGTCCCCTGAACGAAAGAACCGGCCATTCGCCGTCGCCGCGCCCGCCCGCCCCGTTCGGCCGGGTCCTGGCGCTGTTCGGCGGAACCCTGGCCGCCATGGCGCTCGCCGCCTACGGATTCGCCTCCCTGACCCTCTATCTGGGACAGCGGCATCTGTTGTTCGAGAACGCCACCTTCGGCGACATCGCCCATCCCCGGCGGATCGGCATGACCAATATCCGGCCGCTCACGGTGGCGACCGCCGACGGGCTCAACCTGTCCATGTGGTTCAAGCCCCCCTATCCCGGTTGCCCGACGGTGGTCTATTTCCACGGCAACGACGGCGACGTGAAGGTCCGGGCGTTCAAGATGGAACCCTTCCTTCATGCCGGCTGGGGAGCGCTGTTCGCCGAGTATCGCGGCTATGCCGGCAATCCCGGCCGCCCCACCGAGGCGGGCATCTACGAAGACGCCCGCGCCGCCATCCACCACCTCGCCATGGAGGGCATCCCTCCCGGCCAGGCGACCTTCCTCGGAGAATCCTTGGGCTCGGGCGTGGCGGTCAAGGTGGCCGAGGAATTCGGCCCCGCCGCCCTGGTGCTGGAGGCCCCTTACACCTCCATCGCCGACGTGGCCCAGACCATGTACTGGTTCATGCCGGCGAAGCTGCTGATGCGCGACCGCTTCCCGTCCATCGACCGCATCGCCCATGTGCATTCGCCGGTGATGATCATCCATGGCGAGCAAGACAAGACCATCCCCGTCGACTTCGCCCGCCGTCTGCTGGCGGCGGCGCCCGATCCCAAGCGCGGGGTGTTCATCGCCGGGGCTGGCCACAGCAACCTGTTCTCCTATGGCGCGGTGGACGCCATCGCCGACTTCGTCGATCCGGGCAAGCGCTGCCCGCTGGACCGGGAGCGGCCGGAATGACGCGCCCCGCTCCGCCCTGGCCCCCCTATCTGAGGCGGATCACCGTGGCCCTGGCGGTGCTGACGGGGGTCACCTGGATGCTGGCCCTCTTCGCCCTCACCCAGTTCGGCCGGGTGCAGGAGAAGTTCCGCGACATCCAGGAACAGACGCTGACCACCACTCAGGTGCTGGGCCAGATCGCCCATGACCTCAGTGCCTTCCGCATCGCCGAGGGGCGGGCCATCATCGGCATCGGCAGCGAAAGCCCCCTCCAGATCCAGGCCGAACTGGTCGAGTTGGAAGGCCGCATCCGGGCCAATGTCAGGGTGTTCCAGTCGCTGGACAATTCCGACGAGGAAATGCGGCTGTTCATGAAATTCCTGGCCGATTGGTACAGCTATTCCCGCATGGCGACGGACAGCGTCGCCGGAGCAAGGCTTCCGGGCAAGAGCGGCGTCGCCCTGCTGACCGCCACCAAACCGCTGTTCGGCGACGCCGACACCACCCTGGCCCAGCTGATCCGGATCAACATGGAGGAAGGCCGCACCACCCGCGAGGACGCCGAGCAGATCTACCGCAATTCCATCGCGCTGATCTTCGCCACGGTGGCGGCCGCGACCGTGCTGATCCTCGGCATGCTGCTGCGCATCGTCTGGCACGAATCCCGCTGACCGGAAGAACAACAGGCGTCAGAACAACAGGTCGTCGATGCTGGAACCGGCCCCGCCCGCGTCGGCCGGCGGCGCGGCCTGTTCGTCGCCGAAACAGTCGGCGAAGATCTGGTGGATCAGACGCTCGGACTGCATGGTGTAGTGGCCGGCGAGCAAGGTGCGGATCCGCTCGCCCATGGCCGCGATGTCGGCGCCGTCCACCCCGGTCAGATCGGCCACCGCCGCCAGTTTCGCCGCCGCCTGGGTCAGGGTCTCGTTCATGCGGTGGTGAATGTCGATCCCGTCGGCGGTGGCGCCGAGCAGCCTCGCCACCCGGTCGCCGTCACGATGCAGCTTCTCCAATTCGGCATCCAGCGCCACCGAGAGCGCGCCCAGATTGACCACGGAATTCATCATGGACTTGCCGAGGTCGGATACCAGGGCGGCGTCGCTGCTTTCCTGGGTGCCCAGGGTCTTGGACATGTCCATGGCGCTTTGCAGCAAGGCGGAGATCTGGCCGGAGAACTCCTCCGTCCGCTTGCTGCACGACCGAAGCTCGTGGGCGATGACGCCCAACGCCCGGCCGTGATCGCCCAGCCGGGCACATTTGAAGGTGGCGTTCAGCCCCATGACGCGCATGTCGGCGTCGATGGAATGGATGGCTTCCAGGTCCTTCGCCATCTCGGCGAAGCCGGCCGAAACGGTCTGCACGATGGCCTTCACCCGCTCCCGTCCGGTCGCCTGGCTGTTGAGCAACCGCGCGGCGAGGGTGATGTCGTTCTCCAACGTGTCGATGAACGAGTCGTGGCCATCGCGGCCGCCGCCACCGGACGCGGTGGCGGAATCGGCGTCGGTCAAAATGTTCACCGCGTCGGCGGCGATGTCGCGCAGATTGGCGCCGAGGACCTCGACCCGGTCGTGGTACTCGGCGGCGGTCCGCGACAATTGCAGGGCTTGCAGCCGGCAGACCGCGCCGACCAGGGTCTCGATCTTCTCCTCGGTCCCCGAATGGGCCAATTCGACCACGATGGCCATGGCGTCGCGGACATGTTCGATGCGCTGGCAGGCGGTGTCGTTGAACTGAAGCTCGGTGATGCACGAGACGACCCGCTGGGCGGTGTCCCTGGAGTGGTGCCCCACTCGCTCGACCGCCGCCGCCGCCATGCGCCGCTGCTCCATCAGGATCGCCAGCCCCTCCGCCAGCCGCCCCTGGACGCTGGTCAATTCCCGCGCGGCGACGCGTTCGAAATCCCGTTCGCCGGCAAGGGCGTCGGCGATGGCCTGCTGGAGGGATTGGAGACGAACGCAGGTCTGATCGATGGTCTGACCGGCCAGAATCCCCAAACGCTGGATCTCGGTGGTGAAGACGGTGAAATCGGTGCCGCCGGCCTCGATCAGGGAGGCCTGGATCTTGGCGTTGATGGCCAGGGCTCCGACCTCGCCGACCACCTTGCTCAGGGTTCGCAGACGCGCTTCGATCTGGCCGACCACCCCGACCAGTCGGAGGAGCACCTCGGTGCTGCCGTGGCTGCCGCTGCCCAGGGAGGCGATCCGCTCGGTGGCGTTCACCAGGCCGGTGGCCGTCGCCGCCGCCTCTCCCCCCTCCAGGCGCTCGACCAAGGTGGCGAAGCCGGTCTGAATGCCGCCGAGCAGGCTGGACGCCTCCCCCAGCACCGATCCGATGGCGAGAAAGGCGTCCTCGGCGGGGCCGTTGAGGCCGCCGAGATCGGCCATCACCGCCCTCAATACGCCGAGATCCGGCAGGCCGGCGGCAACGGGATCGGTCGGGGTGGCATCCATGGTCTGCAGGCGCCTTTCTCGGATCAGGCCATAATCGATCGTCGCGCCTGGGCATTGCGGGCGATGACCACGCTCTCGTCACTCCTGGCGCTGCGGATGATTCCGGCCAGATCGAGAATCAAGGCGACGTTGCCGTCCCCCATGATGGTCGCGCCGGAAATGCAGTCGGCCTTTCGATAGAGCTTGCCCAGGGACTTGATCACGGTCTGATGATTGCCGATGACTTCGTCCACTGCAAGGCCGACGCGAAGGTCGCCCACATTGACCACCACCGCCTGCTCCAGGGACGGGCGGGGATCGGGCAGGCTGAAGACGTCGCGCAGGCGAACCAGGGGAACCGGCACGCCGCGCACCTGGATGACGTTGCGCCCGCCGGAGGTGGCGAAGCGGTCATGGGTGAGCTCCAGGCATTCCTCGATGGCCGACAGCGGAATGACGTAGCGGTCCTCCGCCACATGCACCAGCAGTCCCTCGATGATGGCCAGAGTCAGCGGCAACGACAGGTCGATGCGGGTGCCGACGCCGCGCTCGCTGTGGATGTCGATGGTTCCCCGCAAGGAATCGATCTCGCGCTTGACCACGTCCATGCCCACCCCGCGCCCCGACACGTCGGTGACCGTGGTGGCGGTGGAAAAGCCGGGCAGGAAGATCAGGGAGAAGATCTCCTTTTCCGACAGATCGGCATCGGCGGCGACCAGCCCCTTGTCCTTGGCCTTCTTGAGGATGGCGGCGGTATCCAACCCCCAGCCGTCGTCGATGATGGAGATGACGACGCAGGCGCCCTTGTGGGCGGCGGTCAGCCGGATGGTGCCCTTGGCCGGCTTGCCGGCGCGGGTGCGCTCGTCGGGATGCTCAATGCCGTGGTCGATGCTGTTGCGGATCAGATGGACCAGCGGATCGCCCAGGCGGTCGATCACCGTCTTGTCCAGTTCGGTCTCGGCGCCCTCGGTCACCAGCTCGATCTGCTTGTCCAACTCGCCCGACAGGTCGCGCACCAGCCGCTTGAACCGGCTGAAGGTGGTGCCGATAGGCATCATGCGGATGTTGAGGACGATGTCGCGCAGTTCGTCGGTCAGGCGGTCGGCCTCTTCCACCGGCGCCGCCAGGACCATGTCGCCGGTGTTGCGCGCGATCTGGCTGAGGCGGGCCTGGTTGGTCACCAGCTCGCCCAGCAGGTTGATCAGGGCGTCGAGCTTGTCCGACGGAACCCGGACGCTGTCGTTCTTGGCGGCGACCTGCTGCTTGGCCACGGCCTGCTGTTCGCTCAGGGCCGACGAGACCTTGGCGCTGGAGAGCGTCCCGCTGTCCACCAGCAATTCGCCCAGCCGGCTTTGCTGGCTGAGGGGGGCGTGAAGATCCGCGGTCGCGAGGTCGCCGCGCTGGAGCAGGATGTCGCCCAGCCGTGGCTGCGGCGCATCCGGGTCGAGGACGATGTCGCTGGAAATGTCGGCGATGTCGATCTTGCTGATGTCCTCGACGAAGACGAAGACGTCGCGAATGGCGTCGAGGCCGGCCGCCGTGGTCAGGACGATATCCCAGGCGAGATGGCAGTCCTCGGGATCGGCCAGCTCCAGCGCGGGAACCTCGTCGAAATGCGCCGTCACCGAGCACTCGCCAAGCTCGCGCAATTCCCGCAGCAGCAGGGCCGGGTCGGTTCCGGTGCCGAACAGCACCGGCTGCGGGGCAAAGCGGATGCGATAGGTGATTCCGGGGCCGTCGGACGATACCGGCCTTGCCGGCTGGCTCGGCGGCGGAGGCTCGATCCTCTCGGGGGTGGGGCACAGGGCTTTGAGCCGTCGCTTGATGTCCTCGACCAAGGCAACATCCACGGCGACGTCGCCTTCACCCACATGCAGCATGACTCCCACCTGGTCGCGATAGGCCAGGGTGAGGTCGATCAGTTCGTGGCTGACCGCCAACTGCTTGCCGCGCACCTTATCGAGCACGGATTCCAGGCCGTGGGAGAAATTGGCGATATCGGTCAGGCCGAACATGCCGCCCGAGCCCTTCAGGGTATGGACCGCCCGGAACAGGCGGTTGATGGCGTCGTCGTCGTCCGGGTTCTCCTCGATCAGCAGGATGACCGCCTCGATTTCGCCCAGCAATTCGTCGGCTTCCTGACGAAAGGTCTCCAGATGCCTATCGACTCCGTCCATGGTGGTTCTCCTGTCAGCCGAGCAGTTTCTTCACCACGGCCAGCAACTGATCCTTGTTGAACGGCTTGACGATCCAGCCGCTGGCCCCGGCGAGCTTGCCGGCCTCCTTCTTGGTCCCGTCGGATTCGGTGGTCAGCAGGACGATGGGAATGAATTTTCCGGACGGAAGGCCGCGCACCTTCTGGATCAGCTCGATGCCGTTGAGATTGGGCATGTTGAGATCGGTGATCAGCATGTTGGCGGGCGCCGCCGCGAACTTGTTGAAGGCGTCCAACCCGTCGACGGCCTCCACCACCTGATAGCCGGCCTCCGTCAGGGCCATGCGGACCAGTTGGCGGATGCTGGCCGAGTCATCGGCGGTCATGATTGTCTTGGCCATGGTCAGTGTGTCCCTTCCTGGAAATCGAAGCCTCCGGCCGGAATGCCGATGCGGTCGAGCGCCGCCTGGAACGAGGCGGACCGGGCAATGGTGGTCAACCGCTTGCCCTGGCCGCGAACGCTGGCGCGCGCCATCAGCAGCAGTTGCACTCCGGCGGTGTCGCAGTCATCGACCTCGCCGAGATCGAGCCGGATGTCGCGTCCCGCCGCCAGGGCGGCGACGATCTCCGGCTTGGCCTCCGCCACGCCGCCGATGACCAGGTCGCCGGTGATCTTGATGGTCGAGGTGCCGTCCACTTGGCTGGTGGTGATCTTCATGGGGAACGTCCTTCACGAGCAGGCCCGGATGATTTCATGGGCGATGGCGCCCAGCGGCACGGTCTTGTCCACCGCGCCAAGCTTGATGGCTTCGTTCGGCATGCCGAACACGACGCAGCTTTCCTCGTCCTGGGCCAGGGTCTTGGCCTTGGCCTCCTTCATTTCCAGCAGGCCATGGGCGCCGTCGTCGCCCATGCCGGTCATGATCACCCCCACCGCGTTGCTGCCGGCATAGCGCGCCGCCGAGCGGAACAGGACATCGACGGAGGGACGGTGGCGGCAGACCAGCGGCCCGTCGCGAACCTCGACGTAATAGCGGGCGCCGCTGCGCTTGAGCAGGGTGTGCTTGTTGCCGGGCGCGATCAGGGCGGTGCCGCGCATGACGGTGTCGTTGTTCTCGGCCTCCTTGACCGTGATCAGGCATTCCTGATCGAGGCGAGCGGCGAAGGCGGCTGTGAACTTCTCCGGCATGTGCTGGACGATCACGATGCCCGGCGCATCCGCCGGCAGCGCCGTCAGCACGGCGCGCAACGCTTCGGTTCCCCCCGTCGAGGCGCCGATGACGGTGACCTTCTCCGTGGTCTGGATCATGGAACGGTTGGCGGCCTTGGCCAGCATGACGTCGGCGCTGAGCTTCTGCTCCACCCGTCGCGGGCGCGGCGCCATCCGCTGCGGCTTGACCAAGGCGGCGGCCTTGACCGCGTCGCAGATGGTGATCCGCGATTCCTCCAGGAAGGCCCTGATTCCCATCTTCGGCTTGGTGATGA
Organism: uncultured Magnetospirillum sp.; assembly: GCF_903853455.1. Classification (GTDB taxonomy): domain Bacteria; phylum Pseudomonadota; class Alphaproteobacteria; order Rhodospirillales; family Magnetospirillaceae; genus Phaeospirillum. The sequence continues at coordinate 16,977 of NZ_CAINTR010000026.1, forward strand.
TGGCGACGGCGCCGCATTCCATGGCCCGCATGGCGGTGGCGCAACCCTCGTCGGTCAGGCTGGAGCACATCACCACCGGAATGGGGTGCTGGGACATGATCTTCTCCAGGAAGGTCAGCCCGTCCATGCGCGGCATCTCGATGTCCAGGGTGATCACGTCCGGGATCTCGGCTTCCATTTTCTCGGCCGCCACATAGGGATCGGACGCCACCCCCATCACCGCGATGCCGGGATCGGAGTCCAGGATCTCGGACAGGGCCTGCCTGACCACCGCCGAATCATCGACGATGAGGACCCTTATTTTCTTCCCAGCCATGTCGCCCCCTGGTTCCGGCAGGTGTAGACGGTCGGCTTGACCTGGGAGAACTGGTGGTCGATGTCGCCCAATGTCTCGGAATGGCCGATGAACAGGTATCCGTCACCCTTCACATGGCCCTTGAAGCGGGAAATGATCTCCCGCCGGGTCTTCTTGTCGAAATAGATCATGACGTTGCGGCAGAAGATGACGTTCATCTCGCCCGGCGCGCCCCAGTCCAGCTCGATGAGGTTGACGTGCTTGAACGTCACCCGCTCGCGCAATTCCGGGACAATGCGGAAGTGTCCGGCCTGGGAACCGTGACCGTTCATGGTGTATTTCTGCCGCAGGCCCGGCGGAATGGGATCGCCCAATTCGTCGGCGTAGACTGCCTGGCGGGCGGTCTGTAGCGCCTGGGTGGACAGGTCGGTGGCCAGGATGTTGAAGTTACGGGTGGTGCCGAAATACTCGGCCAGCACCATGGCCAGGGTATAGGGCTCCTCGCCGGTGGAGCAGCCGGCGCTCCACAGGTTCAGAACCGACCAATCCGACGTCGCCAGACGGGGCAGGACGCTGGCGGTCAGGAAATCGAAGTGATGACGCTCGCGGAAGAAGGAGGTCTTGTTGGTGGTGATCTCGTCGATCATGGCGACGATCTCGCCCTCCCGGTCCCGCGCGTGGTGCAGGTGATCCAGATACTCCCGGAACGAGCCCAGCCCCAACGCCTTCACCCGCTTGTGCAGGCGTGACGAGATCAGGCTCTTCTTGCCGGGGGTCAGGACGATGCCCGAATGCCGGTAGATCAGGTCGATGAGCGTCTGCGTCTCGGCATCCGTGATGACGAAGCCGACCAGCCCTCGGCATCCACCCGGGACGCCGATGCCGTCATCTTGGGTCATCATTCCTCCTCGGAACTCCGACCCGGCCATCGGGGCGGACTCGGTCAACGGGATGGGGTTCATGTGCATGACGGAATAATCCTGGATTCATGGTTTGGAGACGGGACGGGGCGACCGCGCGGCCGCCCCGTCCCGCTCATGCCGTCGCCCGGACCGCACCCGTCTTCACCGCTTCGATGCTGGCGATTTCGTCGCTGGACAACACCCGGTCGATGTTGAGGATGATGAAGAACCCCTCCTCCCGCTTGCCCATGCCGCGAATGAAGTCGGTGTTGAGCATGCTGCCCAGCCGGGGCGGCGGATCGATCTGGCTGGGGTCGATGTCGATCACCTCCTGGACCGAATCGGCCAGCATGCCGAGATGGAGGGTTTCGCCGTCCATCCTCACCTCGGCGATGATGACGCAGGTGTCGATCGTCTTGTCGATGCAGTCCATGCCCAGGATGAGTCGCAGGTCGATGACCGGAACGACGCTTCCCCGCAGATTGATCACGCCGCGCAGGAAGGCCGGCATGCGCGGCACCCGGGTGACGTGAACGTAGTCGATCACTTCCCGCACCTTGACGATTTCGACGGCGAAGGTCTCTTCGGCAAGGGTGAAGGTCAGGTACTGGTCCGTTTGGATGATATCGCCAATCTGGTCCATGATTTCAGTCTCCCATTGGCGCCATATCAGTTCCGCTCGAACTCGCTATCGTCGATGTCGTCGCCCATGTTCAGCTTCACCCCGCCGCCATTGCGGCCCTTGATCGGCGGCTTCTGCTTGAGAGGACCCTTCTTGGCCGGCGGGGCCATGCGGCGAGACGGCGCCGCCGCCCTGCCATTGCCGCCGCCCGAGGTGCGTTGCAGACTCCGCGACCGGTTGTCCTCCACCTGGAAGAACGAGGCGGCGGACAGTAACTGCTCGGCCTGTTCCGACAGCATCTCGCTGGCGGTCGACATCTCCTCGGTGGAGACGCTGGCCTGCTGGATGACCTGGTCGAGTTGGTGAATGGCCGAGGTGACCTGGCCGATGCCGTCCGCCTGCTCGTTGCTCGACGCGTTGATTTCCTGCACCAGGCCGGCGGTCTTCTGGATGCCGGGGACGATGTCGCCCAGCAGTTTGCCGGCGCGTTCGGCGATCTCCACGCTGGAGGTCGAGACCGAGCTGATCTCCTTGGCGGCACTCTGGCTGCGTTCGGCCAGCTTGCGCACCTCGGCCGCCACCACCGCGAAGCCCTTGCCGTGCTCGCCGGCGCGGGCCGCCTCGATGGCCGCGTTAAGGGCGAGCATGTTGGTCTGGCGGGCGATTTCCTCGATGATGCCGATCTTCTCGGCGATGCTCTTCATGGCCTTGACGGTCTCGGCCACGGCATGGCCGCCAGGCGTCCCTGTTTGACGGATTTGATCAGGCGGCTGATTTCGTCCATGGCGGCCCGCTGCGAGTCGGCGCTCCTGGCTGTGGCTTCGGTCATCTCTCCGTTCTCCTTGTTCTGCGGGTCTGCCGCACTGGTGACGTCGGCCGCCTGCCGGCTTTCGTCCATGATCGGGGGCTGGTCGGTACGACCAAAAATGTCCTTGCGCGTGGTCTTCTCGGTCATGGGGTGGCGCTCTCCATGGGGGCGACAAGGCTGGGAACGCGGCGCAGCACTTCCTCCACCAGCCGTCCATAGGCCTTGGCGCCCGCCGAGGCCGGCGCGTGGTCGAAGATGCTCTTGCCGTGGAACGGTGCTTCCGCCAGCCGGACGTCGCGCCGCAATTCGCTCTGGAACACAAGGCCGCCGTAGCGCGAGCGGATCTTCTCGGCGATGGTCTTGGTGAGATTGAGGGCGGGATTCACCATGGTCATGAGAATGCCGAGCATATGCACGTCGATGCCCATGCTCCGCCGCAGCCGCTCGATCATCCTGGCCTCGGTGACGGGCGGCCCGGGTTCTGTCGGCCTCGACCGGACCGACGTCATGGCGGTGGTCGGCGCGGCCACGGACGGCCTCGCCAAGGTCGCCGCCCGCCGTCCCCCCGGACCGGGGACCGAAGCCGCGCCGCCGCTCCCCCTGGAGGCCGCGCCCGAGACCCTGTTCGAATGCCTGGCGGTGGCCGCCGAGCACAAGGACAACGAAACCGGCCGGCACAACCGCCGGATCGGCCTCTACGCCAAGGTGGTGGCCAATGCCCTGGGCTGGTCGCGGGAGCGTCAGGCCGTCATCGAGATCGCCGCCACCCTGCACGACATCGGCAAGATCGGCATCCCGGACAACATCCTGTTCAAGCCGGGCGACCTGACCGAGGCGGAGAAGCTGGTGATGCAGCGGCACACCACCATCGGCTACACCATCCTGTCAGCCGCCCGCGACCCGCTGCTGGCCTGCGCCGCCAGCATCGCCCAGTACCATCACGAGCAATGGTGCGGCGGCGGCTATCCCCACGGCCTGACGGGACGCGACATCCCGGTCGAAGCCCGCGTGACGACCATTTGCGACGTCTACGACGCGCTTCGCTCGGAACGGCCCTACAAATCGCCGCTTTCCCACCAAGACGCGCTCGCCATCATCCTGACCGGCGACGGTCGCACCCACACCAGTCATTTCGATCCGGAAATGCTGGCGGTCATGCCCGATGTGGAGGCATCCTTCGAAAGGATCTTCGCCGTCATGACGGGCACCTGACATGGAGGAAGCGCCGCTGAAAGCCACTCGCCCCGATCCGGCCGCCATGATCGGCCGGTCGCGGTACCTGCTTGCGCCGGTGGTGGCCCTGGCGGTCGTCATCGCCCTCTCGGCGGGGCTGTGGTGGCGGGACCAGACCCTGGCCGACGAGGCGCAACGACGCGATTTCGACCACCGCAGCAGTGCCATCCAGTCGGAGGTCTTCTCCCGGCTGGCCCGGCTCCGGGATCTGTTATGGGCGGTCCGGGCCGAATTCAGCAACAATTCCGACATCTCCCAGCGGCAGTGGCGGCAATTCATCGAGCGGATCGAAGTATCGCGGCGGTTTCCTGGGATCGGCGGCGTCGGCCTGATGACCTATGTCCGCGCCGACGACTTGCCGGGATTTCTCGCGACGCGCCGACGGGACGTGCCCGATTTCGCCGTCGTCCCCCCCGGAGATCGCGCCGATTACATGATTCTGTCGTTCATCGCGCCAGATGCCCGGAGCAAGGCGCTGGGCCATGACGGGGGGATCAGTCCCCAACGCCGGGCCGCCATGGAGGAGGCCCGCGACACCGGCCGGGCGACGTTCTCCGCCAAGGTGATGGTCCCGTACGGCGGCGGCGATATGCTGATCTATCTCCCCATCTACGCCCCGGATCTTCCCATCACCACCCGGGAGGAACGGATTGCCGCCATCCGGGGCTGGGCTTCCATCGCCTTTTCCATGGCGACGCTGATGGAGGGAATCGTCAAGGCGGAGGAGCCCACCGACCTGGAGATCTACGACGGCGCCATCGCGCCGGAGAACCTGATGGTCGATACCGACGCCCACAGCCTCGCTCCCGCCGACGACGAGTGAAAGCTGGAAACGCAAACCACCATCGACATGGGGGGGCGGCACTTCATCCTCACCATCGCCTCGTTCGGCAAACCATCCCGTCCGTTCGTCAGCACGGCGATCATTCTGGGCATCGGAAGCTGCAGCGGTCTGCTGCTGCTGATCTTGATGCGGCGGATCCTCGCCACCTTGCAGCAGAAGGAGGAGCGCCTCCGCCTCGTCCTCGAGAGCAGCAACGACGGCTTCTGGGACTGGAACATCGCTGCGGGGACCATCTATTTCAGCCCGCATTTTCCCACCATGCTGGGCTATGCTCCCGGGGAAGTCCGGCCGACGCGGGAAAGCTGGGACGCCCTGGTCCATCCCGACGACAAGGCCGCCACCAAACAGAAATTCGTCGACCATTTCCACGGCCTGACCCCGCGCCTCGACCACGAATACCGCCTGCGCAACCGCAAGGGCGACTGGGTCTGGGTCCGGGAGACCGCCGCGGTGGTCAAATGGGACGCCGGCAGGGCAACCCGCATGTCGGGCATGGTCCGCGACATCTCCGAGCGCCGCAAAGCCGGGGACCGCCTGCGTCTGATGTCCACGGTGGTCGAACAAAGCCCGGCCTCGGTGGTCATGACCAATTCAGCCGGCATCATCCTCTACGTGAACCACATGTTCGAAACCGTCACCGGATATTCCTACGACGAAGCATTCGGACACAAGCCGTCCATCCTCGCCTCCGGGCTGACGCCTCGGCACGTCTACGACGAGCTGTGGGCGACGATCACCGCCGGGCGGGAATGGCGCGGCGAACTCTGCAACCGCACCAAGGCGGGAGACCTCTATTGGGAGGAAGCCTTCATCACCCAGGTGCGGGGCAGCGACGGCGAGATTTTCTATGTCGCCGTCAAGCTGGACATCACCGCCAAGAAGCAGACCGAAACCATCTTGCTGCGGTCCCAGAAGATGGAGGCCATCGGCACCCTGGCCGGCGGCATCGCTCACGACTTCAACAACATCCTGACCAGCATTCTCGGCTTCAATCACCTGATCCTCGGCGACATCCGGAACCCGGACGCCGTGACCAAGCATGTGCATCAAATCCATCTGGCGGGAAGCCGGGCCAAGGATCTGGTGCGCCAGATCCTCACCTTCAGCCGGCAGATGCCGACGCAAAAAACCGCCACCGACCTGTGCCCGGTGGTCAACGAGGTGTATCAGCTCGTCCGCACGGCGGCGCCCGCCAACATCAAGGTCAAGCTCGAACTGCCGCCCGGCAAGGCCCTGGTCCTGGCCACGGCCATCCAGCTTCATCAGGTCTTGATGAATCTCTGCCTGAACGCCATCGACGCCATCGGTGGCGAAAGCGGCATCATCTCGGTCGTCCTGGAGCGTCGGGACGGCGGTTTCGTTCTCGCCGTGACGGATTCCGGCTGCGGAATCCCCGCCCATATCCAACCCCGCATCTTCGATCCGTTCTTCACCACCAAGGGCACCGGCATGGGCTCGGGGCTTGGACTGTCGGTGGTTCACGGCATCGTGGAGGATCTGGACGGAACCATCCTGGTCGAAAGCCCCGTCGAGGGAGGCGCCCGCTTCGTCGTCCGCCTACCCGAAGTCGTCGCGGCGACGGAGGAAAGCCGCGTCGCCGAAAGCCAGCCGTCCCTCCACTTGCCCCCGCACAGCCGGCATATCCTGGTGGTCGACGACGACCCGGCCATCGTCGATCTGCTCCGTCATTTTTTCGAGCGCATGGGACACCGGGTCAGCGCCACCACCGTCTCCACCGAAGCCCTCGGCTGGGTCCGCAAGGGCGAGAAATTCGACATCGTCATCACCGATCAGATGATGCCGGAGGTCACCGGCATCGAGCTGGCCCGGACCGTCGCCGAATCCATGCCCGACGCCAAGGTGCTGCTGTGCAGCGGCCGCGACGACAACGTCGACTACGATGAAATCGCCGAGGCCCAGATCGACGGCTTCATCCTCAAGCCGTTCAACCTGATCGAGCTGGCCGACACGGTGGACTGCCTGCTGCGGGGCGCGGACGCCGCCGATTAAACCCGTATCCCGCTGATCGGAACCGATCAGCGGCGCCCTCGGCGGGCGGGCGTAGGCGTGCAATCATATGTTTGCCAGCGAAGCTGGCGGGCGCGAGCGCCATTGCCTTCCGCGGCATGGACCGCGCGTCGCGTTGCTCCTAACCAAATCCCGATGAGTTGCTCTCATCGGGATTTGGTATCACCCACTCACAGGACGGAATATTTATACCCCATCCCCCGCACCGAGGCGATGACGCCATCCCGCAGGCCCGCCTTGCGCAGCTTTATCCGCAGGGTGCAGACGTGGTAATCGACCGTCCGCTCGTTGATGTCGATCTCGGCCTCGATCTGGTCCAACAGCCATTCCCGGGTCGCGACCTTGCCCTGGCGCAGCACCAGCGCCTTGAGCAAGCGAAACTCCATCACCGTCAGCTTCACCTCGCGCCCGTTCGAGTTCAACGCGCAACTGTCTTCCAGCAGCAGCCAGCCCTCGAACGGGATCTCCTGATCCTGGTCCGGCGCGGATACGGACCTCGTCGCCATGCGGCGCATGAGGTTGTGAACCCGGGCGCAGACTTCCTGGACGTCGAAAGGCTTGGTCACATAGTCGTCGGCGCAGCTTTTCAGGCCGGCGATGCGGTCGCTGACCTCGGTCCGGCCGGTCAGGATGATGATCCCCGCCGAGGGCGCGGTCGCCCGGATCCATTTGCCCAGCTCCAACCCGTCGCCGCCGGGCAAGCCGAGGTCGAGCAGGACGAGGTCGGGCCTTTGTCCCTTGACGATCCGCCTGGCATCGGCGCAGCAGCTGGCGGCTGAAACCTCGAAATCTTCGGCTGCCATCATCTGGCAAAGAAGATGCCGGACCTGAGAGTCGTCCTCGACGATCAGAGCGAAGGGCAGATCCGAAGACATGGTCGTTCAGACTCCATTGGCCATAGTTCCACCCGCAGCCGACGGCATCGGCGGAAAGCCCCCCCCCTGAACCCCGGCGCATATTTGCATATTCAAGTTCCCGCGGGAATATCCATAATACATATGCAGCCAAGGCGGCGTCCCCAACCCATCCGCCATCTTTTTCCCACCAGTATCATCGGGCATGACGACGGCGGGAGATGGAGGATGTATCGTTCGACGGAGTCAGTGCCCCAGCAACCGGACAGGCCGCATGGACGACCTTCGCATCGCCGACCTGGGCGATACCGCCTTCAGCGTGGAGTTCGGCGAGGCCGTCGACCGCACCGCCAGCGCCAAGGTCATGGGCCTGCGCCACGCCATCGACGACGCCCACCGGGCGGGAAACGTCACGGGATTGGTGGAGTTGGTCCCCACCTTCCGCTCGCTGTTGGTGTCCTATGATCCGCTGGTCACCCGCCGCCGGACCATTCAGGCCGAGGTCATGGCGGTGGCGGCCGCATGCTCCGACGCGCCGGTGACGGCGGCGCGGAGCTGGCGGTTGCCAGTCTGCTACGACGACGACCTGGGGCCGGACATCGACGCGGTCTGCCGGGCCGCCGGCCTGTCGCGGGCGGAGATGATCGCGGTGCACACCGGCACCGACTATTTCGTCTACATGCTGGGCTTCATGCCGGGTTTCGCCTATATGGGCGACATCCCCGAGCCCCTCCGCCTGCCGCGCCGGAGCACGCCGCGGGTCAAGGTTCCGGCCGGATCGGTGGCCGTTGCCGGCTCCCTCGGCGCGGTCTATCCCTGGGACAGCCCCGGCGGCTGGCATCTGCTGGGACGCACTCCGGTGACATTCTTCGATCCCGCGCGGACGCCACCCTCCCTGCTGGCGCCGGGCGACAGCGTCCGTTTCCATGCCGTCGAGCGCGCGGACTACGAGGCGGCCTGCCGCGATCCCGGCCGGCTGGCACCCGAACACCTGCTGGCGGAGGGTGGCTGAATGTCGCCCCACCTCCACATCCTGTCCCCCGGCCTGCACACCACGATCCAGGATTTCGGCCGCTTCGGCTTCCAGGACCTGGGGGTGCCGGTGGCGGGCGCCCTGGACTTCGCCGGGCTGCGGCTCGCCAATGCCCTGGTCGGCAATCAACCGGGCGAGGCCTGCCTGGAAATCAGCACTCTCGGTCCTACCCTACGAGTCGAGGCCGACAGCGTGCGTCTGGCCATCTGCGGCCCGATGCGCCTGATGCTGGGCGCGGCGGCCGGCGGCGAACGGCGAGCGCTCGAAGCCGACCGCTCCCACCGGCTGTCGCGCGGCGACATCGTGGAGATCGGGGCGGTGGCCGCCGCCTCCGTCGCCTATCTGGCGGTGGCCGGCGGCTTCGATCTGGCCCCGGTCATGGGCAGCCTGTCCACCTATGTCCGCGCCGGGCTGGGACCGCTGGGCGGCAAGCCGTTGGCGGTGGGCACGGTTCTGCCGCTGCGCGCCGCCACGGCCTCGGACAGCGACGACCTCGCCCTGCCCGAGGCCATGGCCTATGGCGGCGGCCCCATCCGGGTGATGCTCGGCCCGCAACAAGACAGCTTCACCGACGAAGCGGTGGCCACCTTCCTCTCCGCCGAGTACACGGTCTCCAAGCAAGCCGACCGCATGGGGCTGCGGCTGGAGGGGCCGCGACTGGCCCATCGCGCCGGCCCCGACATCGCCTCGGACGGTCTGGTCAGCGGCTGTATCCAGGTCCCCGGCGACGGCGGCCCCATCATCCTTCTGGCCGATCACCAAACCACCGGCGGATATGCCAAGATCGCCACGGTGATTTCCGCCGACCTGCCCCGGCTGGGCCGGGCCATGCCGGGAACCCGGCTGAGCTTCGCCCCGGTCTCGGTGGAGCAGGCCGAAGCGGCGCGCCAAATGCTGGAGCGCGAGATCGAGCGGCGGATAACGGGATTGCGCCCGGTCGGCGCCATGATCGGCATTGATCTGACGGCGCTCTACGACAGCAATCTGGTGTCCGGCATGGTCGACGCCATCGACGGCGAATGAGGTTCGAGATGGAACGGTGCATCAACTTGAATTCCGATCTGGGCGAGGCCTTCGGGGCGTGGCCCATGGGCGACGATGCGGCCATGCTCGACATCGTCGCCTCGGCCAACATCGCCTGCGGCTTCCATGCCGGCGATCCCCTGGTGATGACCCGGACCGTCCGCGCCGCCCAGGCCAAGGGCGTCGGCATCGGCGCCCATCCCAGCTACCCCGACCTCCAGGGCTTCGGCCGTCGGCCCATGACCCTGTCGGTCGCCGAGATCGAGGCGATCACGGCCTATCAGATCGGCGCCCTGATGGGGATCGCGGCGGCCTGCGGCGCCACGGTCGGCCACGTCAAGCCGCACGGAGCGCTGAGCAATCTGGCGGCGGTGGATGCCGAGGTCGCCCTGGCGGTGGCGCGCGCCATCAAGGCGGTGGATGCGGGGCTGATCTTCCTGGCCCCCGCCGGCTCGGCCATGGTCGCCGCCGGCCGCTCGCTGGGTCTGGCCGTCGCCGAGGAGGTGTTCGCCGACCGCAATTACGACGATGCCGGCAATCTGGTGCCGCGCTCCCAGCCCCAGGCCATGATTCACGATCCGGCCGAGGCCGCCGCCCATGTGCTGCGCATGGTGCGGGAGGGAACCCTGCGTTCGGTGACCGGCAGGCTGGTCCCCTGCCGGGCCCAGTCGGTCTGCGTCCATGGCGACGATGCCGGCGCCGTCGCCCTCGCCCGCCATCTGCGCGACGCCCTGGCCGCCGCCGGAATCGCGGTGGTTCCGCTCGCGGCGATGATCCGGCAGCCGTAGCATTGCCCTGGCCTTGCCCTGCGGTTAGTCTGGCGGACCGTAAGTCCAGGGAGGAACGCATGTCCGAATCTCGTTCGCCGATCATCAATCGTCGCGGCTTCGTCGCCGCCGGTGCCGCCGGCGCCGTGGCCCTCGGCATGGGAGGGAGCATCGGCCGGGCCCGTGCCGCCCAACCGGTCAAGGTGGGGCTGCTGCTGCCGCTGTCCGGATCGCTGGCCCGCGAAGGCCAGAGCTGCAAGCGCGGCGCCGAGGTCACCCCCGCATTGCTGGCCGATCTCGGCATGCCGGTCCAACTGATGATCGCCGATACCGAAACCAATATCGATACCGCCCGGACACGGGCGGAAAAGCTGATCGCCGATGGCGCCCAGGTGCTGATCGGCGCCTTCGAATCGGCCCAGACCCTGGCGGTCGCCCAGGTCTGCGAACAGCGCGGCGTGCCGCTGGTGATCAACATCGCCGCCGCGCCCAACATCACCGAGCAGGGCTTCAAGACCGTCTTCCGCAACTTCCCCACCGCGCCCCGGCTGGTGGGCGAGGGGCTGTCGCTGATGAAGGATCTGTTCAAGGCCTCGGGGGTGACGCCGTCCAAGGCGGTGTTCATGCACAACAACGACACCTTCGGCAGCGCCATGGCCGGCGCCGTCGGCAAGATCTTCCCGACCCTGGACATGCCGTTCGCCATCGCCGAGACCATCTCCTACGACGGCGCCGCCCGCGACCTGGCGGTGGAAGTGGGCAAGGCCAAGGCCACCGGCGCCGACCTGCTGATCCTGGTCGCCCATGGCGAGGATTCCATCAAGGTCATCCGCGAGATGGTCAAGCAGCGCTTCGAGCCCAAGGCCATCGTCTCGCCCGGCAGCCCCGGCATGTACGAGGTCCAGTTCTACAAGACGCTGGGCAAGTACGCCGACTACTCCATGACCAACCTGCCGTGGATCAATCCCAAGTCCAAGATGTCGCAGGCGCTGCTCGCCGCCTTCGCCAAGGCCTATCCCGACGCCCTGTTCGAGATGAATGTGGGCTACACCTTCGAGGCGATCCTGATCGCCGCCGACGCCGCCAAGCGGGCCGGCAGCCCCGAGCCCAAGGCGCTGCTCGAGGTCCTGCCCGCCACCAACATCACCGACCACGTCATGATCGGCGGCGCCATCACCTTCGACGCCAAGGGCCAGAACAACAACACCCGGTCCGCCACCATCCAGAACTTCGGCGGCAAGCCGCTGGTGGTGCTGCCGGCGGAAGCGGCCGAGGCCAAGCCGGTTTTCCCGGTTCCGGGCTGGCAACAGCGCGGCTGATGTTGTAAGAACCAGCGGCCGCTCCGGGGTGGTCCCGGGGCGGCCGTTGTCCTTTCCGTTCGCGGTTGCCCGAATGTCCGTCGACCTCGTCAACCAAATCATCACCGGCCTTCTCACCGGCCTGGTCTACAGCTTGCTGGCGCTGGGCCTGTCGGTGATCTTCGGCGTGGTCCGAGTGGTCAACTTCGCCCATGGCGAGATGACGGCGCTGGCCATGTACGGCGCCTGGGCCCTGTCCACCTATCTCGACCTCGACCCGCTGGTGGGCATGCCGGTGGTGGTGGTGGTGATGTTCGCCGCCGGCTATCTCCTGCAACGGGGGCTGGTCGACAGCTTCGTCGGCAAGCCCGAGCATATGCAGTTCATCCTGATGGTCAGCCTCGCCATCATCATGGTCAATTCCTCGCTGCTGGGCTTCGGCCCCGACGCCCACGGCATCCAGGTCTCCTACGGCTTCGACACCTACGAGGTCGGACCGCTGCTGATCGACAAGGTTCGCCTGCTGGCCGCCGGCGCCTCGCTGGCGATCTCGCTGATGCTGATGGCGTTCTTCCGCCTGACCCTGATGGGCAAGGCCATCCGCGCCTGCGCCGACAATCTGGTGGGAGCAAAGGTGATCGGCCTGGACGTGAAAAGACTCTACGCCGTCACCTTCGGCATCGGCACCGCCTGCGTCGGCGCCGCCGGGGCGCTGCTGTCCATGCTGATCGACGTCATGCCGCCGACCGGGCCGGAGCTGACCCTGCTCGCCTTCATCATCGTCATCGTCGGCGGCCTGGGCAGCATGACCGGGGCCTTGCTGGGCGGCATGCTGATCGGCGTGTCGGAGGTGCTGGCCGGCTATTTCCTGATGCCGTCCATGAAGAGCATGTTCAGTTTCGCCATCCTGATCCTGGTGCTGGTGCTGCGGCCGCAAGGCCTGTTGGGGGCGAAGCGATGAAGCAGCGCCTCGCCCTGCTCGCCCTGGTGGCGGCCTTCGCCCTGGCGCCGCTGGCGGCCGGGCCGTATCTGCTGTCGGTGCTGATGCTGGTGCTGACCATGGCCTATCTCGGCCAGGCCTGGAACATCATGATGGGCTTCGCCGGGCAATTGTCGCTGGGCCACAGCCTCTACGGCGGATTGGGCGCCTACGTCGCCGCCGCCCTGTTCGTCCAGTTCGGCATTCCCGGCGCCCTGGGGCTGGTCGCCGCCATCGCGGTGGCGGTGGCGGCGGGCGCCGTCATCGGGGCGCTGGGCTTCCGCTTCGGGGTCAAGGGCGTCTATTTCGCCCTGCTGACCATCGCCTTCGCCGAATTCACCCGGGTGCTGTTCGAGCATATTCCCGGCCTGGGCGGGCCGGGGGGACTGTTCCTGCCAGTGGCCAGCCGTGCCGGCGTCGACCTGCTGTATCTGCGCGGCCATCCCCTGATGTTCTATTACCTGATCCTGGCCATGACGGTCGGCATCTTCCTGTTGTGCCGGCGCCTGCTGGAGTCCCGCCTCGGCTTCTACTGGCTGGCGGTGCGCGAGGATCAGGAAGCCGCAGCCGCGCTGGGGATTAACGTGTTTCGCGCCAAGATGTGGGCGGTGATGCTGTCGGCCGGCCTGACCGCGGCGGGGGGCGTGTTCTTCGCCTTCTACTACAATACCCTGTTTCCCACCCAGGCCTTCGGCATGGACCGCTCCATCAGCATCATCCTGGCCCCCATCGTCGGCGGGCTGGGAACCCTGTTCGGCCCCATCCTCGGCGCCCTGATCCTGACGCCCCTGGGCGAGACCATCACCTGGGGCACCGAGGCACTGGGCTTCAACGCCGCCGGGCTCAAGCAGCTGTTCTACGGCCTGGCCCTGCTGGGCATCGTCAAGTTCCTGCCCGACGGGGTGTGGCCGTGGCTGCGCCGCCGCCTGGGCTGGGACGGCGACGAGGACGGTTCAGCATGAACGCCCTCTCCCCCATGCTCTCCCCCCCCATCCTTTCCATCGAAGCGGTGGTGAAGAATTTTCGCGGCCTGCGCGCCGTCGACGGCGTCTCGTTCACCGTCGCCAAGGGCGAGATCGTCGCCCTGATCGGCCCCAACGGCGCCGGCAAGACCACGGTGTTCAACATGATCGCCGGGGTGTTCGCGCCCAATGACGGCGACATTCTGCTGGAGGGGCAGTCGCTGGTGGGCTTGCGGCCCGATCAGGTCTGCCGCGCCGGGGTGGGGCGGACCTTCCAACTGGTCAAGCCGTTCGGCAACCTCTCGGTGGAGGAGAACGTGGTGGTCGGGGCGCTGCGCTGGGCCGCCGACGTGGCCGAGGCGAAACGGCTGGCGCGCGAGGTGCTGGAGATGCTTGGCCTGGCCGACAAGCGCCGCCTGCCCGCCCGCAGCCTGACCCTGCCCGACCGCAAATGCCTGGAAGTGGCCCGCGCCCTGGCGACGCGGCCCAAGCTGCTGCTGCTGGACGAGGTCATGGCCGGCCTGCGCCCGGCCGAGACCGACCGCATGGTGGAGACCTTCCAGCGCCTGAACCGGGAGACCGGCCTGACCATCGTCCTGATCGAGCATGTGATGCGGGCGGTCATGGCCCTGTCCCACCGGGTGGTGGTGATCAATTCCGGCAAGCCGGTCTGCGAGGGCATCCCCGCCGAGGTGGTGCGCGATCCGCGCGTGCTGGACTGCTATCTCGGCGAGGAGGCGGTCTGATGCTCTCCATCAGCGGTCTCGACCTGTTCTACGGCGACGCCCAGGCGCTGTCCGACGTCTCGTTCCATGTTCCCGACGGCAGCATCACCGCCATCATCGGCGCCAACGGCGCCGGCAAGACCTCGCTGATCCGCGCCATCGCCGGCATGGAAGGCCTCGCGCGCGGCCATATCGTGTTCGACGGCACCGACATCACCGGCTGGGACAGCCACCGCATCTGCGACCTCGGCCTGGGACAAGTGGCCGAGGGGCGTCAGATCTTCCCCACCATGTCGGTGAAGGACAATCTGGAGCTGGGCGCCATGCTGCCGCGCGGCCGCAAGCTGGCGGCCGCCACCCTGGAGCGGGTGTGGGAAACCTTCCCCCGCTTGCAGGAGCGGCGCCAGCAACTGGCCGGCACCCTGTCGGGCGGCGAGCAGCAGATGCTGGCCATCGGCCGCTGCCTGATGGGCCAGCCCCGCCTGATCATGTTCGACGAGCCGTCGCTGGGCCTTAGCCCGGCCATGGTCCACGAGGTCTTCGCCATCATCCGCCGCCTCCATGCCGAGGGCCTGACCATCGTCCTGGTGGAGCAGAACGTGGCGGTGTCGCTCAAGATGGCCGACCACGCCTGCGTGCTGGAAAACGGCCATGTGGTGATGGAGGGCAGCGGCGGCGAGCTGCTGGGCGACGACCGTGTCCGCGCCGCCTATCTGGGGCTGTAGAGCCGATCCCGCCGCCCTGCTACACTACCGTCATGGCGTGGCGAGAGCAGAGTGATGAACCGCAAGCAAAGACGCGCGACCGGGGCGACGCCTCCTTCCCAAGGGATCGACGACAAGAGCCGCGCCCTGATCGCCGAGGCGCAAGCCTGCGATAGCCGGGGCGACTTCGCCCAGGCCGCCCGCCTCTATGCCGAACTGACCCGCCGGCTGCCCGCCTCGTGGGTCGCCTTCCACAATCTCGGCGTGGCGCTGAAGGAGCTGGGGCGGCTGGACGAGGCCGTCGCCGCCTATGAGCGGGCCGTCGCCCTGGGCGGAACCGCCCAGACCCACTCCAATCTAGGGGTGGCGCTGGCCGAGTTGGAGCGGATCGAGCCGGCACGGGCCGCCCATGCCCGGGCGGCGGCGATGCAACCGGATTCGGCGGCGGTGCAGGCCAATCTGGGCGCCTTCCACTTCCTCACCCGCGACCTGGAGCGGGCCGAGGCCGCCCTCCGCCACGCCATCCGCCTGGAGCCGGACGCGGTGGACGCCCATGTCAAGCTGGGCGCCGTCCTGTTCGAAAGCGGCCGCCCGGCCGAGGCGGCGACCTGCCTGCGCCACGCCGTCGCCCTGGCTCCCCGCCATGCCGAGGCTCACAGTTTCCTCTCCATGGCCCTGCTGGCCCAGGGCGACCTGCCCAGCGGTTTCGCCGAGTATGAATGGCGCCGCGCCCATCTCGGCTTTCCCCGCATGAACCCCGCCATCCCGGAATGGCGCGGCGGCATGCTCACCGGACGCACCATCCTGCTCTACGGCGAGCAGGGCTTGGGCGACGTGCTCCAGTTCGCCCGCTACGTTTCGGTGGCGGCTGCGGTCGGCGGCCGGGTGGTGCTGCAAGCCCACCGCCCGCTGGTGCGGCTGTTGCGCAGCGTTCCCGGCGTGGCCGAGGTGGTCGAGGAGGGCCAGCCGCTGCCGCATTTCGACTGCCATCTGCCGCTGATGAGCGTGCCGCTGGTGGTGGGAACCCGGCTCGACACCATTCCGGCCAACATCCCTTATCTCCGCCCCGACCCCGCCGAGGTCGCGGATTGGGCGGAGCGGTTGCGCGGCGTCGAGGGTCTCAGGGTGGGGCTGGTGTGGTCGGGCAATCCGCGCCCTCACGACCGTGACGCCAATCTGGTCGACCGCCGGCGTTCGCTGCCGCTGGCGGCGTTGGCGCCGCTGGCCAGCCGTACCGGTGTCACCTTCGTCAGCCTGCAGAAGGGCGCGGCGGCGGCCGAGGCCCGCACCCCGCCCGCCGGCATGGTGCTGGTGGACCAGACCGACGCCATCGGCGATTTCGCCCATACGGCGGCGCTGGTCGCCAATCTTGATCTGGTGATTTCGGTCGACACCTCGGTCGCCCATCTGGCGGGCGCCATGGGCAAGCCGGTCTGGGTGCTGTCGCGCTTCGACGCCTGCTGGCGCTGGCTGGGAAACCGGACGGACTCGCCCTGGTATCCCAGCGCACGCGTCTTCGGTCAGCCCCGCCCCGGCGACTGGTCGTCGGTGACGGCCCAGGTCGCCGAGGCGTTGAAAACCGTCACGCCGGCTGGGGGATGAATCCCGCCTGGACCAGAGCGCGGACCTTTTCGAAGGCCTTGACCTCGATCTGGCGAATGCGTTCGCGCGACACGCCGTAGCGGAGTCCCAGCTCCTCCAGGGTGACGGGATTGTCCGACAGGCGACGCTCGACGAAGATCTCGCGCTCGCGCTCGTTCAGCACGTGGAGGGCCTGGGCGATCAGCTTGCGGCCCTTGCTGAGTTCCTCGCTCTTGGCGTAGGTGACCTCCTGGTTGTCGGTCTGATCGGGCATCAGGTCCTGAATCTCGGTGCCGCCCTCGCCGACCGGAAGGTTCAGCGAGGAGTCGCGCCCGGCCATGCGCCGGTTCATGGCGACCACGTCGCTTTCATCGACCCCCAGTTCATGGGCGATGGTCGCCACATGCTCGGGCGCCAAGTCGCCGGCCTCCAGCAGCCGCAGCCGCGACTTGATGCGGCGCAGGTTGAAGAACAGCTTTTTCTGGGCCGCCAGCGTCCCGATCTTGACCATGGACCACGAGTTCAGCACGAACTCGTTCAGCGACGCCTTGATCCACCACATGGCGTAGGTGGCCAGACGGAAGCCGCGGTCGGGGTCGAATTTCTTGACCGCCCGCATCAGGCCGATATTGCCTTCGGAGATCAGGTCGGCGACCGGCAGGCCGTAATGGCGATAGCCGATGGCGATCTTGGCCACCAGCCGCAGATGGCTGGTCACCAGCTTGTGGGCCGCGTCGGTGTCCTGGTAATCGACCCAACGCTTGGCCAGCATGAATTCCTCTCCCGGTTCGAGGAGCGGAAACACGCGGATGTCCCGAAGATACTTCGCGAGACCGTCGTCGCCGACGACGGGAAGAGCTGAAACTGACATCGTCATATTCTCCATCCGAGCAACATGACTCGGGACCCGCACACAGGCAGCACCCCGATCACCGAAAATAGCCGGCCCCATGATGGGCTCCGACCATGAACATTATGCTAACATGGGCGGGCGAAATCAAGAGAACGATGGGGCCGTCGAGCGTCAGCAGACACCAGAATCATGGCGAGATCATGGCAAGCCGGCGGAGAGTGCATGGCTGGCATTCCAAGCCTGCGAATCCAAAACATGGGAATTGGCGCATGATTAGATCCTCTCCTCCCGGCCTCCCAATTTCGACAGCACAGGGACCGGGTCATTGAACGGACGTCATAGAGCGCTCCCGCCCCCTTTCCCCCCCTGGGGGCGGGGATTTCGGCCCCCGCCCCGGACACGTGACCCCCGGGGCGGGGTTGCTGTTTCAGGCCACCCGTTCCCGCGCCCCCACCACCGCCACCACGGCGACACCGGCCACGATCAGGGCCAGCCCTCCCATATTGGTCAGGGACAGCCCCTCGCCCAGCATCAGCGACGAGAACACCAGCCCCCCCGCCGGCACGCAAAGAAAACTGAGCGACACCGTCAGCGCCGGCAGCAGGCGGTTGACCGTCACCGCCGCCCAGAAGGCGAAGGCGGTGGCCAGGGTGCCGTTATAGGCCAGCACCCAGATCAGCTCGAAGCTGCCGTCCGGCCGGGGCGCTCCCTCCACCACCGCCGCCAGCACCGTCATGGGCACCAACCCGACCAGCATCTGCCACGGCGCCAGCTCCAACGGCGACGACCGCCAGACATGGCCGCGCACATGCAAAATGGCGGCGGCCCAGCTCAGCGCCGCCAGCAGCAGCAGCCCGTTGCCCAGCAATGCCGAGCGGTTGCCCCAATCGAACCCGACGGGATTGAACAGGACGACGATACCGCCCAGGCCGAGGCAAAGCCCGGCCCCCCGCCCGCGCGTCAGCCGCTCGCCCAGGAACAGCGCCGCCCCCGGCGCCACCCACAAAGGCGTGGTGTAGGCGAGGATGGCGGAGCGCCCGGCCGGCACCACCAGCAAGGCGATGTTGGTCAGCGCCAGGAACAGGCCCATGTTGAACAGGCCGAGTGAGGCGATGACCGGCCAATCCGCCCGGGGCGGCAGGCGCAAGCGCCCCATGGGCAGCAGGATCAGCGACAGGCTCGCCATCCCCAGCGCCAGCCGGAACGAGGCGAACCAGAACGGCTGAAGGTGGCTCAGCCCCATCTTCATGATCGGCCAGTTGGCCCCCCAGATCATCACCAACAAGGCGAGAAGCACCACGGCCCGCAGGTTCACGTCCCCCTCCTCTTCAGCGGGAGGGACTCTGCCATGGGGGCATGGCATGATCCAGGACCATAAGGAGACGACGATGGAATTCGACGGAGAACACCGGATCGAGGCCCCCCGCGCCGATGTCTGGCGGGCCTTGAACGACGCGGGGATTCTCACCAGCTGCATTCCAGGCTGCGAGCGCCTGGACCTCACCGCCCCCGGCACCTATGCCGCGACGGTGGTTGTCAGCATCGGCGCGTTGAAGGCGCGCTTTTCCGGCACCCTGACCCTGGACGACGTGATCGAGGCCGAGGCCTATACCCTCAAGGGCCAGGGCCAGGGCGGCGTCGCCGGCTTCGTCAGCGGCTCGGCGCGGGTGCTTCTGGTGGACGACGGCGAAGCCACCCTGCTGCGCTGGACCGCCGCCGGCGAGATCGGCGGCCGCCTGGCCTCGGTGGGCGGCCGGCTGGTCCACGGCTTCGCCAGCAAAACCGCCGCCGCATTTTTTCAAAGACTAAATGACCGGCTCGGGTCCCAACCCGATTGCATATGACCTGGGGTTTGTACCTATACTCGGTCGTCACAAATCGTCACGCAGCGGCCTTGAAGGACGACACAAAATGGATGCATCCTCCATCACTTCCCCTCGTCCGCCGGGCCTCCGGGAGCAGGAGCATCCGGCCCCCCTCAAGACCCGTCGCCGACTGCCCCGCAAGGAGCGCGAAAAGCTGATCGTGGCCGAGGCGGTCAGGTTCTTCGCCGAGGTCGGGTTCGAGGGACAGACCCGTGCCCTGGCCCAGCGCCTGGGCGTGACCCAGCCCCTGCTCTACCGCTATTTCCCCGACAAGGAAGCCCTGATCGACCGGGTCTACCACGAAGTCTTCCTCGGCGGCTGGGAGACCGACTGGAACACGGCGCTGACCGACCGCTCGCGGCCCCTGGTGGAGCGGGTGGTGGAGTTCTACCTGAGCTACACCAAGGCTAATTTCAGCTATGAGCGGGTCAGGCTGTTCATGTTCGCCGGGCTGAAGGACGAATCCGTCGCCAACCGCTACATGGCCCATGTGCGCGAGCATCTGTTCCTGCCGCTCTGTCAAGAGATCCGCGCCGAAGCCGGCGTCGCGACGGACACCCCGCCCTCGCCGCTGGAGATCGAACTGGTGGCCGGGCTGCACGGCGCCGTCGGCTATGTGGGATTGCGCCGCTGGGTCTACAAAGCCCAAACTCCCGAGGACCTGGACGCGGTGGTCACCCAGTTGGTCCGCTCCTACCTTGCCGGAATTCCGGCGGCATTCCGCGCATTCGCCACGGCGGCCGGCTGATACCGCTTGCCAATCTCGCCCGGCGACGCTACCTCTCGGTCAGAGTCGCACAGGGGGGATCGAGCATGCGCAAGATGATACTGGCGGTAACGTTGGTGGTGGCGCTGGGGGCCTGCTCGACCGCGCCCCGGTCGCTGGTGCCCGACACACCCGAGGGGCCGGCCAGCTATGTCTGCTACAACACTTGGATCTCTGAGCCGGAGGAGGTTCGCGGCGTCGCGTCGCGCCAGTGCCAGCATTCGGGCATGGAGATCAAATCGCTGCTGGGGCAGAGCTGGACGCCGTTGCGCTGCGGCCTCCTGACCCCGGAAGTGGCCGCCTTCAGCTGCGGTCGCGCGTCCTCGGGCTATCTCGGGTACTGACGCAAAAGCGCCCCTCCCCACGTTTCGTGGGGAGGGGGCTTCGTTTCTAAACCTGCTGCACCGCCGACAGCAGCCAGCGGCCGCCGGAAGCCGAGCGGACGAAGGTCCAGACCTCGGTGTGCTGGACCGGATTGGTGAGACTGCCGCTGGCCACCGCGCCGCCATCGACCCGCACCATGTAATCGACGCACTGGAAGGTCAGCACGGTGGAGACGTAGTCGAAACCGTTCTCGCTCCAGCTGCCGCTGACATCGCCCTTGAGCAGGGCGACGTTCTCGACCTTGTTGACCAGCCCCTCGCTGGTGTTGCGGCTGAGATCCTCGGACAGGAACATCACCACCTCGGGCGTGGCCCAACGGCGCAACGCCGCCAGATTGCCCTCGCTCCAGGCCTGCTGAACTCCCAGAAGGATGTCGCTGAAGGCCTGCTGGTCGGCTTCGCTGGGCTCGAACTCCTTGTCCACCCGCGGCGCGGCGAGCAGCGTCATGGACGGCTCCACATGCTGGCCGGACGCGACGCGAAGATAGGGATTGGCCGCCGGACCGGTCGCGGCCGAGCGGCTGCGAAACATCCGTACTCCCAGCCAGACCAAACCGCCGATCAGCGCCAATTGCAGCAGCAAGCCCAGGAAGCCGGCGCCCGGTGCCGCCGCGCCGGCTTCCGCCAGGGCTGGCGAATGACCGAACAGCATGCCGCCGATGCCGGCGCCGACCAAGCCGCCGGCCAGACCGGCCATGAAGGGATTGCGCTGGAAGAAGCCGGGTTGACCCATGGGCTGGCCCATGGGGGCCGCCAAGCCGGGGTTCGCCATCGGCGCGGCATTCACTCCGCCGGGACGGGGCGGCGCCACGGGCATGGGCGGCGGCCCGGCCGGGCGGGAGGGAGTCGTCGGCGGGGTGAGCGTCCGCTCGATGGGAGCGTTGTAGGTCCGCGAGCCGGTGGAGCCGAAGCTGCCGCCGCTGGACTTCGACGTGCTGCCGGCCTTGGCCTGGGCGTCGCCCCCACCGGCCAGCGCCAGGGTCAGGGCGATCAACACCGATAAAATGATCCGCTTCATGGCCGTCCTTCGCGAGAGGAATCTCGATGGCATACCGGCGAACACCCCGTTCGCCGGTCCAGCCGCCATTGCGGCAGCGGCCAAGCGAGCGGAGGCGAGCGCCCGGCGAGGGCAATCAGGCGAGCCCAGCTCTGGGCTCGCCGACACATAAGGTATAGGGCGATTCCGGGCGAATGCAAACGCGCCCCGGAAAATTAACGCTTCGCCACCCTCTCCCTGAGGGAGAGGGTCGGGGGGAGGGGGAATGGCCGGAGGTTGGGCAAGACGAACCAACTCTCCCTCACCCGGCCTTCGGCCACCCTCTCCCGCTGGGAGGGGGAATATGTCGCATCACCCCCCGCCGACCTCGCCCTTGATGCGGCTGGCCAGCGAGGCCGCCATGAACGGGTCGAGGTCGCCGTCGAGCACCCCCTGGGAGTCCGAGGTTTCCACATTGGTGCGCAGATCCTTGACCATCTGGTAGGGCTGCAACACATAGGAGCGGATCTGGTGGCCCCAGCCGATGTCGGTCTTCTGGTCCTCCAGCGCCTGGGCGGCGGTTTCGCGCTTCTGGAGTTCGGCCTCGTACATGCGGGCTCGCAGCATGTCCCAGGCCCGCGCCCGGTTCTGGTGCTGCGACCGTTCCATCTGGCAGGCGGCGACGATGCCGGTGGGAAGGTGGGTGATGCGCACCGCCGAATCGGTCTTGTTGATGTGCTGGCCGCCGGCGCCCGAGGCGCGGTAGGTGTCGATGCGGCATTCGCTTTCGTTGATCTGGATGTCGATGGTGTCGTCGATCACCGGATAGACCCAGACCGAGGAAAAGCTGGTATGGCGCCGCGCGGCGCTGTCATAGGGCGAAATGCGCACCAGCCGGTGGACGCCGCTTTCGGTCTTCAGCCAGCCATAGGCGTTGTGACCGGCGACGCGGATGGTGGCGGACTTGATGCCGGCCGCCTCGCCGGCGCTTTCTTCCAGCCAGTCCACCTTGTAGCCGTGCTTTTCGGCCCAGCGGGTATACATGCGCAGCAGCATCTCGGCCCAGTCCTGGGACTCGGTGCCGCCGGCGCCGGCGTTGATTTCCATGTAGCAGTCGTTGTGGTCGGCCTCGCCGGAGAGCAGGGTCTCCAGCTCCATCTTGGCGGCCTTGTCCTTGATGGCGCGGATCTGGGCCTCGGCGTCGTCGACCACGCCCTGGTCGCCCTCGGCTTCGCCCATCTCGATCAGTTCCAGCAGATCGGCCAGTTCGCGCTCGCTGGAGCGCACGCCCTGAATCGACAGGTCGAGCTCGTTGCGCTCGCGCATGATCTTCTGCGCCTGGGCGGCGTCGTTCCACAGGTCGGGATTTTCGGCCAAGGCGTTCAACTCGTCGAGGCGCATCAGCGCGGCATCCCAGTCGAGATGGCGCTTGAGCAGCGCGACGGAGCGCTGGATGTCCTGGGCAAGCGCCTCGATTTCGGCGCGCATGGCGAATCCTCCGGTGGAATGGAGCAGACTTTTTAGGGAAGTCGGCCGATCATGGCAACGCCTATCGTGTTCCCTCGCCGTCGAGACCGCCATGTACCGTCCCGCCCATTTCGCCGAAGACCGCATCTCCGTGCTGCACGACGCCATCCGGCGCGTCGGGCTTGGCCTCCTGGTCACCGTCGGACCGGACGGGATCGAGGCCAACCACATCCCCATGGTTCTCGATCCCTCGCCCGCTCCCTACGGTACCCTTTACGGTCATCTTGCGCGGGCCAACCGGCAGTGGAGCCACGGCGGCGACGCCCTGGCGATCTTCCAAGGTCCCGACGCCTATGTCACGCCGTCGTGGTATCCAAGCAAGCAGGCCACCGGCAAGGCGGTGCCGACCTGGAATTACACGGCGGTGCATGCCCATGGGCCGCTGGAGCCGATCGAGGAGCCCGAGCGGCTGCGGGAGTTGCTGACCCGGCTGACCGAGCGGCACGAAGCGGGGCGGCCGGAGCCCTGGTCGGTTTCCGACGCGCCCGCCGATTTCCTGGCGACGCAGATGAAGGCGACCGTCGGCTTCGCCCTGCCGATCACCCGGTTGGAGGGCAAGTGGAAGCTCAGCCAGAACCGCACCGCCGAGGACCGCGCCGGGGTGCACGGAGGCTTGGCGGCTTCGGATGATCCGGTGGCCCGGGCGGTCGTCGAGGCGATGACCGAGCGAGGCTGACCGGAACGGCGCGGAACTCCCGGCACCGACCCTGTCGGATACCGGGAGAACTGGCCGCCCGCCGTGGTGATCAGGGAAACACTGAGCGCCAAACTTGTTTTCCAAAATCAAACGCCCGCCTCGCCACGGGAACAACCAGGGTGGTGGGATGGGTTACCTTCTTCACCACCACCTTGAAATCATCGACCAAGCCGTCGTTTCCCGCCTTGATGTCGATGTCGGCGAGGGCCTTGAGTCGCGCTGCGACAAAGTCCAGATGACTGCGTGCCGCCAGATTGAAACGGTAGTAGTCACTGGCGCCGTCATTGAAATTGGCCTTCGCCTGCCGCAGCCAGACGTCCGGGTCGTAAACCGGCGGCGTTCCGATTCGGATGCCCTCGATCTCCAGGCCGGCCAGGGATTCGAGCCAAACCCTGGCACGGCCGTCGGCGTTGGTCGCGACGTCTGAGGCGCCACTCGATTTGATGATTCCGCCGATCTTGTTGCGGATCTCGTCGGACACCCCGTAACTGTCGATGGCGCGGAAGGGTTTGTTGGCGCGCATGCTGCGCAAGGCCGCCACCATCTGGCAGAAGCCTTTCAAATAGTCCTCGGGGTTGTCCTTGATGATCGCACGGTCGGACCATCTCGGCACATATTCGTATTTCAACCACGGATAATCCGGCACATGCCCCATGCGGCCGTGCCCAAGATAGGACACGCTGCGCACGAAAAGACTGGGGGGCGTCGACCATTCCGCGCCCCCTCCCCCCCACTTGGCATTGTAGTATTTGATTTCGCTGCGATCACCATTGGCCGGGTCGATCCGGGAGACCCGCTCCCCGGCGTCGTTGATCCAGTAGTCGGGCGTTCCTGCGTAATAGCAATGAGCCCAGGTGTCGGCCAGGATGTGCATCCGGATGCCGGCCAGATGCAGCCGGTTGTGCGCCGTGGAGAAATTCTCCCGCGACTCGTTGATCATCTCGTCCACCAGCACGCTGTTGGGCAAGCACATCAGCTTGAAATCACGGGCGGCATCGTCGTCATACTTGAAGACGAGACCGTCCCAGCTCTTGCTGCCGCGATAGTCCTTGACCTCGCGATTGCCCACGTAGTTTCCCGGCAGAAAATGGAAGACCGACCATACCCGCCGGATTTCGTTGATGTCCCCCGTCGTCCAAGTGGCGGCGGTCTCGAGCTTAAGAAGCTCGGCATCGGTGTGAACCGTGGGGATGGGCGTGAAGGCGGTGATCCGGAACTGGGGGGTCATCCCCAGGCCAAACTCGGCCCCCGTGTAGCTGCCCTCGTCCATCAGACGTTCCAAGCTGGAATCGTCCACGTACTGGGAAGCATGTGCAATTGTCCCCGCATCCTTCGCATCGAACCCGGCGAGTCTGGCTGCGGCGAATGTTGCGTAATAGTGGAAATCTATCTCCATTTAACGTCTCCTAAAGAACTACGTCGTGCGCAACACAATATCTTTAGGAGTTATCGCCATGGCAAACGGCGATTATCGTCTAGTTGTTATATTTCGTTACGAGCTTTGTATACGGCGCAGGCATCTAAAAGATGCAATTCTCGGCGCGAGTATCCCATCCCGGGCCCTCGCCGGCCCGGGATGTTTACGGCGCGTCACCGCCCGCCATATGAAATGCGATCTGCCGTGGCGGAAATTCGTTAGTACAGCCCGCCGGCCGACGGCGCCGGCCCGGCGGGGGCCGGAGCCGCGCCTTGGGTGCCGCCGGGCCCCGCCTGGGCGGTGGGGGGCAGAAGCTCGCCGACCGGACCGGCGCCCTCCTCGGCGTTGAGGTAGGGGGCGAAGCTGAAGCCGGCGTCGATGCCGCCACCCTCCAGCACCTCTTCCTCGTCGCCGGGCATGCGGTCGGTGTCCTTGAACGCCTCGTAGATGGCCCTGGCCTCGCCCGGCATGGCCGGCTTGCCGGTGCGGGCGTCGACCCGAACCAGACGGACGCCCGGCGGCACCCGGAACGGAGTCGGCGGCTTGTTCTTCAAGGCTTCCGTCATGAAGTCGCGGAAGATGGGGGCGGGAATGGACGCGCCGGTTTCCTTGGGCCCCAGGGTGGCCGGATCGTCGAAGCCGACGAACACGCCCACCGCCAGATCGGGAGAAAAGCCGACGAACCAGGTGTCGTTGGAATCGTTGGAGGTGCCGGTCTTGCCGGCCAGCGGCTTGCCCACCGCCCTGACCACGGTTCCGGTGCCGCGCTGGACCACGCCTTCCAGGATGTTGACCATCTGGTAGGCCGAGACCGGATCGACCAACTGCTCGCGGATATCGGGCAGTTGCGGCATATCCTGGCCGGAGAAGCGCGGCGCCGAGCAGCTTTCGCAGAAGCGCAGGTCATGGGCGAAGATGGTCTTGCCGTTGCGGTCCTGGATGCGGTCGATCAGGGTCGGCGTCACCCGCTTGCCGCCGTTGACCAGCATGGCATAGGCGGCGGTCAGCCGCAGCGGGGTGGTCTCGCCGGCCCCCAGCGCCATGGACAACTGGCGCGGCAGGTTGTCGTAGATGCCGAAACGCTGGGCGTAGTCGGCCACCTTCTCCATGCCGATGGCCTGGGCGAGGCGCACCGTCATCAGGTTGCGCGACTTCTCGATGCCCACCCGCAGGGTGGTCGGCCCCAGATAGTCGTCGTGGTAGTTCTTCGGCCGCCACAGCGGCAGGCCCGGCCCCTGCGGCAGGGCGATGGGAGCGTCCAGCACTAGCGACGACGGGGTATAGCCGCTTTCCAGCGCCGCCAGATAAATGAACGGCTTGAACGACGAGCCCGGCTGACGCAGCGCCTGACTGGCGCGGTTGAACTGGCTCTTGCCGTAGGACCAGCCGCCGACCATGGCCAGGACGCGCCCCGTATGCGGATCGATGGCCACCAGGGCGCCCTCGACCTTGGGAACCTGACGCAGGCTGAAGGTGTTGGCGGCATAGACGGTGTGGCCGTCCTCGGACTTGGTCACCGGCTCCACCAGGATCACGTCGCCCGGGGCGACCACGTCGGCGGGATGGCGCGGCATCGGCCCCACCGCCTGCTTCTCCAGGGTCGGGCGCGCCCATTTCATCTCGGCGAAGGGCAGCCTGCCGGCGCGGTTGCCCAGCAGGCCCAGCGTGACCTCCTGCTCGCCGACACCGGTCACCACCGCGGTCTCCCAGGTCTCGCCGGCCCCGCCGGGTTTGGGCACCGCCGCCAGCAATTGCGGCCAGTTGGACGCGACCGACAGGCGGGTCACCGGCCCGCGATAGCCGTGGCGGCGGTCATAGCCGGCGAGACCCTGGCGCAGCACCCGCGACCCCAGCGCCTGCAACTCGGCATCCATGGAGGCGCGCACCACCAGTCCGCCCTTGTACAGCGCGTCCTCGCCGAACTTAGTCTGCAATTCGCGGCGGATGTCCTCGGCGAAGTAATCGGCGCCCTGGGTGGCCTGCATCTCCTTGCGCGAGCGGACCTCCAGCGGCATGGCGATCATGGCCTGGTATTCCAGTTGGGTGATCTTGCCGTCTTCGTACATGCGGCCGATCACCCAGTCCCGGCGCTCCTTGGCGGCCTGGGGATGGCGATGGGGATTGTAGTTGTTGGGCGCCTTGGGCAGCGCCGCCAGGAAAGCCGCCTCGTGGATGGACAGCTCGTCGAGGCCCTTGTCGAAGTAGTTCAGCGCCGCCGCCGCCACGCCGTAAGAGCCGACGCCGAGATAGATCTCGTTGAGATAGAGTTCGAGGATGTGGTCCTTGGAGAAGGTCCGCTCGATGCGGAAGGCCAGGATCGCTTCCTTGACCTTGCGCTCGATGGACACCTCGTTGGTCAGCAGGAAGTTCTTGGCCACCTGCTGGGTGATGGTCGAGGCGCCCACCGGCCGGCGGTCGCCGCCCATGCCGCGATTGCGCAGATTGATGACGATGGCGCGCGCGATGCCGACGGGATCGACGCCGGCATGCTGGTAGAAATTCTTGTCCTCGGCCGCCAGGAAGGCGTCCTTGACCACCTGCGGAATGGCGTAAAGCGGCACGAACACCCGCTTCTCCACCGCGTATTCCGCCACCAGCTGACCGTCGCCGCCATAGACCCTGGTGGTGATCGGCGGCTCGTAATGGGCCAGTTGATGGTAGTCGGGCAGACCCCGGCCATAGTGCCAGAACACGAACACCACCCCGCCCGCCGCGACCACGGCCAGCAGGAGCACGAAGGAGATCAACCCGACAAAGAAGCGAAGCATCGAGGACGGCGTCCGAATCTCTCCGGTCAGGCATTCGACCGGATCATGGCGGTGGTAGCGCCTTGGCCCCTCCGCCGTCAAGTGTGCCGACGGATTAGCGCTCCACCCGCGTCCCCGGCGGACAGGCGATGCGGCTGTTCTTCAAGATGGTGACGGAGGTGGTGGGTGGCAACATGCGTTGCAGATCGGCCTTGGCGCGGGCCTTGTCGGCCTCGCTGGGCGGCGCTCCGGTGGTCACGATCACGGTGGTGCCGACATCGCCCTTCAGGTTGTAGTCCTGCCA
This sequence comes from uncultured Magnetospirillum sp., assembly GCF_903853455.1. Classification (GTDB taxonomy): domain Bacteria; phylum Pseudomonadota; class Alphaproteobacteria; order Rhodospirillales; family Magnetospirillaceae; genus Phaeospirillum. Next base: position 45,170 of record NZ_CAINTR010000026.1, read on the forward strand.
GCGATAGGTCGCCAGCCAGCAGGCCGGCTCTGGCCGGGGGCAGGTCAGGCAGAGATTCTCCTGCTTGTCGGCGGCGGTGGCGGGGGTTGCCCAGACGAGCGCGGCAAGAATCGGCAGAAGCCAGATCATCAGGGCCGCTTGGCCTTGAGCGAGGACGGGAAGTAGCGCTCCACCGCCTTGGCCAGGGCCTTGGCGAGGCGGGCGCGGTACTGCGGCTGGCGCAGTTGCTTTTCCTCGAACTCGTTGGACAGATAACCCATTTCCACCAGCACCGCCGGCACGTCGGGCGCCTTCAGCACCGCGAAGCCGGCGAAGCGATGGGTGTTGCCCAGCAGATCCATTTCTTGGCCGACCTCGTCCACCAGCTCGGAGGCGAAGCCGGCCGAGCGGTTCATGGTCTCGCGCTGGGCCAGATCGATCAGGATGCCGGCGACGTCGGGGGTTTCGTGGCTGAGATCGACGCCGGCGATCAGATCGGCCTTGTTTTCCTTTTCCGCCAGCGCCTGCGCCTCGGAATCGGAGGCGTTCTGCGACAGGGTGTAGACCGACAGCCCGCGAATCTGCGGATTCTGCACCGCGTCGGCATGCAGCGAGACGAACAGGTCGGCGCCGTATTGCCGGGCGATGGCGACCCGGTCGCGCAGCCGGATGAAGACGTCGCGGTCGCGGGTCAGATAGACGCGATAGCGGCCGTTCTTCTCCAACGCCACCTTGAGTTCGCGCGCCATGGCCAGGGTGATGTGCTTTTCATAGATGCCCGACACGCCGGTGGCGCCGGGATCGACGCCGCCATGGCCGGGATCGATGACGATCACCGGCACGCCGTCGCGGGCCTTGGCGGGCGCGTCGCCCTTGACGGCAGCGGCAGGAAGGGGCTGCGGCGGCGACACCGCCTGAACCACCGGCGCCGGTTCGGCCGGGGGCGGCACCAGTTGCACCGGCGCCGCCACGGGCGGGGCGGGGCGCTCGGGCGGCGGCGGCATGGGAACCGACAGCATGGCCGATCCACGGGCCGGGCGTTCGACCGGAACCGGCCCGCCAACTTGAGCCGGTCCCCCAACTTGAACCGATCCACGCGAGACCAGCGGCGATGCCGCCACCGGATCGGCCACCGGCGGGGGCAAGGGCAGGGGTTGGGGCGGCTGGACCGCGACGGTCACCGGCGCCTCGGCCGGCGGCAGCGCGGCGTTGGGGCTGGTCACCACGATACTGGTGATGGTGGGGCGGGGCGCCTCGGCCGGGGAAGCCTCGACCACCGGCGGCGCCGGCTTGACGCCGGGCGGTGGCTTCAGCACCACCGGCTTGGCGGCGGCGGGGGGCTTCAGCACCGGAGCGCCGCCGTTCACCGACGCCAGGAAGCCCTCGCGGGTGGTCTCGGCCAGATCGACCACCAGACGCCAGCCCATGCCGTCGCGCGGCGCGATGATGAAGGCGCCCTTGACCAGGGCGGGCTTGCGGAGGTCCAGGATCAGGCGTCCGTCCTCGGTGCGCAGGCCGTTGACCGCGCCCCAGGGCTTGGACAGGGTGTTGCCGCTCCAATCGACGCCGGGGGTTTCGATGACTACCCGATAGGGATCGGCCTGGGTCGCGGTCTTGAAGGAAATGGACTCCGACAGGTCCACCACGAATCGGGTGACGCCCTCGCCATGCACGCCGAGCCGTGCTCCCGACGCCGTCGCCGCCCAGGCGTCTCCCGGCCCGGACAGCGCCAGAAGCGCGCCCAGCATCAGGATCGGCAAAGCTGCACCGCGTCCCAGAGCCATGAGTCCCGTCATAGTGGTCCAATATCCACGACAGCTATACCGCAGGCGAAGACTCAAGCTCAACTCAAAACGCATTGATTCGGCAGACTCTTCCGTCGAAAGCCAGCGGGATACGCACCCATCTTCCCAGGACTGCAACAAGATCGTTGTCGAAATGATCCACTCCCGCTATTTTGACAGCCATGAGCACGCATTTTCCGAGCGTCCAATCCCGGACGGTGGTTTCGCGCCCCCTTCGCACCTCGTGCGACCTCAGGCGAAACTCCACTCCTCGGCCCGCGATGCCAAACTAGAATTCGAAGCCGGGCGTGACGCCCGTGATCAGGTTATTCGCCACTATGATACCCGTCCAAGACATCAGGATCGTGGAATCCCCTTCAGGCGGCGCCGGCTTGGCCGGCGAGACTTGTGGTCGCGTGTCCGTGCGCGCCGGCTTCGCTGGATCAGACAGCTGCTCGCATGTGTTTTCCGCGTCGCGAGCGGCGCCACGGAGATATGGACTTTATGGTCAAGCGTATGTTGATCGATGCCACCCACCCGGAAGAGACCCGGGTCGTGGTGGTCAATGGAACCCGCCTGGAAGAACTGGATGTTGAGACATCCACCAAGCGGCAGCTGAAGGGTAACATCTATCTCGCCAAGGTGGTTCGGGTGGAGCCGTCGCTCCAGGCCGCCTTCGTCGAGTATGGCGGCAACCGCCACGGCTTCCTCGCCTTCAGCGAAATTCATCCTGACTACTTCCAGATCCCGGTCGCCGACCGTCAGGCTCTGCTCGCCGCCCAGCGAGCCGAGGTGATGCGCGAAGCCAGCGGCGACCGCGACGAGGTCGAGCCGGTGGGCGAAGGCCATCTCGCCGCCGAGGCGGTGACCGAGGTGACCGACGGCGCCTCGGTGGAAGATGCCCCCATGGAAAGCTCCGATGGCGAGCGGCCCGAGGGCGAAGCCTCCGAGGGTGGACCGGCCGAGGGCGAGCAACCCCGCCGCAAGCAGCAGGTGGAAACCGTCGGCGGCGACGACAACGCCGACAACGAGCGCCGCCGCGCCCGCTTGCTGCGCCACTACAAGATCCAGGAAGTGATCAAGCGCCGCCAGATCATGCTGATCCAGGTGGTCAAGGAAGAACGCGGCAACAAGGGCGCCGCGCTCACCACCTATCTGTCGCTGGCCGGCCGCTATTGCGTTCTGATGCCCAACACCGCGCGGGGCGGCGGGGTCTCGCGCAAGATCGTCAGCTCCACCGACCGCCGCCGGCTCAAGGCCATCGCCAACGAGTTGGACATTCCCGACGGCATGGCGGTGATCATCCGCACCGCCGGGTCCGAACGGTCCAAGACCGAGATCCGGCGCGACTACGAATACCTGCTGCGCATGTGGGACAGCGTGCGCGAACTGACGCTAAAGTCGTCGGCTCCGGCCCTGACCTATGAAGAGGCCAGCCTGATCAAACGCTCGATCCGCGACCTTTACTCCCGCGCCATCGACGAGGTTCTGGTCGATGGCGACGAGGGCTACCGGCTGGCCAAGGACTACATGCGCATGCTGACGCCATCGCATGCCAAGAAGGTCCAGCCCTACAAGGACCCGGTCATGCCCATGTTCCACCGCTATCAGGTGGAAGTCCAACTCGACGCCATGCACAGCCCCATCGTCCAGTTGAAGTCGGGCGGCTACATCGTCATCAACCAGACCGAGGCGCTGGTCGCCATCGACGTCAATTCCGGCCGCGCCACCAAGGAACGGCACATCGAGGAGACGGCGCTCAAGACCAACATGGAAGCGTCGGACGAGGTGGCCCGCCAGTTGCGCCTGCGCGATCTGGCCGGTCTGATCGTCATCGACTTCATCGACATGGAGGAAAGCCGCAACAACCATTCGGTCGAGCGTCGCCTCAAGGAAGCGCTGAAGAATGATCGCGCCCGCATCCAGGTGGGCCGGATCAGCGCCTTCGGCCTGCTGGAGCTGTCGCGTCAGCGTCTGCGGCCCAGCTTGCAGGAAACCACCTTCAGCCCCTGTCCGCACTGCGCCGGCAGCGGCCTGATCCGCTCGGTGGAATCCGCCGCCGTGCATGTGCTGCGCGCCATCGAGGAAGAGGGCATCCGCCGCCGCGCCTCCGAGGTCACCGTGCATGTATCGACCTCCATCGCGCTCTATATTCTCAACCAGAAGCGCGCCGCCCTGGCCGCCATCGAGGAACGCTACGACTTCAGCGTCCTGCTGGCCGGTGACGACAGCCTGATCCCGCCCGCCTTCCGCATGGACCGGGTCAAGGCCGACTTCCGCCCCGACGAGCCGGCGCGGGTCGCCATCAGCATGGACGACGCCGCCAACCGCCCGCCCATGGAAGCCGAGGACGCCGACGAGGCCGAGGACGCCGAAGAGGAGGAGGAGGAGACCTCCTCCGAGCCCGAGCGCGCGCCCGAAGGCGAGTCCGAGGCCGAGGACGCTAACCGCAAACGCCGCCGCCGCCGCCGCAAGAAGCGGCGCCCGGGCGAAGAATCGGCGGGTGAAGGCCAGCCGGGCACGGCTCAGGCCGACGAAGGCTCGGCCGGCGACGGTTCGAGCGAACCCGCCGCCGCGACCGAGGCCGGCGCCGCCGACCAGGACGAGGAAGACGAGGACGGCGAAGGCGAGGAAGGCCACGCCGAACTGGCCGACGGCGAGCAGCCGCGCAAGCGCCGCCGCGGACGCCGGGGCGGCCGTCGCCGGCGTCGTCGCGATGGCGAGGGTGAAGAGTCGACCGGAGTCGAGGGCGAGACGCCCGAGGCCGCCGAGGCCGCCCCCTCCGACGAGACCGTCTCCTCCGAGTTGGGCCAGACCGAGCCGGTCGTGACCGCCGAGCCCGTCGCTGTTGAAGCCGTGACGGTCGAGGCCGAGACGGGGGAAAAGCCCAAGCGCAAGCGCGCCCCGCGCAAGAAACCGGAAGCCGAGGCCGTCACCGCGACGGTCGAGGTCGCCGAGGTCGAGGCCGGGGAAAAGCCCAAGCGCAAGCGCGCCCCGCGCAAGAAGGCCGAAGCCGCGGAAACCGCTCCGGCCGAAATCGTCACCGAGGCCCCCGAGGCGGTCGCCGAAGTGGTGGCGGCTGCCGAACCGGAACCGGTCGCCGAGCCGGTGGTCGAAGTCCTCGCGGCCGCTCCGGCCGAAGAGAGCCCGGCCCCCGAAGCCGCAACCGAGGAACCTGCCGTCGCTGTCGACGACGCGCCGGCTCCGGTCCCCGCCAACCCGCCGCGTCGTGGGTGGTGGAACCGCTTGATGTCCTAGTGGCCCGAGCTCCCGACGCCTAAGACCTTAGGCGTCGGGAGAACCGGCCCACCAAGCGATTGAATTGGCATGACGCTTGACGAAGTGACGAGCGGCGGCAAGGCGGGGCTGGCGAGGGCGCTGGCCGAAATGGAACGCGCCCCCGACGCGCCCGCCACGGTGGCGCTGCTCGACGCCGCCTTCGCCGCGCCCATGGCCCATGTGGTCGGCATGACCGGGCCGCCGGGCGTCGGCAAATCCACCCTGATGAACGCCCTGATCGCCGCCTGGCGACAAGATGGCCGCCGGGTCGGCTGCATCGCCGTCGATCCGTCGTCGCGGCGGTCGGGCGGCGCCTTGCTGGGCGACCGCACCCGCCTCACCACCGACCCCGAGGACCAGGGCATCTTCGTCCGCTCCATGGCGGCGCGCGACCGGCTGGGCGGCCTGTCGGCGCTCACCGTCTCGGCCATGGTGCTGATGCGGGCGCTCTACGACGTGGTTCTGATCGAGACCGTCGGCGTCGGCCAGTCGGAAACCGACGTGGTCGGTGTCGCCGACACCGTGCTGTTTTGCGTCCAGCCGGGCTCGGGCGATTCGCTGCAATTCATGAAGGCCGGCATCGCCGAGATCCCCCATGTGGTGGTGGTGACCAAGGCGGACATGGGCGCCGCCGCCCAACGCGCCCGCGCCGACGTCCTGGGCGCGCTGTCCCTGAGCGGCGACGAAGCCAATGAGGGCTGGACGATACCAGTTCTAATGGTATCCTCGAATACGCGCGAGGGTGTCGAAACCCTGGTCGCGACCATCGACTCCCATGCCGCCTTTCTTGCCAAGGCCGACCGGCTGGGGCGAGCGCGCCATATCCAGGCCGAGGCGTGGCTGGAGGAAGCGGTGCGGGAGCGATTTGGACGGGAAGGTGTCCGGCGGGCTCGGGATCTGTCTCTCGCCGCGGGGGCGTCGCCGTTCGGCCGGCTGGCCGAAGTGGCGTCCCATCTAAGGATTGATTAAACTACCGGGGATTTGTCGCAGATATTGACATCCCCGGGAATTCGGCCGACCATCAGCCCGCTTTTTTTCAGGGGGAAACGTGCCCTCATCCGCCGTTTTGAATCCAGGAGCCGTCGTTCTTGACCATGAGCTGCTCGAGCTCGTGTCGGGGCTCGTCTGCATTCTGCGCGAGGGCAACGTGATCTTCATCAATCAGGCCGGCATCAAGATGCTGGGCCTGACCAATGCCGCCGACGCGATGGGCAGCGCCTTCGTCGAGTATGTGGAAGCGGATTACCGCTTCCTGGTGGAAGCTGGCTGGGACCTGCTGGCCGAGGAAGATTTCCTGCCGCTGAAGCTGCACCGCACCGGCAACGAGATGTTCGAGGCCGAAATCCGGGTGCGCCGGGTGCAGTCGCCCGACGAACTGTTCCTGGTCGAGGCCCGCGACATCTCGAAATTCGTCCGTTCGGCCGAGGCGCTGCGCGAGCGCGAGGAGCGACTTCAGGGCGTTCTCGCCTCGGTGGCCGAGGGCATCATCACCGTCGACGAGCAGGGCCTGATCGAATCCGCCAACCCGGCGGTGGACCGCATGTTCGGCTATGGCCCCGGCAAGCTGGTGCGCCAGCACATCGGCGTCCTGATGGCCGAGAATCTGCGCGAACACCATCAAGACATGTTCGGCAAGTATCTGGGCGGCGCCTTGCGCCTGATGGGGCGCTCGGTGGAAAGCCTGGGGCGCCGGGCCGACGGCTCCATGTTCCCCATGGAAATCTCGGTCGCCGAATTGCGCCACGGCAAAAGCCGCCTGTTCACCGGCATCCTGCGCGACATCTCCGAGCGCAAGGAGAACGAGGACCGCATCAAGCGTCTGGCCCACCACGACAACCTGACCGGCCTGCCCAACCGCAACCTGCTCAACGACCGCATCAGCCACGCCTTGGCGCGGGTGCGGCGCCACGGCGGCCGCATGGCGGTGCTCTACGTCGATCTCGACAAGTTCAAGCCGATCAACGACACGCTGGGCCACGAGGCCGGCGACGCCGTCCTGCGCGAGGTGGCCCAGCGCCTCACCACCTGTATCCGTAGCTCCGACACGGTGTCGCGGGTCGGCGGCGACGAATTCGTCATCGTGGTCGAGGAAATCGGACGGCCCGGCGAGGCTTCCATGGTGGCGCGCAAGATCATCGACTCGCTGGCCCGCCCCGTCACCTATATGACCCATGAGTGTCAGATCGGGGCGTCCATCGGCGTCGCCATCTTCCCCGACGACGGCGCCACCATGGAGGATGTCTGCAAGGCCGCCGACGTCGCCATGTACCGGGTCAAGCACGCCGGCCGCAACGGCTTTTGCTTCTACTCGGAAAGCACGCCGCAGGACGAGATCGACTACGACGCGACGGTTGTTTGATCGCCCTCAATCGCCGGGCGCCGCCTCCGGCGGCTTGGCTTTCGCGGCATGTGCCGCGCCGGGCCTTGCCCGCAGCTCCGAGCAAAGCTCGTCGATTGGCTCTCCTACCGCGCCAGCTCGGTGAGGATCTGTTCCTTGGCGATCACCAACAGCACCGTCATCTGATGCCGGATTGCCGCCTCGTCGATCGGCACGCCGTTGGCGACGAAGTCGCGCGCGACCTTGTGGCCGGCATCGTGGTCGGCGGCGTCGAATTCGGCGTCGACCACCGACAGCGCGTAGATCTTGGCGGAATCGCCGCCGATCCCCATCTGCTCGGCAGCCCACAAGCCCAACAGCTTGTCGCGACGGATCCTGACCTTGAACTCCATCTCCTGATCGAGATGGAATTTGGCCTCGAAGGCCTTCTCGCGGTCGTCAAAGGCGTTCATGGACGGCGATTGATCCTCCTGCGGCAAGGGTCCCAATAGCCGTGTTATAACCACCTTCCGGATAGCCAGAAACGGAAATTTCACATGTGCACCCTGGTGCTTCTTCGCCGCCCGTCGGACGCGTGGCCCCTGATCCTCGCCGCCAATCGCGACGAAATGGCCGAGCGGCCGTGGCAGCCGCCGGGACGGTGGTGGGAGGATCGGCCCGAAGTGGTGGCCGGCCACGACGTCCTGGCCGGCGGCTCGTGGCTGGGCGTGAACGACACCGGCGTGGTCGCCGCCATTCTCAACCGGATGGGAACCCTGGGGCCGCAGGCGGGCAAGCGTTCGCGCGGCGAGCTGGTGCTGGAAGCCCTCGGCCACACCGACGCCGCCGACGCCGCCGAGGCCCTGTCCGGCCTGGAGGCGTCGTCCTACCGGCCGTTCAACATGGTGGTGGCGGATAATCGCGACGCCTTCTGGCTGCGCGCCGACGGCCGCGACATCACCGCCCATCCCATCGCCCCCGGACTGCACATGCTGACCGCCCTGGAGATGGACGACCCGACCAGCCCCCGCATCGCCGCCTATGGCGACCGCTTCCGGGCGCTGCCGCCGCCCCGGCCCGACCACCAGGACTGGAGCGGCTGGCCGGAGCTGATGGCCGATACCGGCCGCGACGGCCCCGACGACGAGGAGGCCGCGTCCATGTGCTTCCTCCGCGCCAACGGGTTCGGAACGGTGTCGAGTTCCCTGATCGCCCTGCCCGCTCCCGAGCTTGCCCCCCTGCCGCCGGTCTGGCGGTTCGCCGCCGGCCGCCCCGACCGCACGCCCTATGAGGCGGTGGCGGTGCGGTGAACGGGAGGGAGACGCGCGTTGTCTCCCCCCGGCATCCCTGCTATACCAAACCCGAACTGATCGACGGCGAAATCGATCGACGTCGTTGCGCGCCAGCTTCGCGCGCCAATCATACCCGGATACTTCCCATGGCCAGACGCAGACAGATTTACGAAGGCAAGGCCAAGGTGCTTTTCGAAGGCCCCGAGCCCGGCACCCTGGTCCAGTACTTCAAGGATGACGCCACCGCGTTCAACAACAAGAAGCGGGGAACCATCACCGGCAAGGGAGTGCTGAACAACCGCATTTCCGAGTATCTGATGCTCCGTCTTGGTGAAATCGGCGTCCCCACCCATTTCGTGCGTCGCCTCAACATGCGCGAGCAGTTGGTCCGCGAAGTCGAGATCGTGCCGCTTGAGGTCGTGGTCCGCAATGTCGCCGCCGGCTCGCTGGCGCAGCGTTTCGGCCTGTCGGAAGGCACCCCGCTGCCGCGTTGCATCGTCGAGTATTATTTCAAGTCCGACGCCCTGGACGATCCCATGGTGTCGGAAGAGCACATCACCGCCTTCGGCTGGGCCAACACCCAGGACCTGGACGAGATGATGTCGCTGGCCTTGCGCATCAACGACTTCCTGACCGGCCTGTTCCTGGGCGTCGGCATTCGCCTGGTGGACTTCAAGATTGAGTTCGGCCGCCTTTACAACGGCGACGACATGCAGATCGTGCTGGCCGACGAGATCAGCCCGGATTCCTGTCGCCTGTGGGATATCAAGACCGGCGACAAGATGGACAAGGACCGCTTCCGCCGCGATCTCGGCGGCGTCGAGGAAGCCTACCAGGAAGTGGCGCGCCGCCTCGGCATCCTGCCCGAGGGCGGTCCCCGCGACTTAAAAGGTCCGGCGACCATGCAGTAGGCGAGGCCTCGGCCTCCTCCCTTTTTTCCCGTCCCAGAGCAACGGAAAGAGTCCCGTGAAAGTCAAAGTCCACATCACCCTCAAGACCGGCGTCCTCGACCCCCAGGGCAAGGCCGTCCAGCATGCCCTCGGCTCGCTCGGCTTCGGCGGCGTCAACGACGTGCGCCAAGGCAAGTATATCGAGCTGGATCTGGCCGAGACCGATCCCGCCAAGGCCAAGGCCGCCGTCGAGCAGATGTGCAAGGGGCTGCTCGCCAATACCGTGATCGAGAACTACACCATCGATCTGGTCGGCTGATCGCCGGAGATGCGGTTCCGTTCCCTGCTGTTGGCCGGTTCCCTGATTCTGGCCGCGTCCTCGGCCATGGCCGAAGACGCCCCCGCCAAGAAAGAGGCGGCGCCCGGAGACGCGACCCTGGAGCTTCTGGGTGACGTGGTCGATGGCGTCGGCGGCTTCCTGAAGGTTCTGGTGGGACCGCCCATTTCCAGCCCCTCGCCGATGCTCAACCTGCCCGGCGCCAACGATTCCGCTCCGCCGCCGGCCGCCAAGCCTGCCGTCGCGCCGCCTTTGGCCATGCCCATTCCGCCGCCCCCGCCCGTTCCGGCACCGGCTCCACCGACTCCGCCGCCCCCGGTGATCGCGACGCCCGAGCCGGTTCAGCCGCCGTCAGCCTTTCCTCCGGCACCGGTCCCCATGCCGGCCCAGGTGATGGTGATCCATCCCTTCGCCAAGCCGGCGGCGGTCGTCCCGCCACCGCCGCCCGCCGAACCGGCCTGCCGCACCCGCGCCGCCGCCACGGCGACCCTGGAACAAGCCGCCCGGCTGCCGCGCTGCCCGCCGCCGTAACTCAATCCGAGTGATGCGACCGGTAGGGTCCGTGCGGATCCTTGGGATCCTCGATCTCGGCGACCCGCAGGATGTTGGTGGTCCCCGAGAAGCCGAACGGAACGCCGGCAGTAATGACGACGCGGTCGCCCACCTTGGCGAAGCCCTCGCTCTGGGCGTAATGGACCGCCTTTTGAACCATCTCGGTGAAGCTGCGCACATCCTTGGCCATGACGGAGTGGGCTCCCCACACCACCGCCATCTGCCGCGCCACTTCCATGTCCGAGGTCACCGACAGGATCGGTTGCTCCGGACGCTCGCGCGCCGCCCGCAAGGTGGTGGATCCCGACGAGGTGAAGGTGACGATGGCCGCCGCCCCCAGCGTATGCGCCACCTGGCGCGCCGCGGCGCTGATGGCGTCGCGGGTGGTGTGCTCCGGCTCCAGCCGCGAGGCTTCGGTGATGACCCGGTAATGCTCGTCCTGTTCCACCTCGGTGATGATGCGGTCCATCATGGTGACCGCTTCGGTGGGAAATTCGCCGGAAGCGGTCTCGCCCGACAACATCACCGCGTCGGCGCCGTCATAGACCGCGGTGGCCACGTCGGAGGCCTCGGCGCGGGTGGGAGACGGCGAGTGGATCATGGATTCCAGCATCTGGGTCGCCACCACCACCGGCTTGCCGGCGAGACGACAGGCCCGCACGATCCGCTTTTGCAGGATCGGCACCGTTTCGGGCGGACATTCGACGCCGAGGTCGCCGCGCGCCACCATCACCGCGTCGGACAACTCGATGATCTCGCCCAGATGCTCGATGGCCGAGGGCTTTTCCAGCTTGGACAGCAGGCGAACCCGCGAGCCCACATGGGCCGCCACCAGCCGGCGGGCCTCCGCCACGTCGGACGGGCGCTGCACGAAGCTGAGCGCGATCCAGTCGGCCCCCATCTCCACCGCGAATTCCAGGTCGATCAGATCCTTCTCGGTCAGCGGCGAGATCGGCAGCATGACGTTGGGAACGTTGACGCCCTTGTGGTTGGACACCTCGCCGCCGACCAGCACCCGGGTCTCGGCGAAGTCGGTCCCGTGCCGCTCGACCCGCAGCCGGATGCGGCCGTCGTCGATCAGCAGCTCGCTGCCCACGTTGAGCGCCGCGAACACCTCGGGATGATGGAGCGGCGCCCGCTCCGCCGTGCCCAGGGCGTCGGCCATGTCGAGACGAAAGACGGCGCCGTTCTCGAGCTTGGCGCGGCCGCCGACGAAGTCGCCCACCCGCAGTTTCGGCCCCTGAAGATCGGCCAGCACGGCGATGGGGCGGTGGAGCTTCTTCTCCAACTCGCGAATGATGTCGAGCCGGGCCTTGTGGTCGGCATGGCTGCCATGGCTGAAATTCAGCCGGAAGACATCGGCCCCGGCGACGAACAGCCTTTCGATCTCCTCGGCGGTCGACGAGGATGGCCCCAGAGTGGCGATGATCTTGGCGTTCCGTCTTCTTTTCATTGGAAACCCTCATGAATCGTGCCCGCGCACCATAACAGAGGCGCGGCCTTGGGCATACCACCGGCAGTGTTACGATTTCTTACTGGCCCGTTCCTTGGCGTAGCGCTCCAGCACCCAGCCGAGATGGGTCCGCATGGCGGCTTCGGCGGCTTCCGGGTCCTTGGCCTTGATACCGTCGAAAATGGCCCGGTGCTGGGTCAGGATGTTGCGGTCGTCCTCGCGGGTGGGAAACAGTTCGTAACGGTGATAGTCCACCATCTCGCGCAGGACGCCCCGGATAACCGATACCACATGCAGATAGATGCCGCTGCGCGCCGCCTTGGCGATGGCGAGGTGGAAGCGGACGTCGTTCTCGATCTTATGCTTGCCGGCGGCGATGTCGGCTTCGGTCGCCGCCATGATGGCCTCGAGTTCGGCGATGTCCTCGGGCGTGTGCCGCAGGGCGGCCCGGCCCACCGCCCACATTTCCAGGATGGAACGGATCTCCGCCAGGTCGGTGAGGTTCTCGCAATTGACCCGGACCAGCTCCTGCATGCCCGGATCCATGGCCGCCGAGGAGGCGATGACCCTGGTGCCGCCGCCTTGCACCGCGTCCAGCAATCCTTGGGTCTTGAGGCTTTGCAGGGCGGCCCGCACCGAAACCCGGCTGACCCCCATGTCCTCGGCCAGTTGGCGCTCTCCCGGCAAGCGGTGCCCCGGCCCCCATTCGCCCGAGGCGATGCGGGCGAGAATGCTGTCGGTCACCCGCTCCGAGATCAGGCCACCGCCCTTGGACACGGACTTGGCCGTCTTGCTTGCAGGCTTGAGTGTCTGCTCCATCGAACCGCCACAGTCCCGTTTCATATGCCAATAATCGTGCGCTTGGAGGCTTGCGCCGTCAAGCCACCCTGGGTCAACATGCTCACCATCCCTCAGTTTCTCCATGCCCGCCATAGGGGCGGCAATGGGGCGAAAGATTGGAGGATTGCCTGAAGGCGCCGGATGCCGCGCTTGAAGAACGAGATCAGGCTGCGGAGTGCCTTGCGCGGGCGGTCGGCGGGC
>NZ_CAINTR010000027.1 GCF_903853455.1 uncultured Magnetospirillum sp.
GCCGGCCAATTACGACCCCATCGCCCGCACCTATGCCGGCTCGTGGGACGGCACATTCACGCTGGCCTGGAGCGACAATCCCGCCTGGTGCTTCTACGACCTGCTGACCAACGGCCGCTACGGCCTCGGCGACCAGATCGATGTCGCCCAGATCGACAAGTGGCAGCTCTACGCCATCGGCCGCTACTGCGACGAACTGGTCCCCGACGGCTTCGGAGGGCAGGAGCCGCGCTTCACCTGCAACCTCTACCTCCAGAGCGAGGCCGAGGCCTACACGGTGGTCCAGAACCTCGCCAGCATCTTCCGCGGCATCGTCTACTGGAGTGCCGGCGGCATCGCCGTGATGCAGGATGCGCCGGCCGATCCGGTGCTGATGTTCACCCCGGCCAACGTCATCGGCGGGGCCTTCAAGTACCAGGGGACCAGCCTCAAATCCCGCCACACGGTGGCGCTGGTGACCTGGAACGATCCCGCCGACTGGTACCGCCAGAAGGTCGAGTACGTCCAGGACGACGCCGCCGTCGCCCGCTACGGCATCGTCAAGGCCGACGTCACCGCCATGGGCTGCACCTCGCGCGGGCAGGCCCATCGGGTCGGCAAATGGCTGCTCTATTCGGAGCAGCACGAGACCGAGGCCGTCACCTTCCGCTGCGGCATGGACGGCGCCTACGTTTTCCCCGGCGCCGTCATCGCCACCTCGGACCCCAACCGCGCCGGCCAGCGCATGGGCGGGAGGGTGGTCGCGGTGTCGGCCGACCGCACCTCCGTCACCCTCGACGCCCCGCCGATCCCCGGAATCGGGGCGGCGTCGCTGCAGGTGGTGATGCCGGACGGCACGCTCGCCACCCAGCCGATCACCGGCACGGTCGGCGCCGTCGTCACCCTGGCGGCGCCCTTGCCCCAGATCCCGGTGGCCAACGCCGTCTATCTGATCTCCGAGACCAATGTGCTGCCCGAGCTGTGGCGGGTAGTCACCATCAACGAGGTGGAGACCTGCCAGGTCGAGATCTCCGCCATCTCCCACGACCCCTCCAAATACCAGGCGATCGAGGAGGGATTGGCCCTGCTGCCGCGTCCCGTCAGCACCCTTTCGGCGGCACCGGCCACCCCCGCCAACCTGTCGGCGCTGGTGTCCCGCTATGTCATCGACATCGGAATCGCCGGGCTGCGCCTCACTTTTTCGTGGAGCGGCTCGGCCAATCGCTTCACCGTCACCTGGAGCCGGTCCAACGGCGGAACGACCACCGTCACCCAGAACCAGACCAGCCTCGACATCGACACCGTCGATCCGGGCGCGGTCTACACGCTGACGGTGGTTGCCGTCTCGTCCATGGGCTTCGCCTCGGCCCCGGCCAGTCTGACGGTGACGGTGGTGGCGCCGCCGATGATGCCGCCGGCCGATGTCACCGGCTTTGCCGCGACGGTCACCGCCAACGGTGTCCAGTTGTCGTGGACCGACATCGCCGATCCCATGCTCTACGACTACGAGATCAGGGAAGGCACCGACTGGGCGAGCGCCACCTCGCTGGGCTTCTTCGCCGGCACGTCGGCGATGGTGCCGCCGCTGCTGGCGGCCGGCTACCGCTGGATGATCAAGGCCCGCAACAGGCTGCTCGACGAATCCGCCGACGCCAGTGTCGCCACGCTGGGGGTGACGGTGCCGAGCCAGCCGCTTCTGGCCGCCGGAATCAATGGCCAGAACTACGTGCTGACCTGGAACACCCCCACGGCGATGTTCCCGATCGACCACTACGTCATCTCCAGGGGGCAGAATGCGGCGAACGCGACCCAGATTGCGCTCGCTTACACCACCCAGTACCAGAGCCGAGTCGATTTCTCCGGCACCGTCTCGTTCTGGGTGGCCGCCGTCGACGTTGCCGGCAACACCGGCCCCGCCGCCCTGGCTCAGATCACCGTCACCCAACCGGCCGCTCCGGCGGTGACCACCCAGGTGATCGACAACAACGTCCTGCTGTCCTGGACCGACGCCACCCGCTCGCTGCCCATCACCACCTATCAGCTCCGCAAGGGACCGGATTTCGCCACCGCCCTGGTGATCGGCACCAAGGCCGGGTTGTTCACCACCGTGTTCGAGACGGCGGCCGGCACCTACGATTACTGGGTCGCCGGCATCGACAGCGCCGGCACCATCGGCGCCCCCGGCGGCATCCGCGCCAGCGTCAATCCGCC
>NZ_CAINTR010000028.1 GCF_903853455.1 uncultured Magnetospirillum sp.
CGCCCGGTTCCGATCCTTCGCCATCAACATCATGCGGGCCAACGGCACCGTCAACATCAGCCGGGAACTCTACATCAATGCCCTGAACCCGCTTCACGCGATGGGCTACAGGGCAGCATGAGGAGAACTGAACAACCCTGGTCAGCAGATTCATGTCGAGATCGTCGGCCATGCGGTCGGTCATGAGGGAGAGGGCCTCCTCCGGCGGCATGGGCTCCTTGTAGACCCGGCGATCGGTCAGGGCGCTGAAGATATCGACGATGGAGGCCATGCGCGCCAACTCGTTGAGTTGCCCCCCTTTCAGCCCCTTGGGATAACCGCCTCCGTTCAGCTTCTCGTGATGCTGTTCGGCGATGATAATGACCCCCTTGGGCAGGCTGTCGCACAAGGTGAGGTAATCCACGCTTTTGGGCACGTGGCTGCGCATGACCTGGAGTTCGGCGTCGTCGAGCCGGCCGGGCTTGTTCAGCACCTCATGGGGGATCTTCATCTTGCCGATGTCGTGGACCAGTCCGCCGCTGGCCAGCAGGTTCATGTCGTCGCCCTTGAGGCCGATGGTGTGGCCGAACAGCGACAGCAGCGTCGCCACCCGCAGCGAGTGGACGTAGGAGTAGTTGTCGTAGTCCTTGACGTTGTCGAGGATGACCTTGAAGTCATGCTTGCTGACCGCGTCCACCAGCGACGAACAGGCGTTGCAGACTCCCTTGTATTCCAGCGGCTCACCCCGGTCGATCAGGTCGGAGATGTCGTTGAAGCTTTCCACCGTGCGCTGAAGCGAGTCGCGGTACTGGGGCGCCAGGGTCTCCCACTTGGCTTCCACCGACTTGTTGACCAGGCCGGAGATGGTCCTGACCAGGCTGCTGCGGCGAAACGGCTTTTCCAGGCAGGCGTCGGTGTCGCGCGCCGTCTCGCCCAAATGCGCCAGCGAGCGGTTGAGGGTGCGGATGATGGGAACGCCGGGCAGTTGGCGGCGAATGACCGGGATGGGATCGCCGCCGCCGCGCGGGCCGGCCATTTCGTCCACCAGCAGAACGCAGGGCGGCGAATGCGTCAGTTCCGCCATGGCGGTGTCGAACTGGGCATAGTCGGCGATCTGGTAAAACGAGGTCAGCGCCAGGGCGACCTGACGGCGATGACCGGGATTGGCGTCGATCACCGCCACCAGGACCTTGCGCGATTGGGCACGGACGGCGTCGGGCAGGATCATGGCGACACCGGCGCCGGGGGAGCGGCGGAAGGCGCCATCATCTCCATGCCGCGCATGGTGTGGCCCAGGGTCTCGCGGACCGAATCCACCTGCTCCGCCGAGGGGCGCAGGCCGGTGGCGGCCGGCCGGCTCATGGTGGTGAGCCAGGCCCGCTGGCCGGGCGGCGATTCCAGGAAGCGCACCAGCCGCTTCAAGGCGTGTCCCATGATCTGCGACACCCGCGGCTCGGCGTAGAACACGTCCCATTGCAGATTGTGACCGTGGGAGACCAGCAGGGCCTGCAACAGGGCGCGGCTGTGACGGTCGTACTCGGCGTACTTCTCGGCGTAGGCCGTTTCCAGCACCTCGAAGTAGTTGCCGAGCAGCGGCCGGGGATAAAGCGCCGGGTCGCCGTTCAGCAGGGTCTCGAACGGCCGGACCATCATGCGGCGGAACGGATTGTTGCGGCTGGAAGCCTTGTCGCGAGACGGCATCAGATCATTGCGGCACTTCTTTTCCTGATGCTCGAAGGCCACGTCCAACTCGTAGGTGCCGCGCCCGACCAGCTTCATGATCTTCACGGCGTCCTCGACCCGCACCATCCCGTCGCGGGCGGTTTCACGCAGCAGCCGCTCCAACACGTCGGACACGATGGCCGCCGCCTGATAGCACTTGGCCCCTTTGGCCGCACAGCTGGCCGACGGACTCTGATGTTTCGTAGTCGGTGTATTCATTACCGTCCAAGCCCAATGACCAAGACGTCCAGCCCCAAGCTGGACACGGATCCATAGGCATTATGGCCTATGCTGGAAGTGGAGCGCAACGCACGGAAGGTGACGAAGTCGTATCAATTATGCGCGGATCAAAGCTTAACCCAAGTCAAGCTGCGCAAATATTAAATACACAAGCTAAATTTCTGCCCCTCCCCTGGGGCGAACACCCGATTAACCTCGGGTAAAGACCTGATGCAAAAGGAAAAGCCCTCCCCCCAGGAAGGGGGAGGGCTTCAGCCGTCTCCGTGATGGAGAGGAACGCTAGTACATATGCTGGCCGCCATTGACCGAGACGGTGGAGCCGGTGATGAAGTCGGCTTCGTCAGCGATCAGGAACATGACGCAGCGGGCGATGTCGTCGGCACGGCCGAGACGACCCACCGGGATCTTGGCGATGATCTTTTCCAGCACCGCCGGCGGCACCGCGCGGACCATGTCGGTGTCCACATAGCCGGGAGCAATGGCGTTGACGGTGATGTTCTTGGCGGCGCCTTCCTGGGCCAGGGCCTTGGTGAAGCCGTGGATGCCCGACTTGGCGGCCGCGTAGTTGACCTGACCGTACTGACCGGCCTGACCGTTGATCGAGCCGATGTTGACGATGCGGCCGAAGCCGCGCTCGCGCATGGAATCGATCACCAGACGCGCCATGTTGAAGCAGGAGGTCAGGTTGGTGTGGATGACCTCTTCCCACATCTGGTAGCTCATGCGATGCAGGGTGCCGTCACGGGTGATACCCGCGTTGTTGACGACGACTTCCACCGGACCATGCTCGGCGGTGATCTTGGCGATGGCGGCTTCGCAGGCGGGATAGCTGCCCACGTCCCACTTCATCGAAAGAATCCCGGTTTCCTCGGTGAACTTACGGGCGGCGTCGTCATTGCCGCCGTAATTGGCCACGACCTTGTAGCCGGCATTCTTCAGGGTCACCGAAATCTGGCGGCCGATGCCGCGGGTGCCACCGGTCACGATTGCTAAACGCCCCATGGGCTTCTCCTCTTGCTATGTCTCCGCTCGGCTCTTGTTATTCCGGTTGTTCCGGCTTAGGCCGATGTCCGCCCGAATGAAAGGGATGGGGAGCCGCCGGGCGGACGCGGCTCCCCGTTTCGTGTCGGTTAGGTCAACGCTCGACGGCGAGGGCGATCCCCATGCCGCCGCCGATGCACAAGGTGGCCAGACCCTTCTTGCTGCCGCGCTTCTGCATTTCGTGCAGCAGGGTGACCAGGATGCGAGCGCCCGAGGCGCCGATGGGGTGGCCGATGGCGATGGCGCCGCCGTTGACGTTCACCTTGGAGGTGTCCCAGCCCATGCCCTTGTTGACCGAGATCGCCTGAGCGGCGAAGGCCTCGTTGGCTTCGATCAGGTCCAGGTCCTCGTGCTTCCAGCCGATCTTGGCCAGCAGCTTCTGCGAGGCCGGAACCGGGCCGTAGCCCATGGTGTTGGGATCGACGCCGGCGGTGGCCCAACCGGCGATGCGGGCCAGCGGCGTGATGCCGCGCTTGGCGGCTTCCTTGGCGGTCATCAGCACCAGGGCGGCGGCGCCGTCATTGATGCCCGAGGCGTTGGCGGCGGTGACGGTGCCGTCCTTCTTGAAAGCGGGCTTCGGCTTGGCGATGGCGTCCATGGTGGCGCCGATGCGGACGAACTCGTCGGTGTCGAACAGCTTTTCCTCCCGCTTCACCGTGATGGTGACGGGAGTGATTTCGTCCTTGAACTTGCCGGCCTTGATGGCGGCCTCGGCCTTGTTCTGGCTGCCCAGGGCGAAGATGTCCTGCTCCTCGCGGGTGATCTGGAACTTCTCGGCCAGATTCTCGGCGGTGATGCCCATGTGGATCGGGCTGAAGGCGTCGGTCAGGCCGTCCTTCAGCATGGTGTCGACGAATTCCAGCGATCCCATCTTGGTGCCGTTGCGCAGATGGGCGGAGTGCTGAGCGTTGCTCATGCTCTCCTGGCCGCCGGCGACGATAATGTTGGCGTCGCCCAGGCTGATGGCCTGGAAGCCGAGCGCCACGGCGCGCAGGCCCGAGCCACACAGCTGGTTGATGGCCATGGCGGTGGCGGTGTCAGGGATGCCGGCCTTGATGGCGGCTTGGCGAGCGGTGTTCTGGCCACAGCCGGCGCTGAGGATATGGCCCAGCAGCACTTCGTCGACGGCTTCGGCTTCGACACCGGCGCGCTTCAGCGCCTCGCGGATCACGATCTCACCCAGTTGGGCCGCCTGGAGGCCGGCCAGCGAGCCCGAGAACGAACCTACGGGGGTGCGGGTGGCGGCGGCGATAACGATATCGGACATGAGCTTGGTCTCTCCTCGATGGATAATTATCCGCTCACTAAGTGAATTCAATTTAGAGGAATTCACCTCGTGTCATACTGCTTCGGTCACACCCGGCGCAACCGCTGTATTGCGACAACGGCGTTGCATCCAGCGTACGAGCGGCCCGTAGACCTCGGTTTTGGCGCGCGGCCCGGTCAGCATCCCCACATGCCCGCCGGACAGCATCATCAGTTTGGCACCTGGGATGCGTTCTGCCAACGGAAGAGCGGAGGTCGGCGGCACGATTCTGTCGCGGTGCGGTATCAGCAGCAGGGTGGGAACCGTCACCTCCTCGGGAAACACCGGCCGATCCTTGATCAACCAGCGGCCGAGGGCGGGGTCGTTGTCGCCATACCAGCCGAACAGGCACTCCCGCGCCACCGGCCCGGCCAGGGGGACGCCGTCGTTGGCCCAGTCCTCCAAGGCGACGAAATCGCGCGCCCGGGCGCTGCGGATGGGCAGGCGGGCGAAGGCGGTGAATTTTCGGCCGGCCAGTCCGGGATCCAGGCTGGCGAACATGGCTTGCAGCATATCCACCGGCACCGAGCCGACGGCGTCGATCATGTCGCCCAGGGGGCCTTTGAGGGCGCGCATCATCGCCGCGCTGGATTCACGGCCGACGACGAAGTCGAACGGCGTCGCCAGCAGGACCAGCGACGCGACGGCTTCCGGCCGGCGCTGGGCCAAGGCCAGGGCCAGCAGCCCCCCCATGCAATAGCCGACCACCGCCGGCTTGCGCCCGGTCAGCGCCACGACCCGGTCCAGCATGGCCTCCAGACGGCCGGCGATGTAGTCGGTCAGGGTGAAACCGCTTTCCTCCGGCCCCGGCGCGTCCCAGTCCACCAGGAACGGCGCCAGCCCCTTGGCCGCCATGTAGCGCAAGACGCTGCGCTTGTGGGACAGGTCGAGGATGTAGGCGCGATTGATCAGCGACGGGATCACCAGAACCGGAAGGGCGTCGGCGGCGGTTTCGGGCAGCCGATAGTCGAGCAGGCTGGTGGTGCCCTGCCGCCAGACCGAGGGCGGCGGGGTCAGCAGGCGGCGATAACGGTGATGGCGGTAGGAGTCGATGCCGGCGAGAAAGCTGTCGTGGCGGCGTGCCGCCTCGTCGGCGATGGCGGCCTCCAACTGGCTGAAGGCGTCAGCTCCGCCGCTTCGCAGGCTTTCGCTCAGGCTTGCCGCCGCTTCCGCCAAGTGCGGCTTCCAGGACAGCGACCCGTTCTTCAAGAGCGGCAACGCGGCGCGCGAGCTCATCATGGTGGAGGCGTGGGTCATCAGGTGCAGCGGCAGAGGCCGCGGCCCCGTCCGTGCCGTGGCCGTGTCCGTGTCCGTTGGGGGTTTGGTTGTCGCGCGACGCTGTCCGCTCATCCGATCCCGGTTCATTTCCGACGGGCGCCGTCTTGCCACTGTGGACGTTCGCCGCCTTGGCCATGGCGGCGGCACTCTGGGTCATCATCGCAACGCTGCGCGCCACGGTCTCGGCCAAAGCGGGGTCGGCAGCCACGGCGGCGACCTGCTCCTGCCAAAGATCGAGATAACGGCGGGCGAGCGCGTTGAAATCCGGCGGCGCATCTGACATGGCGGGACTATAGCGGAGCCGGCGGACCTTGACCAGTCAACCTGACATTGTTCGTGCTGCTCCCCGCATAAATTTCTGTTATTACTGACAGACGCGGCGGGCAATAAGGCCGGGCCGACACTTCGAGACGAAAACAGCGATGTCAGAGCCCCAGACCACCGCCAAGGCGCCGACCACGATCAAGAAATACGCCAACCGCCGCCTCTACAACACGGCAACCAGCAGTTATGTCACCCTCGACCACCTATCGCAGATGGTCAAGGACGGCGAGGACTTCGTGGTCTTCGACGCCAAGACCGGCGACGACATCACCCGCTCGGTGCTGACCCAGATCATCGTCGAGGAAGAGGGCAAGGGCGGCCAGAACCTGCTGCCCATCAGCTTCCTGCGCCAGCTGATCGGGTTCTACGGCGACTCTCTGGGCGGGCTGGTGCCACGCTATCTCGACTACAGCATGCAGGCCTTCTCGCGCAACGAGATGCAGATGCGCGACTATATGCGCAACGCCCTGGAAGGGATGTTCCCGTTCAATCCGTTCGAGGAAATGGGCAAGCAGAACATGGCCTTCGTCGAAAGCGCCATGAAGATGTTCACCCCGTTCTACCAAGCCCACGGCGCCGACGGCGGCGAGCCCCGCGCCGAGGAGTTGCAGGCCCGCCTCAACGCCCTGCAACAGCAGATCGACGAGCTGTCCAAGAAGAAGTAGGGCTGTAAGCTCGCCGTTAAACGAACCCGTCACCCCCGGGCTTGTCCCGGGGGCCCACGCCGCGGCGCTCCGCCAGCGGCGGTGATTGTCCCCGTCCCCCTACATCCCCGCCGGCCGACCGACCGCCACGATGGTGAGGGCGGCGGGATCGAGCAGGCGAACGGCCGCCCGCTTGGCGTCCTCCAGCGTCACCGCGTCGATCATGGCATTGCGGCGGTCGAGGAAGTCGATCCCCAGATGGTCGACCTGGATCTGGACCAGCAGCCCGGCGATGGCGGTGGTGGAATCCTGTTGCAGCGGGAACGAGCCGTTGAGATAGGTCTTGGCGTCGGTCAACTCCTTCTCGGTCGGCCCCTGGTCGCGCATGCGCTGGAACTCCGCCCGGATCAGCCGGATGGATTCGGCGAAGCGCGAATTCTCGGTGGCGACGCCGCCCAGGATCAAGCCGGCATGCCGCTGGGGCATCAGGTAGGAATAGACCGAATAGGCCAGGCCGCGCTTCTCGCGCACCTCCTCGGTCAGGCGTGACGAAAACCCGCCGCCGCCCAGGATGTAGTTGGTGACATAGGCGGCGTACCAGTCGGGGTCGTCGCGCTTGATGCCGGGAACGCCGAACACCGCCACGGTCTGGGGATTGTCCTTTTCGATCACCGTCACGCCGCCGGTCGCCTTGGCGGCGGTATCGCCGATCGTGTCGGCCATTCCGGCGGCCGGCAGGGCGCCGAAGGTGGTGTCCAGCACCTGGGCCAACTCGGCCGGGGTGATGTCGCCCACCACGCCGATGGTCAGGCGGTCGCGGGCCAACTGGCCGTGGCTGTACCAGCGCAGATCGCCGACCTGGATGGTCTTGACCGTCTCGATGGTGCCGTGCGGCGACTGGGCGTAGGCGTGGCCGGCAAACACGGTCTGGAACCAGCGGCGCGCCGCCACCGAATTGGGGTCCTGGGATTCCCGCATCAGCCCCGACAGGATCTGGCCGCGGATACGCTCCACCGGCTCCTTGTCGAAGCGCGGCTGGGTGAGCGACAGGCGCAGCAGGTCGAAGGCGGTGTCGCGATTGGTGGTCAGGGTCTTGAGATGGCCGCGCAGGCTGTCGCGGCCGGCGTCGAAGTTCAAGGTGATGACCAGATCCTCCAGCTTCTGCTGGAAGGTCTGGGAATCGTAGGGGCCGGCGCCTTCGTCCAGCAGGCCGGCGGTCATTTCGGCCAGCCCCGACTTCGGCGCGGGATCAAGGGCGGCGCCGCCCTTGAAGGCGATCTCCACGGAGATGATGGGGTTGGCGTGATCCTGCACCAGCCAGGCCTCGACGCCCTTGGGGCTGACGACCTTCTCCACCGTGACCGCCAGGGCCGGCAACGGGAGAAGAAGGGCGAGCAGGACGAGGGCGGCGAACGCCCGGTGTTTCAACCCAACCATCAGTGCAACTCCCTGGTAAAGCCGGCCAGGGGCGACATGGCCGGACGGGATCCCGGCGGGACCTTGGGGTCGGGCAGCAGCAGGCCGGTGACCGAAGCCTTGACGTCCAGCACCGCGGCGGCGGCGCGGGCCACCTCCGCCGGGGTGACGGCGGTGATGCGGTCGGGCCAGGATTCCACCTCGGCGACGCTCTGGCCGGTGGCCAAGGCCTCGCCCAGCACCTGGGCGCCGGTATGCAGGCTGTCGCGGCCATAGGCGCTGCCCGCCACCAGCCGGGTCTTGGCCCGCTCCACTTCCTCGGCGGGAACGCCCTGCTTGAGGATGCGGTCCAGCTCCTGATCCACCAGGGCTTCCAGCTTGTCCAGCGCCACGCCGGGACGGGGGCTGACCCCGATGCGGAAGGTGGAGAGGTCGAGCGCGGTGGAATCGTAGGCGGCGCTGGCCGAGGCGGCGAGGCCGCGATCCACCACCAGGGTGCGGAACAGCCGCGAGGTGGAGCCGCCGCCCACCACTTCCGCCAGCACTTCCAGCGGCGCGGTCAGGGTCTTGTCGCCGGCGTTGTCGCTGGGAGCGAGATAGAGGCGGGTCCAACTGGGCTGGCCGACGCGGGCATCGGTCAGGGTGACGCGGCGGGCGGCGCGGGCCGGCGGTTCGTGGGTCAGGGCGCGAGCCGGAATCTCGGCGCGGTCCAGCCCGCCGTAATACTTCTCCGCCAACGGCCGGATGGTGGCGGCGTCCACGTCGCCGGCAATGACCAGGATGGCGTTGTTGGGGGCGTACCAGCGGTGATAGAAGGCCAAGGCGTCGTCGCGGGTCAGGGCGGCGATTTCCTTTTCCCAGCCGATCACCGGCCGGTGGTAGGGGCTGTTGAGGAACAGCGTCGCCTCCATCTGCTCGGCCAGCAGGGCGGCGGGGTTGTTGTCGACGCGGGAGCGCCGCTCCTCCTGCACCACCGCCAGCTCGGTGCGGAAATTGGCCTCGTCCAGCACCAGATTCTTCATCCGGTCGGCTTCCATCTTCATCACCAGCTCCAGCCGGTCGACGGCGACGTTCTGGTAATAGGCGGTGAAGTCCGAGGTGGTGAAGGCGTTGTCGCGCCCGCCGTTGCGCGCCACGATCTTGGAGAACTCGCCCGGCGGCACGCTTGGCGTGCCCTTGAACATCAGATGCTCGAGCAGATGGGCCAGCCCGCTCTTGCCCGGCACCTCGTCGGCGGCGCCGACCTTGTACCAGACCATGTGCGACACGATGGGAGTGCGGTGATTGGGAATCACCACCACCTCCATGCCGTTGGCCAGGGTGAAGGTCTCGGGGTCGAACAATCTGGCCTGGGCCGGAGCGGCGACCAGGGCCGACAGCGCGAGAAGCAGGGTCGCCCCCCACGTGGACAAGCGAACGGATGTCATCCTACCTCCCGGGTGAGATGGGACCCATATGGGGGAAACTCAGCGATCAGGCAAGGTGCCTAATTGAACAGGCCTTCGAGCCAAGCCTTCTTGCGGCGCTCGATCTGCGGCGTCTCGCCATCGGAGACCGACTTGCCCAGCGCCTGATTCTCGCGCAGGCGCTGGGTTTCCTTGGCCGGGTCGACCGAGACGCCGGGCTGCTCGGGCTTGCGCCAGAACATGATGCGGTCGGAGAAGCTCTTGTCGGCTTCCAGCAGCGACTGATTTTCCTTGTTCACCAGAACACGGATGTTGGGCTGGATGGAATCGGCGCCGATCCGCTTCAACAGCGCCAGGTCGCCGCTGTCGCGCCCCTCGGTGGAGATGGGGGTGACGGTGCGCTGTCCGGTGAGGACGTTGCGGGCCTGGTCGCGGGTGGTGCCCTCCTGCGGGCGGGTGGCGCCCGGCTGCGGCGGCCGCAGCGAGAAGTCCGGCGGCATGCTGAGCGGAGCGCGCGACACCACCTGGAATTCATCGGGCGGCTGCTTCTCGTAGCCGAGGGCTCGCTTGGCGTCCTGGCAGGCGGACAGCACCAGCGGCAGCGCCAGCGCGAGGGCGGCGACGCGAACGAAACTTCCGAGGGGGCGTTGAGTCTGTGTCATGGCCCTAATTCTTAGTCGAAACGCGGTTGGCAAACAAGGAGTCCACGACGAGAATCACCGCGCCGACGGTAATGGCCGAATCCGCCAGATTGAAGGCCGGCCAGTGGTAACTCATCACATGGACGTCGAGGAAGTCGGCGACCGCTCCGAAGCGCAGCCGGTCGACGACGTTTCCCAACGCGCCGCCGATGATGCCACCCAAAGCCACCTGCGCCAAGGGGGTGGCTGCGGTGCGCAGCCAGATCAGCATGGCGACGACGATGACCAGCGCCAGCCCGGACAGCAGAACCACGTTCCACGAGCCGTCGGTGTTGCCGATGCCGAAGCTGACGCCGCGATTCCAGGTCATCACCAGATCGAAGAACGGCGTCACCGCCACTCGCAGCGGGGTGAAGAACGGCGTCCCCTCGACGCCCTCGGGACGCATGACCTTCTCCATGATCCACCACTTGCTCAACTGGTCGAGCACGATGATCAGGCCGGCGATGCCCAGGCCGTTGCGGATGTTATTCCCCATGGATGGCGTCCGCGCAACGATGGCAGACCTCGGCATGGCTGGCGGAGCCCACTTCGTGCAGCACCTTCCAGCAGCGCTGGCACTTGGCGCCTTCCGCCGCGTGCGGCACCACCGAAACGCCGGGAACCTCGGCCAGGGTGAAGTCCTCGGGACGCGGCTGGCCTTCCAACACCCGGATGCCCGAGGTGATGCAGATCTCGGCCAGATCGAGCCCCTCCAGCGCCTGATGGATCTCGCTGGAGACGGTCAGCAGCGGCGCCGCCTGGAGCGAGGAGCCGATGCGCTTGGCGGCGCGCTCCAGTTCCAGGGCGCCGGTGACGACGCGGCGCACCGCGCGGATGGTCGCCCATTTGGCGGCCAGCGCCTCGTCCTTCCATTCGGCGGGAATGGTGGGGAACTGCTCCAGATGGACCGAGCCGTCCTCGGAGGGATGCCGCGCCAGCCAGGCTTCCTCGGCGGTGAAGGACAGGAACGGCGCCAGCCACTTGCACAGCGTGTCGAGCAGGATGTCGAACACCGTCCGCGCCGCCCGGCGCCGCAAGGATGACGGCGCGTCGCAGTACAGCGCGTCCTTGCGGATGTCGAAATAGAAGGCCGACAGGTCCACGGCGCAGAAGCTGTGCAGCTCGTTGAGCAAGCCGTGGAAGGTAAAATTGGCGCAGGCGTCGCGCATCTGCTTGTCCAACTCGGTCAGACGGTGCAGCAGCCAGCGCTCCAGCTCGGGCATCTCGGCGTGGGGCAGCCGCTCGGCCTCGGTGAAGCCGTCCACCGCGCCGAGCAGATAGCGCAGCGTGATGCGCAGGCGGCGGTAGATGTCCACCTGGGTCTTGAGGATTTCCGGGCCGATGCGCAGGTCGTCGGAATAGTCCGAGCCCACCACCCACAGCCGCAGGATGTCGGCGCCCTGGGTGCTCATCACCTCCTGGGGGCTGACCACGTTGCCCAGCGACTTGGACATCTTGCGGCCCTGCTCGTCGAGGACGAAACCGTGGGTCAGCACCGCGTCATAGGGGGCACGGCCACGGGTGCCGCAGGATTCCAGCAAGCTGGAGTGGAACCAGCCGCGATGCTGGTCCGAGCCTTCCAGGTACAGCGAGGCCGGCCAGGACAGGCGCGGCCACTCGTCGCCCTCCAGCACGAAGGCGTGGGTGCAGCCGGAATCGAACCAGACGTCGAGGATGTCGAACACCTGGTCGTAATCCGCCGCCTTGCGGCCCTCGCCCAGGAAGCGCTCGGGCGGGCTGGTAAACCAGCAATCCGAACCCTCGGCGGCGAAGGCGGCCTTGATGCGGTCCACCACCGCCTGATCGCGCAGCGGCTGGCCGGAGACCTTGTCCACGAAGACGGCGATGGGCACGCCCCAGGCGCGCTGGCGCGACACGCACCAGTCGGGGCGGTTCTCGATCATGGAGCCGATGCGGTTGCGGCCCTGGTCCGGCACGAAGCGGGTGGCGTCGATGGCCGCCAGCGCCTTGGCGCGCAGACCGGTACTCTCCATGGAGATGAACCATTGCGGCGTGTTGCGGAAGATCAGCGGCGCCTTGGAGCGCCAGGAATGGGGGTAGGAGTGCTCGACCTTGCCATGGGCCAGCAGGTTGCCGCACTCGGTCATGGCGGCGATCACCGGCTTGGCGACCGGCGAGTAGTACTTGCCGTTCTTGCCCTGGGCCAGAACCTCCTGGCCGGCGAAGATGGCCACATGGGGGAAGTACTTGCCGTCGGGCTGGACGGTGTCGGGGATGGCGATGTCGTGGGCCTTGCCCAGATGCCAGTCGTCCTCGCCATGGCCGGGCGCGATATGGACGAAGCCGGTGCCGGTGTCGGTGGTGACGAAGCCGCCGGCCAGCAGCGGCACCTCGAAGTCATAGCCGCCATTGGCCTGGGGGTGGAACTTCAGCGGGTGGTGGGCGATGGTGCCGGCGAGGTCGGAGCCGGTGAGGGTGGCCAGGGTCTTGAAGACGCATTTGGCGTCCTTGGCCACCTGCCCGGCCAGATCGGCGCAGACCACCAGCTTCTCGCCGACCAGGGCGGTGCTGCCGGCCTCGGCGCTCTCCACCTCGACCACCACGTAGTCGAACTCAGCCCCATAGGCGACGGCGCGGTTGCCCGGCATGGTCCACGGCGTGGTGGTCCAGATCACCACCTTGGCGCCCTCGACCGCAGGCACCGACGCCTTGACCACCGGGAACTTGACCCAGATGGTGATGCTGGTGTGGTCGTGGTACTCGACCTCGGCCTCGGCCAGGGCGGTCTTTTCCACCACCGACCACAGCACCGGCTTGGCGCCCTTATAAAGCGAGCCGTCCATCAGGAACTTGCCCAGTTCGCCCACGATCACCGATTCGGCGTGGTTGGTCATGGTGGTGTAGGGATGGGCCCAGTCGCCGACCACGCCCAGGCGCTTGAACTCTTCCTTCTGAATCTCGATCCACTTGGCGGCGAACTGGCGGCATTCCTCGCGGAAGGTGACGATATCGATCTCGTCCTTGTCCTTGCCGGCGTCGCGGTACTTTTCCTCGATCTTCCACTCGATGGGCAGGCCGTGACAGTCCCAGCCCGGCACGTAGTCGGCGTCCTTGCCCTGCATCTGCTGCGACCGGGTGATGACGTCCTTGAGGATCTTGTTGAGGGCGTGGCCGATATGCAGGTTGCCGTTGGCATAGGGGGGGCCGTCGTGAAGGATGAACTTGCTCCGGCCCTTGGCGTCGGCGCGCAGGCGGTCGAACAGACCGATCCTGGCCCAGCGCTCCAGCAGCTTGGGCTCCAGGTCGGGCAGCCCGCCCTTCATGGGGAAGTCGGTCTTGGGCAGGAAGACGGTGGTCTTAAGGTCGACGCTCATGGCAGCATTCTCAAGGTGAGGGCGATACCGGCACCATGGGGCCGGGGCTCGCGGTGAAGTGCCGGCCGGACAGCATGGCGCGGCCGGTCTCGATGTCGAGCGCGATCTGCGCCCGCAGCTCGTCGAGGCCGGCGAACTTCCGCTCGGGCCGGATATAGTCGATCAGCGCCACCCGCAGATGGCGGCCGTACAGATCCTCGTCCACGTCGAGCAGATGGACCTCCAGCAGCTCGTCGGTCTTGTCGAAGGTGGGGCGGCGGCCGAAATTGGCGACGCCGTTGTGCCAGACCGTGTCGCCGCCCTTGTCGATGCCGGCGCGCACCGCGTAGACGCCGGCGGCGGGGTGCTGGTACTCGCCCAGGCGCAGATTGGCGGTGGGGAAACCCAGGGTATGGCCGCGGGCATCGCCATGCTCGACCCGGCCCTCCACCTCCCAGTAATGCCCCAGCAGCTTGGCGGCATCGGCGGGCCGGGCGCCGACCAGATAGTCGCGCACCTGGGTGGAGGAATAAATCTCGCCCGACGGCGCCATGGCCGGGGGCACCACGGTGACGCCGAAGCCCTTTTCCTCGCCGACCTTTTGCAGGAAGGCGCAGGTGCCCTGGCGGCCCTTGCCGAACACATAGTCATAGCCGACCACCACATGCTTGGTGCCCAGGCACTGGACCAGTTGCTCCTCGATGAACTGAAGGGCGGAGATGCCGGCGAAGCCGGTGTCGAAGTGCTGTTGCAGCAGCAGGTCGATGCCCAGCGCCTCGATCAGATGGGCCTTGACCCGGAACGGGGTCAGGCGGAACGGCGGCTGCTCGGGATGGAAGACGGTGCGCGGATGCGGCTCGAAGGTCATCACCCCATGGGCGACACCCAACTCCTCGGCGATGCGCCGGGCGGTCAGGATCACCGCCTGATGGCCGAGATGGACGCCGTCGAAGTTCCCCAACGCCACCACGCAGCCGCGATGGTCAAGATTGAATTCGCCACAATGCCGAACCAAGCGCATCTGAAATCGGACCCTCGGAAAAACCAAGGTCAAAGGGGTATTCGATTACCGGCCGAAGCGCAAGACCGGCGCGCTACACTTGGAGTGCCCTCCCTCTCCCTAAGGGAGAGGGAGGGGTAGGTGCTAGCCCTTGGACGGAACCATCAGGGTGGCTTCGCCATCCAGGACGATCTTGCCGGCCACCGAGCAGGTGGTCTTGAAGGTGGCGAACTTCTTTTCCGGGGTCAGGGCGGTGACCTCGACCCGGGCGGTGACGGTGTCGCCGATGCGGACCGGCGCCTTGAACTTCAGCAGCTGCGACACGTAGATGCATCCCGGCCCCGGCAGCTTGGTGCCGAACACGGTGGAGACGAACGCCGCCGACAGCATGCCATGGGCGATGCGGCCCTTGAACAGGGTCTGGCTGGCGAATTCCTCGTTGATGTGGACCGGGTTGAAATCGCCCGACACGCCGGCGAAGGTGACGATGTCGGACTCGGTCACGGTCTTGGCGAAGATGGCCGACTGGCCAATCGAGAGTTCCTCGAAGTACATTCCGTTCAGCGATTCGCCGCTCATTACCGGTCTCCATGGTTTGTGTGATGCTGCATCGCAGCGTAACGGCGGCCGGAGTATAGACTCGGCGATCATCACGGGAAACGGAATTGTTCCAGGGTTTATTCGTTCGCCTCGGTCGCCGGCTCCATCTTGCCAAGCCGGCCGTGCTGTGGCGGTATAGGGCGCATGAAAATCGCCACCGCCCTCCTCCTGATCCTGTCGCTCGCCGGCTGTGCCTCCACCTCGCTGCCGTGGAAGAATCCCGACGTGCCGAAGGACCAATGGAGCGGCGACTATTCCCGCTGCCGCCGCTACGCCGACCGCGACGTGGGCTGGCGCGAGGACGACAGCGCCACCGGCAGCCCGTTTCGGGAATACGACCGCCAGCAGGCCAAGAAGCGCTACGATTCCAGTCTAGCGTCCTGCATGACCGACCTGGGCTATGTCCCCGCCTCCCGCACCAAGGAATGATCCCTTTGCGCCAATTCGCCGCCGCTTTCGTCGCCCTGATCGCCCTCGCCCTGCCGGCCCTGGCCGAGGACCTGCCCCAGGGGCCGAAGGCGCCCCCGCCCGAGCCGCTGCCCGAGGCCAGTTGCGACGCCGCCAAACCCGATTCCGGCGACTGGCTGGTGGGACGCTGGGTGGCGCCCTATTCCAAGTGGGAATTCCGCCGCGCCGCCGCTGGCAACCTGGTATGGACCCTGGAGCAGAAGCCCGACATCAACCGCTCGGAAGGCTGGAAGGACGGCGCCCGCTTCGACGGCAAGGTGGACGCGGTCAGCGCCTGCACCCTGCGGCTGACCGCCGGCGACAACGGCGAAGTCGCCTTCACCTTCAACGGCGTGCTTACCGAGGGCGGCAAGATCTACGGCTACGCCGCCAATTCCTCCGGCCAGCAGTTGCGCTGGGTGTTGCGCCGCGAGCGTTAAGGCGTCATCAGCAAAGCCGCGTTCAGCCGCTCCCGCATGGCCTCCGGCAGCGGGGTGGAGCGGCGGGTGGCCTCGTCGGCCAGGACCAGGACGGAATCGGCGATCCCGACGCAGCGCTCGTTCACGAAGATTCCCTGCCCGAGAGTAAAGGACGAGCGTCCGATGGACATGACGCCGGTTCCGATCCGCACCTCGCCCGGCCAATGGATCTCGCCCAGGAAATCCAACGCCAGTCGGGCGATGACGATGAAGGTTCCGGGCGGCGTCAGCGGCTGGCCCGGCTCCAGCAGGAACTGCACCCGGCCGGTCTCGCAGAACACCGCGAAGGCGATGTTGTTGATGTGGCCCTGCTTGTCGGTGTCGCAATAGCGCAGGGTGTCCTTGGCCCAGTGGCGGTAGAGCCCGGGGTCTTTCAGATCCAGCGTCGGTCCGTCGGTCATGTGGTTTCCTCTTTCAGGCAACCGCCGACCGGCCGCCGCGCCGGCAGCATGGCATAGGCGACGGCGGCGATCACCACCGCTCCCCCCGCCAGTTGGCCGTGATTGGGCGAATCGCCGCCCAGACTGGCGATGACAGTGGCGAAGACCGGCACCAGATTGAGGAACAGGGCGGTGCGCCCCGCTCCCAGCCGGGTGATGGCGATGCTCCAGAACAGATAGGCCAGCACCGATCCCAACACCACCATGGTCAACAGGGCCGCCGCCGCGCCGGGACCGGGCACGGCCGCCGGCCCGCCGCCGATCAGCGCCGCCAGGGTCAGAACCGCCGCGCCGGCTCCCATCACGATGGTGACGTTGGCGAATTGCGGACCGGGCGGCGTCAGCTTGCGCGCCAGCACGTTGTACAGCGCCCAGGCCAGGTTGGCCGCCAGCATTTCCAGGTCGCCCCATCCGGCGTGGAAGCCCTCGGCCGAACCACCGCCCAGGATGACGGTGGCGACGCCCAGGAACGCCACCGGCAGGGCGGCGACCTGACGGCGCGGCAGCCGTTCGCCCAGCATCACGGCGGCCAACAATGCGGTGAGCAGCGGATTGGTCGCCATGACCAGCGAGCCGTTGATCGCCGAGGTGGTCCGCATGGCGTCGAAGAACAGGATGTTGAAGCCGGCGATGCCGACGACCCCGATCAGGCCGAGCCGCAAGCCGTGGCGGCGGGCGATGCCCAGCATGGCCATGCCCTCGCGGCGGGTGATGGTGACGGCCACCATGATCACCGTCGCCAGGATGAAGCGCGCCGCCGCCGCCTGCGACGGCGGCATGTCCGCCAGGACGGGGCCGGCCAGATTGAAATTCGCGCCCCAGAACAGGGCCGACAGAGCCGCCAGGCCGTAGGAATTCGCCGAACCCATGATGCCTCTCCGTTCAGAGCCGCTAACCATGGTGAACCATAGGCCCTCTATACGCCCAGGCGCAAACGAGGTATTCTCGGCTTTCACATTAGAAAATCTAATCATGGCCCTGTACCGCCGCCTTCCCCCGTTGCGGGCGCTTCAGGCCTTCGAGGCCGCGGCCCGCCACCTCTCCTTCGCCCGTGCGGCGGAGGAACTGGGCGTGACGCCGGCGGCGGTCAGCCAGCAGATCAAGCTGCTGGAGGATCGCCTGGGACTGCCGCTGTTCCGGCGCGGCCTGCGTCTGGCGCTGGAACTCCACGCCGTCGAGGCCGCCGCCGCCCTGACCGACGCCTTCGACCGGCTGGCGCGGGCGGCGGACCGGCTGGTGCCGCCGGAGGTGGAGCGGCCGCTGGTGGTGTCGGCGCCGCCGGCCTTCGCGTCGCGCTGGCTGGTGCCCCGGCTGGAGCGCTTTCACACCCGCCATCCCGAGATCGAACTGCATCTGTCGGCGACCCTGCGGCTGGTGGACCTGGAGCGCGAGGGGGTGGACGTGGCCATCCGCTACGGCAGCGGCCGCTATCCCGGCCTGCATGTGGAGCGCCTGCGCCTGGAGGAGGTGGTGGCGGTGGCGGTGCCGCGTCTGGCCGAGCGGCTGCCGCATCCGGCCGATCTGTGCGAGGTCTCCCTGCTGGTCAACCAGACCATGGGCTGGGACCCCGACTTTCCCGACTGGCCGACCTGGCTGGGCGAGATGGGGGTGGTTCCGGCCCATCCCCTGCGCTTGCGCCCGTTCGGCGACGCCGCCCTGGTGATCGAGGCGGCCATGGCCGGTCTGGGGGCGGCGCTGTTGTGGCGGACCCTGGTGTCCGACGAGTTGGCCTCGGGACGGCTGGTGGCGCTGTTTCCCGGACGACCGCTGTCGAGCGCCTATCATCTGGTCTGCGCGCCGGACCACCGGGACCGGCCGGACCTGCAAGCCTTCCGCGCATGGCTGATGGAAGAAGCTGTAAGCCGCTGATTCGTTCCCATCTATAGGCCGAGTCACCTTGCCATCCAGTACCGGAGTGCTAGGCTGACCGACCACAGGGTATTCATCAGGAGGCGGTCCATGAAGGGCAAGAAGAGCGTTATCTCGCGGCTCAATACTCTCCTGGTGGGAGAACTCGTGGCCGCCGACCAATATTTCGTCCATTCCCGCATGTATAAGGAATGGGGCTTTCGCACTCTTTACGAACGGATCGAGCATGAACGCCAGGACGAAGTCGGCCATGCCGACCTGCTGATCAGCCGGATTCTCTTCCTGGAAGGCACGCCCGACCTCTCCAAGCGGCCGGCTCCGACCATCGGCAAGGACGTGCCCGCCATGCTGCGGGCCGACCTCGACCTGGAACTGGCGGTGATCAAGGAATTGAAGGAGGTCATCGCCCATTGCGAGGAGCAGCAGGATTACGACAGCCGGCGCATCCTGGCCAAGATCCTGGAAGACACCGAGCAGGACCACACCTTGTGGCTGGAGCAGCAGTTGGGCCTGATCGAGAAGATCGGCCTGCAGAACTACCTGCAATCCGCCACGGGCGGCATCGGTTGAGGGAGCGCGGATCATGAAGGGCGACAAGGACGTCATCGCGCAGCTCAACGCCATCCTCAAGGTGCAGTTGGCCGCCATCAACCAGTACTTCCTGCATGCCCGCATGCTGAAGAATTGGGGGTTCAAGGATCTGGGCAAGGCGGTCTACGGCGCCTCGATCAAGGAGATGAAGGCGGCCGACGCCATCGTCGAGCGGATCCTCTTCCTCGAAGGCCTGCCCAATCTCCAGGATCTGGGCAAGCTGATGATCGGCGAGAATGTTCCCGAGATCGTGGCCAGCGACCTCAAGATGGCCGGCGCCGAACACAAGGCGCTGGTGGCCGCCATCGCCCTGTGCGAAGCCAGGACCGACTTCGTCACCCGCGACGAACTGACGGAAATCCTGGAAGAGTGCGAAGAGCTCATCGACTGGCTGGAGACCCAGCTTGGGCTGATCGACGCGGTCGGATTACCGAATTATCTGCAAACGGCAGCGGGTGAGATCGAGGGGGCGTAAGATCACGGACGCGGTTAGGGGAATGATGTGACCACGGCTCGACCCTTGCGCCGTCCGTTGCGGACGTCGTTGCTGGTTCTGCTCGCCATCTGGCTGTCGGTGGGGGGGCTGGTCTGGCACGACCGGACGGAATCGCTGCACGCGTCCGAAAGGCTGACCCAGTCCCTGACCGTGTCGGTGTCCGAGCGGGTGGACGCGGCGTTGCGCGGCGTCGACGCCATGCTGCAGGACGTGGGCGTCAAGGTGTCCGACACGGCCACGATGGACGAGACCGCCCTGACCACCTTCATGCTGGCCCGCAGCACCGCCTTCGGCGAGGTGCGCTCGGTCTTCGTCGTGGATGCCGACGGCATCGTCACCTACAGCACCCTGGCGGCGCTGCGGGGGGCCGACCTCGGCGCCCGTCCCTATTTCCAGGCCATCCGGTCCACCGCCGGCCGGCTGGGGCTGACCCTGACCCAGCCCGTGCTCAATCCGACTATCGGCCGGATCAGCGTGCTGCTGGCCCGCCCGTTGGTGGGAAAGCTCGGCAGCTTCGACGGCGTCGTGGTGGCGGCGCTCGATCCCGGATTCTTCCTTGGTATGCTAAGCGGCACCCTGTCGGAGGAGGTGGACCGCTCGGTCATCTCCAACCGCGCCGGCGACGTGCTGGCCAGACTGCCCGACCAGGGAGCCGGAAACCTCGCCTCGATCAAATCCGGTCCGCTGTTCACCCAGTACCTGCCCCACGCCCGCACCGGAACCTTCATCGCCGAAAGCGCGTTCGACGGCCGACAACGGCTGGCCTCTTATGTGGCGTCCGAGAGCTATCCGGTGGTGGTGTCGGTGGGAACCACCGTCGAGACGGCGCTGCGCCGCTGGAGCTTGAACGCCGCCGCCATCGCGGCGGCGGGTGTGGTCTTGAGCCTTCTCGTCCTGCTGATCGCGCTGCAACTGGAACGGCGCGAACGGACGGAACGGGCAGCGGTGGAAGCTCTGGCCGCCAGCGAGGAGCGCTATCGGTTGCTGATCGAAGGCCAGAGCGATCTGATCCACCACTATCTTCCCGACACCACCCTGACCTTCTTCAATCCGGCCTATGCCGCGTTCTACGACATGGCGCCCCAGACGCTGATCGGGAAGAAGTGGCTGGACTTCCTGCCGGAGTCCGAACATCAGGACGTTCTCGACATCCTGCACGGAATGACCCCTGCCACCGCCAGCCGCGAGGATCGCCGGCGGGTGGTCCGTCCCGGCCAGCCGGTATGCTGGATCGAGTGGCGCACCACCGCATCGTTCGACGAGCGCGGCACCCCCACCGGCTATCACACCACCGGCCGTGACGTCACCGATGCCACCCTGGCGCAGCAGGCCACCGCCGAGCGCGAGGAGTTGTACAGTCAGATCTTCCACCACAATCTGGCGGTCAAGCTGCTGGTCAACCCCGCCGATGGCCGCATCGTCGATGCCAACCAGTCGGCGGCGCTGTTCTATGGCTATCCGCTGGATGTGCTGAAGACCATGAGCATCACCGCCATCAACACCATGGCGCCCGAGGAGGTCATGGCGGAGATGGCGGCGGTCGAGCGCCAGGAGCGCATGTTCCTGCGGTTCAAGCATCGTCTGGCGTCGGGAGACGTGCGCGATGTGGAGGTGTATTCCTCCCCCCTGCATGTGCGAGGACGCTCCTATCTCAGCAGCATCGTGGTCGATGTCACCGAACGCAACCGCTTCGAGGCGGAGCTGGCCGCCAAATCGGCGGAACTGGAGCGGTCGAACGCCGACCTGGAACAGTTCGCCTATGTGGCGTCGCACGACCTGCGCCAACCGCTGCGCATGGTGTCAAGCTACGTCACCTTGCTGGCGCGCAGCCTGGGCGACAAGCTGAGCCCCGACGAGACCGAGTTCATGAGCTATGCCGTCGACGGCGTGAAGCACATGGATGCCCTGATCCTGGGCCTGCTGGAATATTCGCGGGTCGGCCGCGGCGAGGAGGAGGCCGAGCCCATCGATCTGGGCGACATCGTCACCGTTGCCGCCGCCAACCTGGGACTCGGCGGCGGCGAGTCTGGCATGACGCTGACCATCGACGCGCCGCTGCCGACCATCAAGGGCGTGGCGGGCGAATTGATCCGGCTGTTCCAGAACCTGCTGGGCAACGCCGTCAAATATCGCCAACCCGACCGGCCGTTGCAAATCACGGTCGGCAGCCGCCACGACGGGCCCGAATGGGTGCTGTGGGTCGAGGACAACGGCATGGGCATCGAGCCCCAATATTTCGACCGGATCTTCAAAATGTTCCAGCGGCTGCACACCGGAAGCAAGATCGAGGGCACCGGCATCGGCCTGTCCATCTGCCGCAAGATCGTCCGCAGCCATGGCGGCCGGATCTGGGTCGAGTCCGAGCCCGGCCAGGGCAGCCGGTTCTTTGTCGCCTTCCCGGACGCCTAGCCTCTTCAGATGATTGACGGCGCCCCCGCTTTGCGCGAGCCTGTCCCCGCTTCCCAAAGGAGTTAGGGACCATGAAGGTCGCGGCGATTTCGTTCAACGACAACCACAGCATCAGCATGGATGTCGAAGGGGTGACCTATATCGGCACCGCCGCGCCCATCGAGTTGGACGACGGCACCTGGTTCCTGGAACTGCTGATCCGCACCAGCAGCGGCACCGTCGCACTGCAACTGGTGGCGGATTCACCCGACAAGCTCACCATCGGCAGCTACAGCTAGCCCCCCGCCCGCTTGCAGGCGAGGGGACGTCCCGGCGGCTACTTCGCCCAGCGCGCGGCGGCCTGGGCGACGCGCTTGCCCAGATGCTCGGCGGTCTTGCGGTCGGCGACGGTGACGCCTTCCGGCCCCTGGTCGGCGTTGCTTTGCGCCATGACGCCGAGGAAGCTGCCCAGGCGGTTGAGGTCGTCGATGCTGCCCTTGGACGAATTGTTGCCGGGCAGCAGGTCAAGGCCGAGCCACAGCATGCCGTGCTGAGCGGCGAACACCGCCAATTGCTGGAGAACCGCCAGCTTGTCGCCGCTCTGGCTGGCCGAGACGGTGAAGCCGGCGGCCAGCTTGTCCTGCCAGCCGCGGCCGTACCAGATCTTGCTCGACCACTCCATGAACTCTTTGAACTTGGCGCTGGCCGAGCCCATATAGGTGGGCGAGCCGAAAATGATGGCGTCGGCGGCGTTCAGCAGCTCGGCCTTGGCCTCGGCCTCTTCCACCGGGATCAGATGAACCTCGGCACCGGCGACCGACCGCGCGCCGGCGGCGACGGCCTCGGCCTGGACCTTGGTGTGGCCGAAGCCCGAATGATAGACGATAGCAATGGATGTCATGGCGCTCTCCTTGTAAGCGAAACTATTACAATTACGTTTCGGGGCAAAAAAACAGCTATCCCGTGGCGGCGCGCAGGGCGCCGGTGACATCGGCCAGGGTGGTGGTGGCCAGCACCGCCTCCTTGGCCGCCTCGGCCCGATCCATCACCCGGACCAGGACCGACTGGATGTTGCGCCCCACCGGACAGGCCGGATTGGGCGGCTGGTTGTGCAAGGCCGGCGTCTCCTCCTCGTCCACCGCCCGGTGGAGGTCCAGCAAGGTGATACGCTCCGGCGACTTGGCCAGGGTGGAGCCGCCGTTGATCCCCCGCGTCGAGATCACCAGCCCCGCCTTGGCCAGCGCCGACAGGATGCGCCGCACCACCACGGGATTGGTGTTGACGCTGCCGGCGATCCATTCCGAGGTGCGGGACTGCTCTTCCATGGCGAGCAGGGCGGCGACGTGGACGGCAACGGCGAATCTGCAATTTCGAGCCATGGGCCTTTATGTAACAGCTCTCGTTCCGATTTGCAAGGATCTCCATCCCGCCAGGCCGCCATCGACAGAAGCCCGCAACACCCTCAGCATTCCCGACAAAAAGAAAGCCCCTGGTTATGCACCAGGGGCTAAGTCAAACAGGGAGGCTTCACGTCTAGGAGGCTGACGTCCCGAGCTATCCCACCATTCATCGGCGGACAACCACGAACCGCCGTGAACGGATTATCTAATTGATATTACGCATAAATATCAGCATAATTCAAATGCTGACGGCTGCCATTGTTCGCTCTTGCACACCCCCGACCGAGTGTTTTAGGCACACCTTAGGCACACGGAGAACCACAGGGCTACCGATCATGCCGAGAAAAGCACAGCCTCTAACCGACTACGTCGTAAGGACGATAAAGCCGACTAAGGGCCAGGCGGGCTGGAAAAACGTCACCGATGGCGGCTGCAAGGGCCTGACGTTGAGGATCGCTCCCAAGGGCGAGAAAATTTGGGTCGTTCGGGTTGAGGTGAATGGAAAACGGACATGGCAGTCCATTGGGGGCTATCCCAGCACCTCACTGACCGATGCTCGAGAAAAAGCGAAAACTTATGCCGCAAGCGCTCGTGAGGGACTTTCCCCGGCGGAATTGAACGCCCGCCAGAAAGCCGAAACGATGACCGTCGCTACGGCCCATACCGAATATATCGAAGCCATGCGACCGGCATTGCGTGCCTCAACCATCAGCCTAAAAGAAGCCTTGGTTCGTGATCATGTGATCGGACCGATGGGGAAACGCCTGATCCGCACCGTGCGACGCGCTGATGTCGTTGACGTGGTGGGTTCCGTTGCCACAAAGGGCTTCACCGTTCAGGCGAACCGGGTTTACTCCGAGGTCATGGCGTTGCTTCGCTGGTGCGAGCAGAAGGGCTATGTCGATGGGGTCCCATCGGCCCGCAAGAAGGAGGTGCGCGCCGCCGCTGGGGCAAAGAAAGAGAACCCCCGTCGTCGAGTGCTTTCCGACGCGGAAATCGTTGCCACCTGGAGCGCAGCAGCCGACCTCGGTAATCTAACCGGAGATTTCTTGCGTCTGCTGATCTTGACTGGCCAGCGTCGCGACGAGGTTCGCCTGATGACCTGGGAAGAGGTCGATATGGATGCCGAACTGTGGGTCATTCCCAAGTCCCGCTATAAGACCGGTTCCCAGACCGATATGGATCATTCCGTGCCATTGTCGCCACAGGTAATGGACATCCTGCGTCGCCGCAGGACGGACGGTGCAACAGGGTATGTCTTGGCCGGCCGAGAGCCCGATAAGCCGTTCAACGGTGCCGCCTCGGCGGTTCGCCGATTGCGCACGACGCTGGGTGACAGGGCAGACTTCACCCTGCACGATATCCGCCGCACCCTGCGAACCGGCCTCTCGCGACTGGGTGTGAACGAAACCACCGCTGAAATGGTGATTGGCCATGTGCCCCAAGGGATTGTCGCCGTCTACGACTGCCATGACCGGATGGATGAGCGGCGGGTCGCGCTGGTGCGCTGGGCTGACTATGTGGTCCAAGCCGACAGAATGATCGGTGGAACATGACGATATTCGAGCGGGAATCGCCTTCGCCTCAGCGACTGGTCGCAACGGCGACCATCGCCGCCAGAGCGTGGAACCTGCTGCCAAGCGAATGAGGAGGGAATGAGGGCGGATGGCTCAGGTCATTCGCCCTTCATCTGTGAGATTTTCGCCTTGATATGAGTGATTGCTTGCATTTGCGTCGCCCATCCACAACCTGGCCCCCCTTCACTTATGACGTGGCCTGCCGGCACCACCTTGCTGGAGCAATTCTAGAACCGGTCAGATCACTTGCTACAAGCTCCGGCCACTTCACATGTTACCGACGATACGGCTATCTATATGGTCAAATGACGGACCTTGACCTATCCTGGCGGCGAAACTGCGTGGGTGGTGTTCAGCCCGGAAGTGTAGGCAAAACGGGAAAAGCGCCACACGCCGGGCCTCTTGTTCGGCAGAAAATCCAATCTGGAGCTTGGCATGGACAATACCCCCGTCGCAGAAAAGAATTCTGGCAGATGGATGTCTCTCGGTAGTCCAGCCAAGTTCGCGTTGGCGTATGCGGCTTATGCGACGACGTGGATTGCAGTTTCCGACGGTGCCATCGGGTTGGTTATCGACAACCCTAGGCAGATGGCCGTCGTCGGCGCGTTCAAGGGATGGGCTTTCGTCGCCCTGACCACAGTCATACTCTATGGGCTGATGAGGCGAATGACCCAGAACTTGGGGGCCATGCATCGAAAATCTCCCGGGAGCAGGTTGCCAAGGCTCATGCGTTGCAATTGCTTGAGGTCGTCGCAGAAGGGTCGACCGACGCCATCTATGTCAAGGACACTACCGGCCGATATCAGCTGTTCAACCGTCAAGCGGGGCAATTCGTCGGCAAGGACAGCGCCTCGGTTATCGGGCACGACGACCGGGCAATCTTCCCGCTCAGAGAAGCGGAAACCCTGATTGAGAACGACCGTCGACTGATGGAACTGGGGGAAACGAGAACCATAGAGGAGGTCGTGACCACCGCGCTAGGCGTGCGTACGTTTCTGTCTCACCATCCCTCAGTTTCTCCATGCCCGCCATAGGGGCGGCAATGGGGCGAAAGATTGGAGGATTGCCTGAAGGCGCCGGATGCCGCGCTTGAAGAACGAGATCAGGCTGCGGAGTGCCTTGCGCGGGCGGTCGGCGGGC
>NZ_CAINTR010000029.1 GCF_903853455.1 uncultured Magnetospirillum sp.
ACAGATAAAGATCCACGGGCTTCATGCTCCCGCCCTTCGTCATCATCAGAAACGAAGGGCATATCACTGGCCGACTTTTACGCCGCCCTCAGCACCACAACGGCGCCGATCCGTGGCCTACTTTCTCTCCGGCGCGCACATCCTACGGCGAGCCATCGGCCCGTAGGGGTACGGCTTGGGGGCCAATTGGGTCGGCGAGACTATCCAGCCACGACCTTCCCGCCATGGATCCCCTTTCGCGGGGGTGATGAAAAGGAATCCGAGGACAACAATCCTTTGCTCGCTGGCCTGCCCATGAGCCCCATCCCGCCCCGTATTGCAAACCGCACTACAGGCGCTCATAGTGATGCTCGGTTCACCGGAGACCCGGCCATGGCCCCCACCGTCCATCGCAAAGATCATCCCCTGTCCATGCGCCTGCCCGAGGCCGATCTCGCCCTGATCGACCGGGCGGCGGGGTTGCGCGGCCGGTCGCGGACGGAGTTCGTGCGGGACGCGGCGGTGCATGCCGCCGAGGACGTGCTGATGCAAAGCGCCCTGGTGCGGATGAGCCCGGAAGGATTCGCCGCCTTCACGGCGGTGCTGTCGGCGCCGGCCGAGCCGGTGGCGCCCATGGTCGAGGCGTTGCTGCGCCCGGCGCCGTGGGAGCCGACGGGCGGGCGGGGCTGAGCGCCGCCATGGACCTGTCGGCGCCGGAGCCGCTGAGTGCCGCTCACGATGTTTCGTCCTTCTCGTGCGGCAAGCCGGCGCTGGACCACTGGCTGAAGACCCGCGCCCTCGCCAACCAGCAGAAAGGCTTCACCGTCGTCATGGTGGTTCATGCCGCCGGGCGGGTGGTGGGCTATTACGGGCTGGCGCCGACGGCGGTGGTTTCGACGGTTCCGCCGCGATCAATCCGCACCGGCCAGCCGCCCGATCCGGTGCCATGTCTGTTGCTGGGGCAATTGGCGACCGACACCGACTGGGCCAGCCGGGGGATCGGCACCGGGCTGCTGCGTCACGCCTTGATCCGTTGCGTCCTGGGGGCACAGTTGATCGGCGGTCGCGCCCTGATGGTCAACGCCATCGATTCCGAGGCCGCGTCATTCTGGCGGCGGCGCGGCTTCCTGCCGTCGCGGGATGATCCGCTGATGCTGTTCCGCTCCATCGCCGACATCGCCGCGTCGCTGCGGGAAGCGGGGCTGGACGGCCTGGTCTGAGCTTCACGGCCTGGTCTGAGCTTCACGGCTTGGTGTGCGGCTTTATCTTGTAGGCGTAGACGTAGAGGTCGTTGTCGCCGGGCTGGCCACCGGGGCCTTTGGTGCGGCGGTTGGTGCGGAAGAATTCGGCGACTTCGTGGGCCTCGTACTCGTCCTTGGCCAGGCGCGAGATCCAGGCGTCGCCCTTGTCCTTCAGCTTGTGGTGGTTGAACAGCTTGACCTTGGGGCTGCCGGTGAAGCCCACATACCACTCGGCGAAGTTGGCGCCATTGCGAGCGATGCAATCCTCGATGTCGTCGATGATCTCCGTCCGAGACTTGGCGGCCATGGTCTGCTCCCCGAAAGCTTTCCTGACATTAGTGTCTTCACATT
This sequence comes from uncultured Magnetospirillum sp., assembly GCF_903853455.1. GTDB lineage: Bacteria > Pseudomonadota > Alphaproteobacteria > Rhodospirillales > Magnetospirillaceae > Phaeospirillum. Next base: position 1,572 of record NZ_CAINTR010000029.1, read on the forward strand.
CCGACGGACAATAGGGTTTTGACCCTATCCCATCCAGGTTCGCGAACTCCCGTGGTCGAGGCGGATCTCGACGATGCGGTGGTTGTTGGTGTCGCTGAGCAGCAGCCGGTCGGGGCCGTCGGCGGCGATGCCGGCCGGCTCCGACCACGCAAGGCCGGGCGGGTCGGTGCCGGCTGGCGACAGGGTGGACACGATTCCCTGGGCCAGATCGATCACCCGGAGGGCGCCATTATAGCTGTCGGCGACCACCAGCCTTCCGTCCAGCGCCGCCAATCCCATTGGATGTTGCAGACTGGCCTGTTCGCAGGGGCCGTCCGCGTCGCCGTAATCGAACAGGCCGGTGCCGATCAGGGTAGTGACGCGCCCCGCATCGGTCAGGGACAGGCGGCGGACCGACGACGTCTCGGCATCGGTGAAATAGAGCGCGTCTCCCTGGGGGGCGAGGGCCAGGCCGCTGGGCTGGGCCAGCAGGGCCTGCGGCCCCGGGCCGTCGACGATGCCCTCTTCGCCGGTGCCGGCCAGAACCTGGAGGCGGCCGCGGGCGAGGTCGATCCGGCCGATCTGATGGCTGCCGGCATTGGCGAAGTAAAGCTGGCCGGCCCGCACCTCCAGGTCCCAGGGGGAGGCCAAGGCCATTCCCGCCGCCACTCTTTTGCCGGGAGGCAGGATGTCGCCGCGCAGCCCCACCCCGGCCAGGGTCGAAACCTCGCCGGTGACGCGGTCGATGCGGCGAATGGCGTGGTTGCGGGTGTCGGCGACATAGAGCGCCACGTGATCGCAGGCCAGCCCTTCGGGGCCGTTGAAGCTGGCGTCGGCGCCGCCATCGCGGAAGCCGGCCTCGCCGCTGCCCCAGCGCTTCACCTCCATCCCGGCATCATCCACCAGCACGATCTGATGGTGGCCGCTGTCGGCGATGGCCCACAGCTTGCCGCCATGGGCATTGGGGCAGGGTTTGATCTTGCCGGGGAAGCGGAGGGCACCCGGAGCCGCCGTGACGGCGGCGGGAGCGTCCAGCAGCGGTGCCGGGGAGAGATGGCCCTCGCCCCAGAACTGTTCCAGCATGGCGCCGATCCCGCGCATCAGCAGATCCGGGTTGGGCTCGCCCGCCATCTGGCCGATCACCATGCCATCGGGAGAAATGAACACCAGCGACGGCCAGGCCCGAACGCAATACTCCTCCCACAATACGGTATGGGGATCGTGGATCACCGGATGGCGGATGTCATAGTGCAGGATGGCGCTGGCCAGGGCGTCGGGGGCGCATTCATGGGCGAATTTGGGGCTATGGACCCCGATGACCACCACTTCCGAAGGATGGGCCGCCTCGATCCGCCGTAGGGTCGGCAGGGTGTGCAGGCAGTTGACGCAGCAAAAGGTCCAGAAATCGAGGATCACCAGCCGCCCGCGGAGGTCGCCCAGGGACAGGGGAGTGGCGACGTTGAACCAGATCAGGCCAGGGTGGTCAAAGTCGGGTGCGCGGGTAATGCCAAACATCTCGCTCCCTTCTTCCGGTCACGCCGTCGGTCATCCCCCGTGGTGTGTATAAGGTCGCGGCGCCAACCCGTTGCAAGGGGCAACATGGGGATTGCAGGCCGGCGACGCTCGGACTAGACTGAAAGTTCGTCCCAAGTGCTGGGGCGATGTCACGGAGCCTTCACAATAAGCCTTGACGGGCTTGGCTGGAGGGGCTAGAACCCGCCCCTCGCCGGGACGATCCTTCGGGGTTGAAGCGGTGGGGACGGCCCGGTTGGCGGGTTTCACCTTCGGGTGGAACAGGGGTTGACAGGGTGGTTTGGGCGGCGTAGAACCCGCCTCCCGCGCCGAAGACCGGAAGGTTGGCGGTGCGGTTGGAAGGCCCGGTCAGCGGGGTTTACCTTCGGGTAAAAACAACGGTTGACAGGGTGGTTGAGGCGGCGTAGAACCCGCCTCCCGCAGCGAGGGCCGAGAGGTTGACGCGGTGGGGAAAGAGGCCCGGTCAGCGGGGTTTACCGAAAGGTAAAAACAAGGGTTGACAGGGTTGGTTGGGTCGGGTAGAAACCGGCCTCCCCGCCGAGGCGGGACCGAGGATCTTGCGAGGTTCTCTGCTGTTTGACAAGTGAAGAGACAGGAAGGGATGCGCAGGCGGCGTCGGTGCCGTAATTCGGAGCCGACTAAAGTCTA
>NZ_CAINTR010000030.1 GCF_903853455.1 uncultured Magnetospirillum sp.
GGGCCGGTCTCCAGTCGGGGCTCCGCCCCTCCTTACGTCCGGCCCCAGCGGGCAATCATACCGGCCATCATAGTTGTCGCTCAACCGGCCAAGATAATTGTCGGCGGCGACCATGGCAGCGAGATCCGGATCAAGGAACTGCACGACAAGTTGCAGATCGTGACGGCACAGGAAGACCTGTGGGGCACCGTCGCCCAGACGATGCGCGACAACGAGACGGCCGTCCGCGCCGCCATGCAGGATCGGTCGAGCCGGTTGAAGACGATGACCGCCATCGACGACCTTAAATCCTTCCAGGTCATCGCCGACCTGCATTCCAACGGGCTGAAGCAGCTCATCCCGGCCTTCGAGGCGCTCTATGCCGCCATGACGCCGGATCAGCAGAAGCGCGCCGACCATGTCTTCGAAAAGCATCAGCACCACGGTCACGGGTGACGCGACGCGAGGCAGAGCCGGCCCCCGCCCGGAGATCATTTGAGAGGATAAGCATCATGAAACCCGCATCGACGCGGACCAGCACGCGGTGCTGGAGTTTAGCTCCCGCTGTCATGGCATTCGTTGTCGCCGTCGCCGGTTCGACGGCCCCGGCCCAAGCGCGGGACAATGACGAGAGGGGAGGCGACCATCGGGAATACCGTGGACGCGGAGGTTACGAGCGCCATTACGACGAGCGTCGCCATGACCGCGACTACGAGCTCCACTCCTACGGCCGTCCCGATTATGTCTACGCGCCGCCGCCGGTCTATTACGCGCCGCCGCCCGGCCCGCCGGTGATCGACTTCGTATTTCCGCTTCGGTTCCGCTAGGGCGCACGGCGCTCCGCCGACATCGCAAGCACTTTTCTGAGGAGTTTACATCATGAGCCTTGGCAGCATTCTATTGATCATCTTGGTGGTCATCTTGATCGGCGGCGTCTTCCCGGCTTGGCCGCACAGCGCCAATTGGGGCTACTACCCGAGTGGTGGACTGGGTCTCGTCCTGATCGTCCTGATCGTCTTGCTGCTCATGGGACGGCTTTAGCCCGAAGCCATTGCCGGCACGGCCCCCGGGCCGTGCCGGACCAGGAGGCAGCACATGGATAAGCTTGCCCCCCGTCCGGTGACGCAACCGAAGCAAGCGCGGCTGCTTCGGATCATGGGGCCTGGCCTGATCACGGGGGCCTCGGACGACGATCCCAGCGGCATCGCCACCTATTCCCAGGTGGGGGCGCAATTCGGGTACGGCCTCGCCTGGACCCTGCTGTTCAGCTATCCCCTGATGGCGGCGATCCAGGAAATCAGCGCGCGGATTGGCCGCGTCACCGGGTATGGCATCGCGGGGAATCTCGTGCGCCACTATCCCCGATGGCTGTCGGGGGGAGTTGTCGGCGTGTTGGCGCTGGCCAACATCATCAATCTGGGGGCCGATCTGGGCGCCATGGGCGCCGCGCTCAAACTGCTGATCGGCGGTCCCGCCCATCTGTATGTCCTTCTGTTCGGGGTGATCTCGGCAGCGCTTGAAATCTTCACCCGCTATGCCCGCTATGTCTCCATATTGAAATGGCTGTGCCTGTCCCTGTTCAGCTATGTCATCTGCGCTTTCGTCGTGAACGTGCCGTGGACCGAGGTCGGTTGGGCGGTCGTCTGGCCGCCGCTGTCCTTGAAGCCGGACTATGTGATCGCGATCGTCGCCGTGCTGGGCACCACGATTAGTCCCTACCTGTTCTTCTGGCAGGCGGAACAGGAGGTCGAGGACGAGAAGGAGAAGGTGGGCGCCCGCCCCCTCGTCCGTGCCGCCGAACAAGCCTCCGCCGAATTCGCCCGCATTCGCGTCGATACCTATCTCGGCATGGCGCTCTCGAATGTCATCGCGTTTTTCATCGTCGTCACCACGGCGGCGACGCTCTACGCTCATGGCGTCACCAATATTCAGACGTCGGCCGAGGCAGCCGAGGCGCTGCGAGCGGTTGCTGGCCGCTTCACCTTCGTCGTCTTCGCCGCCGGTATCATCGGTACCGGCATGCTGACGCTTCCGGTTCTGTCCGGATCAGCGGCCTATGCCGTGGGCGAGTTGCTGTCCTGGCATGTGGGGTTGGCGCGCCGGCCAGCACGGGCGAAAGCGTTCTATGCCGTGATCGCCGTGGCGACGGCGGTCGGGGTCGGCTTGAATTTCACCACCATCGACCCGGTCAAGGCGCTGTACTGGAGCGCGGTCTTGAATGGCGTGACCGCGGTGCCGGTGATGATCGTCATGATGCACCTCTCCATGCGCTCCGACATCATGGCTCGCTTCATCCTGCCGCTGCCATTGCGGGTCCTCGGCTGGGTGGCGACAATCGTGATGACCGTCGCCGTCGTGGCCATGGTTGCTACCTGGCTTGGGTGAGCGATCTGAGTATTTTCCGAGGCTGTTGCCGCAGATACATAGGTACTTATGATTCGTATGGATAGTTGTAGATAAATTGCTAACGGCGCCGTGCATCGTACCCGCGCAGATCTCCGGGTTTGGCGACGGATATTGTTTTCATCATAGTCTCTGGATATTCGACGTCGGCAGCAAAAAGCCGCGATTGAACCAGCCGACTTCTAGGAGAAAAAGTATGAAGTCATACCGGATGATCGCGGCGCCGCTCCTCCTTTGCGGTCTCGCGGCGTGCAACGGCACCCCGACCAACGGCCTGATCCCCGGCAGCGTCTATCAACTGGAGCAGTTGAACATGGTCAAGCCGACCGGTTCCGCCTTCACCCAGGATCTGACCGCCGACTACCGTAATTTGGCCAATTACGAAAAGGGCGAGTACGATTGGAACGCGCAGCAGGTCTTCGCCAAGAAGGGCCTCGCCGCCGCCGCCGGCAACGCGCCGCCGCCCGAACGGCTTGAGGACTGGAGCTTCCACCACCGCGACCATGCCGCCGTGGACGACCTTGCAGCGGCCCGGACCCGCTTGATGTCCATGCTGGCCAGCGATGCGCCCGTGCGCGTCCCGCAGTGGAGTTCGACCGCCCAGACCAATTTCGATTGCTGGCTGCATGAGCAGCATGAAGGTTGGGAAATCGCTCGGATCGCGGAATGTCGCGGCGCCTTCATGACCGCCATGGACCTGATCTACGCCCCGCCCAAGATGGCGGCCGCGCCGGCGGAAAAGATCGCGCCGGCGGCCAATCCGGCGATCTACATGGTGTTCTTCGATTTCGACAAGTCCGACCTGTCACCCGAGGCGCGCCGGATCATCGCCAGCGCGGCACGGGCGATCACCGCTGGGCACGAGAGCAAGATCAAGATTTCCGGCTACACCGACACCTCGGGGACCGTGGCCTATAACCTCAAGCTGTCGCTCCGTCGCGCCGACGCCGTCGAGCAGGAATTGGTCCGAGACGGTGTCTCGGCCGACGGCATCGGCGTCGATGGCAAGGGCGAAGGCGACTTGCTCGTCAAGACTCCCGACGGCGTGCGTGAACCGCAGAACCGTCGCGCCACCGTCGAGTTGATGCTGCAATAAACTGATTGATCTCAGAGCGCCGGCTGTTGCGTGCGGCCGGCGCTTTGTCTTGGACTTAGCAACGGCAGCGTGAAGCTGAAACGACTTCCTTCGCCGGGGACGGACTCGACCCAAATGCGGCCGCCGTGGTGTTCGACGATCTTCTTGCAGATGGCGAGGCCGATGCCGGTTCCCTCGTAGGCTCCTCGGCCATGCAGCCGCTGAAATACCATGAAGATCCGGTTGAAATGCTCGGGGGCGATGCCGATGCCGTTGTCTTTCACCGCGAAGACCCATTCTCCATCCTGTTCCTGGCAGGACAGCGTCACCGTCGGCACCCGGTCCGGGGCGCGGTATTTGAGGGCATTGCCGATCAGGTTCTGAAACAGGCGGACCAACTCCCCGGAATTGCCTGAAACCGTCGGCAGGTCGGCAGGCCACTCGACGGTGGCGCCGCATTCCTCCGTTGCCGCAGCCAGATTGGCGGTGGCGACCTTGATGGACTCGCTCACCGAGACCGGCGCCATCGCCGGATCGGTATGGCCGATGCGGGAGTATTCCAGCAGGTCGCGGATGAGGGCGTCCATCCGTTGGGCGCCATCGACGGCGAAGGCGATGAACTCGCGGCAATTGTCGTCCAGGCTGTTGCCGAGACGGCGCTCCAGGAGGGACAGGTAGGAACTGATCATGCGCAGCGGTTCGCGCAGGTCGTGCGACGCCACATAGGCGAATTGCTGCAATTCCTCGTTGGAGCGGGCAAGGTCGGCCAGCGCCGTCTCGACCGCCAATTGGGTCTGCCGCCGTTCGGTGACGTCGCGGGAGAACACCGCCACCTGCGCCACGAGGCCAAGGGCGTCGCGGACGGGATAGATCCGGTTGTCGTATACCCGGCCGTCGCGTTCGTCGTGGGTGTGCAGCGGCTTGCCGTCTTGGATGACCTCGTCGAACTGGACGCGCCGCGCCTTGGCAAGGTCCGGCGACAGCCGGTCGAAGAACGACGTGCCGAGCAAATCCTCCACGTCGAGGCCGAAGCGCGTCGCCAGGGCCGCGTTGGCGGCGAGGATGACCCCGTCGCAATTCATCAGGAAGGCAGCGTCGAGGGTGGCATTCATCAAGGTGTGGGAGATTTCCTCGCTGTCACGCAGCGTCTCTTCGATCCGCTTGCGCTCGACGATGCCGGCGAGGGTGTCGGCGAAGATTTGCAGGAACCTTTCTTCGTCCTCGTCGAAGCGGTGGCCGGGTTCGACATGGGTGTTGAGGATGCCCAGCACCTCGCCGCCCGACAAGATCGGCGCGCGGTAATGGCCGTTTTCGGACATGCGGGCTTGGGGGGCTTCGTCCCAAGGATTGAAGGGGAGGGTGGTACAACTGCCGAGGATCTCCGGCGGGAGGTTGCGCTGGGCCGCCAGACGGAGATTGCCGTGCGCATGATCCACCAGGAAGATGCTGCCGCGGTCCTCCAGGTGCAGCCAGGGCAGCGCCAGCAGTTCTTCCAGGGCGTTGTGGAGGATGGCTTCCAGGGGCGCGTTTTCCAGCGATTGCCGCAGGACGCTTTCCATGGTGGCGGTGACGGCCAGATTGCGGGCCACGCGTTCCTCGGCCCGTAGCCGGCGGCTGATGTCGCGGAAGACGTTGACCGCCCCGGTCAGCGTCCCATCGCGGTAGATCGGAGTGGTGGTGAATTCGACCGGCACCGAAGTCCCGTCCTTGCGCCAGTAGACGTCCGATTCCACCTGACGGGCCTGTCCATCGCGCAGAGTCTGGTACAGCGGGCATTCCTCTGCCTGGTGTTCGCTGCCATCGGCATAATGATGGTGGCTGAGAGCGTGAAGGTCGGCTCCCATCCCCTCGTCGTCGCCCAGGCCGAGGATCTTCCGCCCGACCTGATTCAGGAAGGTGATGCGTCCATCCAGGTCGATGCCACAGACGCCTTCGCCGGCCGAGGCCAGAATCAGCTCGCTGCGCTGGCGCGCCTGCTCGGCCTCGTGCCGGGCCAATTCGGCATCCTCCCGCGACTGTAACAGCGCGGCGGTGTACATGGAATCCCGTCGGGCCGATGCCTCCGCTTCCGCCATCTGGCGCAGCCAGAGCCGGGCGATCAGCCAAGCGGACAGGCTGATCGACAACATGACGAGTGCGGTCAGCACGGCGAGATGAAGGCTGTCCTGCCGCCAGTCGGCCAGATAGTCGTCGGTGGCAAGGCCGAGGGTAATGTAGAGCGGATATCCGGGGATCTTCCGGTTGAGAAAAAGACGCTCGATCCCATCGACGCCCGACACGGTGGTGTAAGGCCCGGTGTCCCGACCGGTCCGGACGAAATCCCGGAAGGCAGCGGACACGGTGGTGTTGCCGATGGTGCTGCCGAAGCCTTCCGGTTCCGGATAGCGGGCTACCAGGGCGGCCTCTTGATCCCGCATGGCGACCAGTCCCTTGGGGCCGACGTCGATGGCGGCGAAGGTCTTGACGAAGTGGTCGATGGCGATGGAGGCGTAGACCTGCCCGGCGAGGGATCCATCGGGGTTGTCGATGCGGCGTCCCAGGACGACGACCCACTGTCCGGTGATCCGGCCATTCAGCGGTTTGGAGATGACCAATCCCGCTTGGGGGTTATCGCGCAGGGTGACGAAGTGGGCCCGGTCGGCAATGTTTACCGTGGCATTCGCCGCCCCGCTGACGGCATGTCGGGCGATCCCCTCGGCGTCGATGATGCGAAGGCCCAGCGATTCGGGCAGGCGGGCGTCGTTGTGGGCTAGGATCGCCTCGATCTTCGCCGGGTCGGTCTCGCCTCGGGAGATTTGATCGGCGATTTCATCGCGGACCGACAGCAGGGTCAAGTCGATCTTGCCGATGATGCCCGCGATATTCTGCTCCAGAATCCGCGAAAGATTGCGCAGCGTGACCGCCGCCTGCTCGCTGTCGCGGATACGGTTGCGCTCGATCGCCACGGCCACCAGACCGGCGACGAGCAGGTTGATCGCGACCACCCCGATGATCAATCGTCTGATAAGCTGAACAGGTGCGGTCGTCAAAGATACCGTCGCTGAAAGTGGGAGGGGCCACCAACGAAGTAACCTAAGGATATAGAAGAGATCGGACCAACATGCCAGGGATACTGGATGTTCGATGTATTACTCCGCCGCGACCTTGACGTCGTCCTGGCGGGCCGGCCGGCCACTGCCGAAATGGCGCAGGCGTTCGAAGGCCAGGTAGATCACCGGGGTGGTGAATAGGGTTAGCATCTGGCTGACGATCAGGCCGCCGACCATGGCGACGCCGAGCGGCTGGCGCAATTCCGAGCCGGTGCCGGTCCCCAGCATCAGCGGCAGGCCGCCCAGCATGGCGGCGAAGGTGGTCATCATGATCGGCCGGAAGCGCTTGAGCGACGCCTCGCGGATGGCGTCCAGCGGCGCCATGCCGCGCTCGCGCTGGGCGGCGATGGCGAAATCGACGATCATGATGCCGTTCTTCTTGACGATTCCGATCAGCAGCAAGATGCCGATCAGCGCGATCAGCGACATGTCGTGCCCGAACGCCATCAGGAACAGCAGCGCCCCCGCACCCGCCGACGGCAGGGTCGACAGGATGGTCAGCGGATGGACGAAGCTTTCATACAAGATGCCGAGGATGATGTAGACCGACACCAGGGCGGCGAGGATGAGGTAAGGCTGCGACGCCAGCGACTGCTGGAACACCTGCGCCGTGCCCTGGAAGGTAGCGACCAGGGAGATGGGCTTGTTCAACTCGGTCTCGGCCTGCTTGATGGCCTCGACCGCCTGGCCCAGCGCTACGCCGGGGCGCAGGTTGAACGACAGCGTCACTGATGGGAACTGTCCCTGGTGGTTGACCGCCAGCAGGGCGACCGGGGCGGCGTCCATGTGGGCGATGGCCGACAACGGCACCTGACCGCCGGTGGTCGACGACCGGAGATAGATCTTGTCCAGGGTGTCGGTGCGGCCCTGCATCTCCGGCAGGACCTCCATCACCACGTGATAGCTGCTGAGCTGGGTAAAGTACTGCGCCACCTGACGCTGGCCGAAGGCGTCGTACAAGGTGTCGTCGATGGTCTGCGGCTGGATGCCGAAGCGGGACGCCTGGTCGCGGTCGATCACCAGATTGAGGGTGGCGCCGTCGGTCTGTTGGTCCGAGGCGACGTCCTGAAGCTCCGCCAGCGCCTTCATCTTGGCCAGCATGGCAGGGGCCCAGTGGTTGAGCTCGTCCAGGTCGGCGTCTTGCAGGGTATACTGGTACTGGGTGCGGGCCAGACGGCCGCCCACATTGAGATCCTGCGGCGCCTGCAGGTAGAGCACCACCCCCGGAATCCCCGCCGTCTGGCGGCGCAGGCGGTCGATCACCTGCTGGGCGCTGGAGGTTCTCTGGTCGCGCGGCTTCAAGGCCATGAAGAAGCGGCCGTTGTTGAGCGTTTGGCCGCTGGCGGCGCCGATGCTGGCGGTCCAGTTGGCTACGTCGGGATCGGCCGACAGGACCGCTCCCAGCGCCTGCTGGCGCCGCGACATCTCGGCGAAGGAGATGTCCTGGGCGGCGTCGGAGATGCCGAACAGCACGCCGGTATCCTGCTGGGGGAAGAACCCCTTGGGGATGGCGGAAAACAGCACACCGGTCAGTATCACGGTGGCCACGAAGCTGGCCATGGTCAGGCGCTGGTGGCGCAGCACCCAATCGAGGCCACGGGCATAGGCGCCGATCAGCGCCTCGAACCCACGCTCGAACGCCCAGTAGATCCGGCCGTGGCTGGTGGTGTGCTCGTCCTTCAACACCCGGGCGCACATCATCGGCGTCAGCGTCAGCGACACCACGATGGACGCCACGATGGCCATGGAGACGGTCACGGCGAATTCGCGCAGCAACCGCCCCACCACGCCCGACATCAGCAGCAGCGGGATGAACACGGCGATCAGCGAGACGCTGATGGAAATGATGGTGAAGCCGATCTCGGAGGCGCCGGCGAATGCGGCCTCCATGGGGGGCATGCCCTCCTCCAGATGGCGGTAGATGTTCTCCAGCATGACGATGGCGTCGTCGACCACGAAGCCGACCGCGATGGTCAGCGCCATCAGCGACAGGTTGTCCAGGCTGTAATGGGCCAGATACATCAATCCGGCGGTGCCGGCCAGGGCCAGCGGCACGGTGATGCCGGGAATGATGGTGGCCCACAGATTGCGCAGGAACAGGAAGATCACCATCACCACCAGCCCGATGGTCAGCGTCAGGGTGAACTCGACATCGTCCACCGAGGCCCGGATGGTGGTGGTGCGGTCGATCACCACCTTGACCTTGACCGCTGGCGGGATCGACGCCTGCAATTGCGGCAGCGTCGCCTTGACCCGGTCCACCGTCTCGATGACGTTGGCTCCAGGCAGCTTGTAGACCACGAGGTAGATGGCGCTGCGGCCATTTTCCCAGGCCGCCAGCCGGGTGTTCTCCGGGCCGTCGACGGCCCGGCCGATGTCGCTGATGCGCACCGGGGCGCCGTTCTTGTAGGCGACGATGACGTCGGCCCACGGGGCGGCGGTGGTCAGTTGGTCGTTGGCGTAGATGGTGAGGTTGCGGCGGTCACCGTCCAGGCTGCCCTTGGGCGAGTCGGCGGTGACGTTGGCGATGACGCCGCGCAGCTCTTCCAGCCCGATGCCCAGCGAGGCGATCTTGGCCGGGTCGACCTGCACCCGCACCGAGGGCTTCTGTTCGCCACCGATGGAGACCTGGCCGACGCCGGTGATACGGCTGATCTGCTGGGCCAGTACCGTGTCGGCGTAATCGTCGACGGTGGTCAACGGCAGGGTGTCGGAAGAGACGGCGATAATCAGGATCGGCGTGTCGGCCGGGTTGACCTTGCGGTAGGTGGGTGGCCCCGGCAGGATCTTGGGCAGTTGGCCACTGGCGGCGTTGATGGCGGCCTGAACGTCCTGTGCGGCGGCGTCGATGTTGCGTTCAAGATCGAATTGCAAGGTGATGGACGACGATCCCAGCACGCTGCTCGAGGTCATCTGGGTGACGCCGGGAATCTGCGAGAACTGCCGCTCCAACGGCTGGGTCACCGACGACGCCATGGTCTGAGGATCGGCGCCGGGCAGGGAGGTGGTGACGATGATGGTGGGGAAGTCCACCTGCGGCAGCGGGGCTACCGGCAATTGGGGAAACGCCACCAGCCCCGCCAGCAGCACCGCCACCATCAACAAGGTGGTGGCGACGGGGCGGCGGATAAAGGGTGCGGAAACGCTCATGGTTTGTCCCTCAGGCCGGAGCCGCCTTCGCTAGACAGAAATATTGAGTTTCCATTCCTTCTGCCGTCATCACCGGGCTTGTCCCGGTGATCCACGCCTGTCCGCACCTCTACCGGTCGTGCTGCGGCACCGCGTGGATGCCCGGAACAAGTCCGGGCATGACGAGAAATAGGGGGGAAATCTAAGGCGGGGAGGGCAAGAGCAGGTGGCCCGCTCATGGCGTCCTGACCTCGACCTTGGCGCCGTTCTGCAGCCGCATCTGGCCGGTGGTGACCACGTTCTCGCCCTCGGTCAGGCCGGATTCGATCACGGCGCGGGTTTCGTCCGATTGGCCCACGCTTACCGGCCGGGCCTCGGCGGTGGAATCGGCGCGGGCGACATAGACATAGGCGCCCTGCTGGCCGCGCAGGATGGCGGAGGCCGGTACCGTCACCGCCTGACGGCGGGTTCCCAGCACCAGATGGGCGTTGACGAACTGACCCGGCCACAGCAGGCCGGTCTCGTTGGGCATGGAGGCCTTGAGGCGGACGGTGCCGGTGGTCTGGTCGATTTGGTTGTCCACCAGTTCCAGGTGTCCCCGGTCGAGAACCTGCTTGCCGTCGCGCGAGAACGCCGTCACGTCCAGCGAGCCGGTCGCCATGGCCCGGATCACGTCCGGCAGGGCGTCCTGGGGCAGGGTGAACACCACCATGATCGGCCGCATCTGGGAGATCACCACCATCGGGACGGCGTCGTTGACGTGGACGATGTTGCCCTGGTCGATTTGGCGGAATCCGGTGCGGCCGTCGATGGGCGAGCGGATGGTGGTGTAGCCGAGCAGGACACGGACACTCTCGATCGCCGCCTGGTCGGCCTGCACCGCGGCGCTCAACTGGGCTACCAGGGCCTGGGTGGTGTCCACCTGCTGGCGGGTGGCGTATTCGTTCTTAACCAGTTCGGTATAGCGGGCGAGGTCGCGGCGGGCGTTGGCCAACTGCGCCTCGTCCTGGGCCTTCTTGGCGATGGCTTGATCAAGCTGGGCCTGATAGGCGCGCGGGTCGATCTGGACCAGAACGTCGCCGGTTTTGACCTCCTGGCCCTCGCGGAACAGCACTTGATGCAGTTGACCATCCACCTGGGTTCGGATGGTGACGGTGTTGGTGGCGGCGACGGTGCCCAGACCGTCCAGGGTGACCGGTACATCCAACTTGGCGGCGGCGGTGGCGGTGATCGGGATCACCGGAGCCGCCTTGGCCGGACCGGCGACGTTGGCGCCGGGTCCGTATTGGCGGAAGGCCCACAGGCCGAGACCGGCCGCGATAATCAACAGCGCAAGTCGGCTCAGGTTCTTCAGGGACATGGGGCGGGCGCTCTGTCTGGATGAAGCACGATCGATTGTTCGGCGGGGCATTCTCGGCTGAAAGGCTCGGCGGGTCAAATCCAATGGCATGCCAACGTGAACTTCCACAGTGGAGAGTGGTCATCACCTGGAAGGCTGGCGGAGTGCCGGAAAGTGGTTGAGCGCAAACATGAAATAATTATTTTCCTGCCTGTCAAAATGTCGCGAATGCGACATAAACATAAGCGGAAAATATATTGTTATCTTTCAGACAAACATTGAAGGAAATCCTTCATATCGTCTAGGCGTTTAATATTGTGTAGTGTTGTCTATATTTGATGGTGTACTTTGTCATCAGCGGTATCACGATGATGTTGTGCCGTAAGAGGGTGTCGTCCGGCTTGGTCGGCATGACGCTCTGTGGAGAATGACATGAGCAAAGCTGAAACCCTTCTCAAGCGTCTCCTCGTGGCCGGCAAAGGCGTGAGTACCTCCGAACGCCAGGCTGAGGCGAGGGTCAAGACCAACGACTACTTCAATCTCAACAAGGCGGAGATGAAGACCGACGGATTGTTGGCCACCATCAAGGAGGTGGAGGTCGAAATCCAGGGCCTGTCCGCCGCCGCCAGCGAAGCCGGCAACACCAATCTGGCCGAAGCGTATGATGCTTCGCTCACGGTCTTCGCCAAATGGAGCACGACCCAGGCCGCCGCCTGAGCGTTGTCAGCCAAAAGAGCCGGCGGTCGCCGGCTCTTTTCCTCCTGCCCGGTCACGGTTTCGCGTCAGTTGTTCCGTGTCGGCGGCAGACGGACCAGGGTGAACCAATATTCCTCCAGGACCTTGATCGTATTGACGAACTGATTGATGTCGATCGGCTTGACGATGTAGCCGGCCGCTCCCAACCGGTAGGAGGAGAGCGTGTCGCGCTCGACGTCGGAGGTCGTCAGAATCACCACCGGAGTGGCCGAAATCTCGGGATTGTTCTTCATCTCGCCGAGGAAGCGTCGCCCATCCATGCGTGGCATGTTGAGGTCCAGCAGGATGAGGTCCGGGCGCGGCGCATCAGCGTATTGCCCCTGGCGAGTGAGGAATTCCATTGCCTCCTGTCCATCGGAAACGTGATGCAGATCGACCAGGATGTGGTTCTCCTTGAACGCCTGACGCACCAGATACGCATCGGCCGGTTCGTCCTCGACCAGGAGAATGGTGAATGTCTGAGTTGTCGTCTGCCTCATTGATCGGTTCCTATCGGGAATTCCAGCACGATGGTCGCGCCGCCGCCTGGCGTCTCTTCGATCCAGACTTTTCCGTTTTCGTGTTCGACGATGCGGCGGATCACTGACAGGCCGACGCCGGTGTTGTCCTCTCCCGCCAACGGGTGCAGGCGCTCGAAGACCTGGAATACCAGGTTCCGGTATTCGGGCGCGATTCCCGGACCGTTGTCGGCGAAGCGCAGTCGCACCTTCGCCCCGGTCGCTGCGGCCGAGACATGGATGCGAAGCGGCCGGTCGGGATTGCGATAGCGGACGGAGTTGTCCAGAAGGATTTCCATCATGTTGGAAACACGCCGCCGATCCAGGTGGAGGTCTGGCATGTGAGGAGAGACCGTCACCTCGGCGCCTATGGCGGATAAGGTCGCGGCCCTGTTCGCCACCAGCGCCTCGACCACCTCGGCCGGTTGTACCCGGCCGACCTTGCCCATGGGCTGGTCGGCCGCAAGATAAAGCTGGATGTCGCGGATCAGGGCGCGGAGCCTGTTCGCCTGCTGTTCAATGAAGGTGAGCGATAGGGATGCGTCCTCGGTGAGCATTGCTCCGCTCAGCGCGGTCTTGAGGCGCTGAGCGAAAGTGACCAGACGGCGAGCCGGCTCCTGGAGATGATGGGCCATCACCTCGGTCAGGCGAACCAGTTCGGCATTCGTGAACTGGAGCCGCTGCTGTATCGCCTTCTGGTCCGAGATGTCGGTATAGACGCCGATATAGCGCAGCGCCTGATTGGGAGTGTCGGCGATCATGCTGACCGACAGCCATCCGGGAAAGGTGCCGCCGGATTTACGCCGGTTCCAGATCTCGCCTTGCCAGCGGCCATCCGATTGGAGCGTGGCCCAGAAATTCCGGAAGAAATCGTCATCATGCATGTCCGACTTGAACAAGGCCGGGGTCTTGCCGAGCAGCTCGTCCAGGTCATAGCCGGTGATGTCGCACATGGCACGGTTGGCACTGATGATCCGGCTGTCCTGATCGGTGACGATGATGCCTTCCAGGGCATTGGCGAAGACCTCGGACGTCAGGCGCCGTTGCTCCTCCGCTTGGCGGACCGTGGCGCTGTAACGCACGGAAATCTTGGCGGCCAGCAGGATGGAGCCGATGAGAAACACCAGGGAAATGCCGCCGTAGACATAGGCTGTCCGGCGCCATTCCACGAGAATCCGGTCGTAGGAAATGCCGACAAGGACAAAGAACGGGTAAGGGCCGATGCGCCGGAGGGTATAAAGACGCTCCTGACCGTCGAGGGCGCTTCGCCCGGAATAAGTTTCTTCCTGGACGCGCGCCTTGATGAAACCGAGAAGCTTGTCCGAAATGGTCGACTTGCCGATCTGGTCCGGCGCGTTGGGCAGGCGCGCCACCAGCGCCCCGTTGCCGTTGAGCAAGGTGATGTTGTCGCTGGTCCCCAGCGATACGGTGTTGAAGGCACCGACCAGGGCGTCGGTCTGAATGGAGCTTTGGACAATGCCGAGAAAGGTCTTGTCCCGAGCCTCGACCCGACGGCTGAAGGTCAGGGTCCACAGGCTCACCACGCGGGAAAACAGCGGCCCTTCGGGAAAAAGGCCGGTGTCGGAATTTTCCTTCTGCACCGTGAAATAGCGGCGGTCCGAAATGTTGGCGGGCGACACGCCGCCGCTGGCGTCAAACACGTACTCGCCGTTTTCGTTGATCAGCCGAAGGCTTAAAATTCCCGGAGCCCGCGCCAGGTGGCGGGCCAGCATGGGGTTCATTTCCGATGTCGGCAGGCCGGTGCCGGTTCGATAGGCCGAGTACTGGAAAGCCGCTTCCTGGACGATGAGGTCGATCCGATCCATGGACGCCAGGAGGTGCTGTTCCAGGATACGGGCGATGGATTGGGTGACTGCGGTGGCGTAATCGATTTCTCGACGGTAGCTCCGGTGGAGTTCGATGGACAACAGGCCAGTGAGCACAAGCACGACACCCATTGCCGCCGCGATCAGGGCGAGAGGTCTGGACTCGATTCGTGCGCGCATGTCTTTAAACATCGATGCTCTCTAGCGAGGAGGCATCCGACGATTCCTGGACGGGTTGTCCGGTCATGGGCAATGTGAAGCGGAAGCAGGTTCCTTCCGTCTGCCCATCCTCGATCCAGATTCGCCCGCCGTGGTTTTCGACAATCTTTTTGCACACGGCCAAGCCGATGCCGGTCCCCTCATAGGCTCCGTTCGCCACCAGCCGCTGAAAGATCTTGAAGGCGCGGTCACGGTCCGCGGGAGCGATGCCGATGCCGTTGTCGCACACCGTGACGATCCACTCGCCGTCCTCGACGCAGCACGTCACTCCGACGCGGGGGGCGCGCTCGGGGGCGCGGTATTTGATGGCGTTGCCGATCAGGTTCTGGAACAGCCGGGTCAGGTCCAGCCGCTCGCCCAGCACGGTGGGTAGATCCTCGGCGATGGTGACCACGGCCCCCGCCTCGGCCACCGCCACCTCGAGATTGGCGAGAGAGTCGGCGAGGGTGTCGGCGAGGCGGACTGGCGCGAACGGGATGTTGCAGCGGCCAGTGCGGGAATATTCGAGCAGGTCGAGGATCAATCGGTCCATGCGTCTGGCGCCGTTGATGGCGAAGTCGAAGAAGGTTCGCAGATCCTCGTTCAACTCGCCTCCCAGCCGCCGCTCGATCAGGGCGAGGTAGCTGGTGACCATGCGGAGCGGTTGGCGCAGGTCGTGCGAGGCCACATAGGCGAACTGTTCCAATTCGGCGTTGACCGTTTGCAACTGCTGCGCCTGCAATTCCAGGGCCTGGTTGGCTTCGGAGATCCTGGTTTCGGCCTCCTTGCGAAAGGTGATGTCTTCCTTGACGGAAACGTAATGCACGATCTGCTGGGCGTCGTTGATGACGGGGGAGATGGCCACCACCTCCCAATGAAACACGCCGTTCTTTTTCCTGTTCTTGAACTCGCCGCGCCATTGCCGGCCGTCGGTGATGGTCGCCCACAGTTCCGCGTAGGTGGAATACGGCGTCTCGCCGGAACTGATGAGGCTGGCCCGCTGGCCGATCGCCTCGTGGGCGGTGTAGCCGGTGATCGTGGTGAAGTGGGCGTTGACGTATTCGATCACGCCGTCGGGGTTGGTGATCACCACCGACACCGGCGACTGTTCGACGACGGTGGACAGCATTTTCAGACGGAGCGCGCTGGCCGCCTCGAAGGTGATGTCGGTGCCGATGCCGCGATAGCCCAGGAAGTTCCCGCTATCGTCGAAGCGGGGGGAACCGCTGATGCTGATCCATTTGGCATTGCCATCGGCAAGCCGCAGCCAATAGCGGAAGTCGCGGAAGCTGCGACGGGCGGACAGGTCCTCCATATGGGCCTGCCAGATCTCGACGTCGATCTCGTGCCGTTCCGATGCCACGTCCCAACGCCGCTTGCCCAACTGCACTGTCGCGGGCTGGCCCAGAATGATGTCGAACGAGGGGGAGAACCAGGAAAAGCGATGCTGGTCATCAGTCTCCCACACCCAGTCGGTGGTTCCCTCCACCAAGGTGCGGAAGCGTTGCTCGCTCTCGGTCAGCCGGTGTTCGACATTCCGGCGTTCGGTGATGTCGATGGCTACTCCCAGATAACCGGTGATCTCGTCCGGGGAGGAGTAGACCGGCGTGACCACCAGGGACACCGTGATGTGGCCGCCATCCTTGCGGCGGTAGGTCCATTCGCGCTTTTCGCTGCCCTCGAGCTCGGCCTTACGGATGAAGGTGGCGAATCCCCGCACCGGAATTGTCAGTTCGGCGTCAAGTTCGGTCGCCCGCGCGTCGATTTCCTCGGCGATGTGGAACAAGGCCGGAGTCTCCGTGCCGACCACCTCCCAGGCGGAATAACCCAGCATCTTCTCGGCGCCCCGGTTGAAGACGGTGATGATCCCATCCGGGGCGGTGGCGATGATGGCGACCTCGGACGCCGCCGAAAGCACGTCCTGGTAGCTGCGGTTGAGGGTCTGGATGACCTCCTCGGCGTGCTTGCGCTCGGTGATGTCTTCCTTGATGCCGACATAGTGGGAGAGTGTGCCGGTCTCATCCATGATCGGGAAGATGCGGGCCTGCTCCCAATACGCCGAGCCGTCCTTGCGGAGGTTGCGGAAGGTGCCGCTCCACGGCTGGCCGCCGGCGAGTTGGGCCCAGATGGCCTGGTACTCCTCCTCGGTGGTCTCCCCCGACTTGAGAAGGCGGGGATTCTGTCCGATGGCTTCGTCGCGGGAATAGCCGGTGACGCGGCTGAAGGCGGCGTTGACGTAGTCGATGGTGCCGTCCGGCGAGGTCACGACGACGGAGACGGGACTTTGCTCGATGGCGGTGGCCAGCCTTTGCCGCTCGCGTTCCAGTCGGATTCTGTCCGTCACGTCGTGGATCAGCGATAGCAGCAGCGTCTTGCTGTCCGAGGCGACCGGACCGGAATGGACTTCGACGTCACGGATCTCGCCGCTGGCCAACCGGTGGCGGAAGAAAAGATAGTCGCGCCCTTCCTGGGTGGCTCGGGCCATTTCCACCGCCACGTCGTCGGGCGAGGCGGTGTTGATCCGGGACATGGACATGGTCTTCAGCGTATCCACGTCCCAGCCGTAATAGGCGGCCGCCATCCGGTTGGCATCGACGATAGAATCGTCGTCGGGGTCGATCAGCAGCATGGCCACTTTCGAGCCGCTGAACAGCGACCGGTAACGCTCCTCGCTGCGCTGGACGTCGGCCAGGGCCTCGTTGAGGGCGCGGGTGCGGTCGGCGACCTGGACTTCCAGATGGCCGCGCGAGCGCTGCAACGTCGCCAGCATGGTGTTGAAGGCGACGGCCAGCATGGCGATCTCGTCGCGCCCCTCCACCGGCGCCATCCGCGAGGTGGCCCCTTCCTCGGCGATGCGTCTGGCGGTGTTGCTCAGTTCCACCAGCGGCATGGTCAGCCGCTGACCCATGCGCCGCGCCAGGATCCACGACAGCAGCACCGCCGCGACGACGGCGAGGAGATAGGCGGTCACCACAAGTCCGAACCCTTCCGGCATGGTCCGCCGCTCGGTCAGGCTCAGGCGGAAGCGGCCCGCCACGTCACCCAGGGCGACGGCGCGTTCGGCCGAGGTGAGGTCGCCGCCGGCGGACGGGGCGGCGACACCATCGGGATCCGCCATCAGCCGCAGGCTACCCGCGCTTTCGCCGGCGAGATTGGCAAGCACGCTGGAAACATCCAGCGAGGCGGCGACATAGCCCTCGGCATGGCCGGTGCCGGGGTATTGGACAGGCTGTAGCGTCAGCAGCCGCGGCGCGCCGTCCTCCCTCCACAAGATGACGGTCTGGGCCGCCTCGGTGGCGAACAGGGCCGCCATCTGCGGCAGGTCGGCATAGCATTCGGGGGTCCTTCCGTTGCGGCCGACCAGCGGCCGGCCGTGGACGTCGCACAAGGCGATGGCGTGCGGCTCGGTCACCGGCAGCCGGTAGCTGCCGAGGAAGGGTTTGAGGTAGGTGTCGCGCTCATGCGAGTCGAGCAGTGACGTGGTCATCACCGGATTGGTCGCCAGATCGGCGCTGTTGCGTACGAAGACCTCGATGCGGGCGGCCAGTCGCTCGGCCATATGATCCAGCCGGTGCTTCAGGTCCCGGTCTTGTTGCTGGCGCAGCAGCCACAGGCTGCCGGCGAAGGCGATGACGCAGAGCAGCAGGCTGGCGAACAGAAGGCTGAGTACCGCCTGGGCGGCGACCCGGCGGCTGAAGCTCTCCTCGATCCAGCCCCGCCAGCCCATGGCCCTACATCCGTACCAGGGGTGTGGCGCCGATGGCGGAATCAGTCCGGACTGTGGTGCCCTCACCCGGGCTCTGGACTTTCATTGCGCTTCGCATGCCCCCCTCGTCAGCTTGGCCGATGCGGCCTTGCTCCCCCATCGATTGAAGATCGTCACAGTGCGCGAGTCTCATCTTTAGTATACAGACTTTTGTCATATGATCCAGGTTACTACATTCTTGTGAATGATAATTTCAGATAGAATGACAAAATTGTAAATGTACGAATTTAAAAGCACAGGGCGGCTCAAAATGGCTGGAATGCTAGCCTATTGATTGAGATTGGTGTGGCCCCCGGGGGGCAGCCCCGGGGCGGGCATAATAGCTTCTTCGTGATGGGTGTTATACTTTAGATTAGGTGTGGGGATGTGCTGGCCACATCCAGGTCAGCACTACGGCAATAGGATGCGAAGCAGGGGGAGTGTCGCCAAGGAAAGAGGTGGTTCGGTTCATTAGGAAATGTCTCTTCAGACTCGGCCGAGTATTCCGTCTGACCCGTTGGTTCATGTTTCCGGATGCAAGAGACTCATTCCGTATTCTCGGAGGTGTTTGTTTGAGTTACCATGGCGTCGGATTAGGCCTGCTGGACGCCAATCTGGGAAATGTGGATTTTTGTAGATTGTAATCACTACAAGATCAGTTGATTGCGGCTGTTTGTTGCGTCACCAGTTTTCTCGATTGGAGTTCGGGTATGCCGAGCAATTCCACGGACCATGGCGATCCGCTGATCGCGATTGAAGCCGACGAGGCTCCGGATGCCTTGGCGAAAGCCCATGTGTTGGCGCCATGGCGACTTTTAGTGATCGACGACGACGACGAGGTTCACCGGGTCACGCGCTTCGCCCTCCGAGGTGTCGAGATCGAAGGGAGGGCGCTGGAACTCCTGCATGCTCATTCCGCCCGCGAGGGAGAGGATATTCTCCGGCGCGAGCGGGACATCGCCTGCATCCTGCTTGACGTGGTCATGGAGCCGCCCGATGCCGGGCTGTCCCTGGTGCAGGTGATTCGCGAGGTCATCGGCAACACGATGGTGCGGATCATCCTTCGTACCGGCCAGCCGGGGCAGGCTCCCGAACTCGATGTGGTCCAGCGCTACGACATCAACGACTACAAGCAGAAGTCGGAACTCAGCAACACTAGGCTGCTCACCACCCTGATCGCCGCCTGCCGGTCCTATCAACAACTCTATTCCATCGAGGCGAACCGGCGCGGCCTGCGCATGATCATCGACGCGACCCGCAACCTGATGGAGGAGACCAACCTCAAGCGGTTGAGCGCCGGGGTCCTGACCCAGGCGTGTTCGATCCTCGATATTCCGACCGAGGGCGCGGTCTGCCTGAGAAAGGGAGCCGACGACGACCTGCGGGTGCTGGCGGCGGCCGGCAAGTACCATGACCTTTCCGGCCTGAAGGTCGCCGACATTTCCGACCAAGCCATCCGCGATTTTCTGGTGAGCATGTTCGCCGCGCGGAAAACCACGGCCTGCGAGGACGGCAAGTCGAGCCTGTACACCGCCTTGCCGTCAGGCGACGAGGTGGTGGTCCATGTGGATCACCCCCATCCGCTTCCCGAGATCGAGCAGAGCCTGCTGGAGGTCTTCGCCTCCAACGTCTCGGTGGGGATGCGGAACGCGGAACTGTTCGAGCAGGTTGAGAAGCTGGCCTATCGCGACCGCCTGACCAACCTGCCGAACCGGACCAGCTTCGGTAACGAGATCCGACGGATGATCGTGGCGGGAGCCGGATTCGCCGTCGCCGTCGCCGACCTCAATCGCTTCAACACCGTCAACAGCGGGCTGGGCCACTCGTTCGGCGACCGGATGATGACCGAAGTAAGCCGGTTGCTGTCGAGCGTGAGCGAGGCCAACGGCATCTATGTGGCGCGGCTGCATTCGGATGTGTTCGGCCTGGTCATTCCCGCCGCTTCGGTGACGGAGGCCAAGGCCAGCCTGAGCCGTGTTCATGCCGTCTTGAGCGGGCTGCTGGACCTGGACGAACATGCCGTCTGCCTGTCGGTGTCCATCGGGGCCGCCATGTATCCGGCTGATGGCGATCTCGCCCAGGATCTGTACCGGTGCGCCGACATGGCGCTACGCCAGGCGAAGGCTCTCGGGCTTGGCCAGACCTCGTTCTATGCCCGTGGCATGGGGGAAATACTGCGCGGCCGCCTGGAGATGATCTCCCAATTGAGGAAGGCCTTCGTCGCCCGGGATCTGCGCGTCTTTTTCCAGCCGCAAATCCAGTTGACGAGCGGGACATGCGTCGGGGGCGAGGCGCTGTTGCGCTGGCCGTTGCCCGGCGGCGGTTTCATCTCTCCCCTGGAATTCGTGACCGCGGCCGAGGATTCCGGGCTGATCCACGATGTCGGATTCTGGGTCCTGGAGGAAACCTGCAAATGGTTGAATCGCTGGTCGGCCAGCCATAGGCGCGACCTGCGGCTCGCCCTCAACATCTCGGCCATTCAATTCCGCCAGCCCGGCTATTCCGAGCGCTTGATCGACGCGGTCGCCGCCGCCGGGGTCGATCCCAAGGGGCTGGAACTGGAAATCACCGAATCGTGCCTGCTGGACGATGCGGAGTCCATCATTTCCCAGCTTCACGACTTCCGGGGCAAGGGCATGCGCACCGCTCTCGACGACTTCGGCACCGGCTATTCCTCGCTGGGTCGGCTCCGCCATCTGCCGATCGACACGCTGAAGATCGACCGTACCTTCGTCTCCGACATCTGCAACTCCACCGAAAGCCACAATATCGCCGAAACCATCGTGCGCATGGGGCACCTGATGAGCAAGGAGGTCGTGGCGGAAGGGGTGGAGACCGCCGAGCAGGCTGCCAGCCTGCGGGCTATCGGTTGCGAGTTCGGCCAGGGCTATCTGTTCTCGCCGGCCGTGCCGCCGGAGGAGTTTAGCCGCTTCTTGACCTGAGCGCGGCATCTAGCTTGACCGTCTGGGGGGAACACCATGCCATTCCAACTCTTCGGCCTCGAAGGCCTGGCTCCCCACGGCACCTGCTTGCTGTGGATCAGCGAGCTGTTTTGGACCCATGCCGCCTCGGATGCCCTCATCTCGGCCGCTTATGCGTCCATCAGCATTTCGATGATCCTGGTCATACGAAAGCGCGAGGACGCACTGCTGCGCCGGGTGGGGGCCTTCTTCGCCGCGTTCATCCTGGTCTGCGGCAGCAGCCATGCCATGGATATCTGGACGCTGTGGTTTCCCGATTACGGCGCCCAGGCCCTGGTCAAGGTCGCCACCGCGACGGTTTCGGTTATGACGGCGATCCTGCTGTGGCCGTTGATGCCGCGTATCCTGGCGCTTCCCAGCATCGCCCAGCTCGAGGCCGCCAACACGGCGCTGAATGTGGAGATCGCCGAGCGCCGGCAGGCCGAGGTGAGGTTGGCCGCCTATGCGGACGAGTTGAAGCGCAGCAACCGTAACCTGGAACAGACCCTGAGCCGGCTGGACCAGACCCGGACCCAGCTTCTGCACTCGGAAAAGATGGCGTCCCTGGGTGGGCTGGTGGCCGGGATCGCCCACGAGATCAACACGCCGGTCGGCAATGGCATCACCGTCGCCAGCAGCCTGACGGAACTGGTCAAGCGCTTCCGCCTCCGCATCGAGGGCGAGGCGATCAAACGGTCGCATCTGGAGACTTTCGCCGCCGACGTGGAGGAGGCGGCGGGGTTGCTGTCGACCAATCTCGAGACCGCCGCCGGGCTGGTTCAAAGCTTCAAGCAAGTCGCCGCCGACCAGACCTCGTCGCAGCGGCGCCGGTTCGACCTTGGCGAGACCATGGACGAGATCGTCGCCACCCTTCGCCCCCGTTTCAAACGCACCTCATTTGCCATCGAGATCGGCATTCCTCCGGGTATCGTCATGGAGAGCTATCCCGGCCCTCTGGGCCAGGTCGTCACCAATCTGGTGACCAACTCCCTGCTCCACGCCTTCGAAGGGCGGGAGCGAGGCACGATGACCTTGACGGCCGCCATGGTGGGGGGGGAGCGGGTGACGATCTGCTACGGCGACGATGGTGTCGGCATCCCGCGCGAGCTGCGGGAGCGGGTCTTCGAACCGTTCTTCACCACCCGCCAGGGGAGTGGTGGTACCGGCCTTGGTCTCCATGTCGTCTACAACATCATCACCAATGTGCTGGGTGGTTCCATCACGCTGCAATCGGCCGTTGGAGAAGGCGTGAAATTCATCATCGACGTGCCCCTGACCGCTCCAACCCTGGTGCAGAGCAATGCCTAACTCCGCCGTGGCCATCACCGACGATCTGATCTCCATCCAGGATGACGACGATGAGTGGACGGGGCGCCGGGTGGATGGAGCATGGCGCCTGTTGATCGTCGATGATTCCGACGAGGTGCACAAGGCCACGCGCTTCGCCATTCGGGGAATCGAGATTGAGGGGCGGCCGGTCGAGGTGCTTTCGGCCTATTCGGCGGTCGAGGGCGAGGCGGTGATGCGCCGCGAGACCGACATCGCCTGCATCCTGCTGGACGTGGTGATGGAAACGCCCGATGCCGGGCTTTCCCTGGTCCAGCGGATCCGCGAGGAGATCGGCAACACCATCGTGCGTATCGTCCTGCGCACCGGCCAACCGGGCGAGGCGCCAGAACTGGAGGTGGTGCAACGCTATGACATCAACGACTACAAGCATAAGTCCGAGTTGAACCGGACTCGATTGCTGACGACCCTGATCGCCGCGTTCCGCTCCTATCACCAGCTCTGCACGGTGCAGCAGCGGACGGCCGAACTGGAGAAGAACCGCGGCGAACTGTTGCGCAAGTCCCAGGTGATGGAAAGCATCCTGGACAATATCAGCCAGGGGGTCACCCTGTTCGACGCCGATCTGCGTCTCGTCGCCTG
Organism: uncultured Magnetospirillum sp.; assembly: GCF_903853455.1. GTDB lineage: Bacteria > Pseudomonadota > Alphaproteobacteria > Rhodospirillales > Magnetospirillaceae > Phaeospirillum. The sequence goes on from NZ_CAINTR010000030.1 coordinate 22,926, forward strand.
CAACCAGCGTGTTCTCGAGCTGGCTCAATTTCCCAAGGAATTCGGTCGCGAGGGAACCCCGTTCGAAGCCTTCATCCGCTTCAACGCCGAGCGTGGCGAATACGGGCCGGGCGATCCCGAGTCTCATATTCGCCGGCGGATCGACCAGGCGGAGAGCTTTCTTCCCCACCAGGATTCCCGGACCCGTCCCGATGGAACGGTTCTCGGCCTTATCGGGAGCCCGCTGCCCGGCGGCGGCTTCGTCACCACCTACACCGACATCACCGAATCCGTGCGCCATCAGGAGGCGCTGGAGACGCTGTCGCGGGCGGTGGAGCAGAGCCCCGTCTCGGTGATCATCACCGATCCCGACGGCGCCATCGAATACGTGAACCCCAAGGTGGTCGAGTTGACCGGCTACTCCGAGGGCGAGTTGATCGGCCGGAACCCGCGCATCTTCCAGTCCGGCCTGACGCAGCCCAAGATCTACGAGAACCTCTGGAACAGCCTGACCGCCGGGCACACCTGGGAGGGCGACATCCACAATCGGAAGAAAAGCGGGCAATTGTACTGGGAACACGCCTCCATTTCCCCGGTCCGCTCTCCCGACGGCACGATCATCCACTTTGTGGCGGTCAAGGAGGACATTACCCGGCGCAAGGAGGCGGAGGAGGAACTCCGTGCCGCCCTGGACGCGGCGCGCGAAGCCGATCACGCGAAGACCGTCTTCCTGTCCCATATGAGCCACGAACTGCGGACACCCATGACGGCGGTACTCGGCTATGGCGAGATGATGGAAGCCGAATTGGCCGGCCCCCTCAGTCCCATCTACAAGGACTATGTCGGCAACGTTCTGGGCAGCGGCCGCCACCTACTTACCATCATCGACGAACTGCTGGAGATCAGCCGGATCGAGTTGGGCAGCTATACCCTGCACCCGTCGGATTTCGATCTCGCCGAGACGATCGCCTCATGCGCCAAGATGATCGTTCCCACGTGCGGGGAAAAAGGCATCGCGCTGAACGTCGATGTCTCGGTCAGTCTTCCCATGCGCAGTGACGAGCATGCGATCCGCCAGATCATGGTGAACCTGCTGACCAACGCCGTGAAATATACGCCGTCGGGGGGATCGATCACGGTGGGAGTCCATCCCGGCGACGATGTCGCGGTGATCACCGTCGAGGATACCGGCCGCGGTATTTCCGAAGATCTCCTCTCCAAGATCTTCGAGCCATTCCAGCGCGCCGATCCCCTGCGGGCCGACCCGTCGCGCGGGGTCGGTCTCGGCTTGGCCATTTGCCAGCGCATCGTCGAACTGCTGCATGGCCATATCGGGATACAGTCCCAACCCGGGCAAGGGACGGCGATCACCATGACGGTTCCGCTGTGCATGGAATCGGAGTTCGTGAGCCCCTAGAATTGCCAGCCCACATAGTTTTCCGCCAAGGCGGCGGCGGCCGGCGGCGAGTCGACCACGTTGCGTAATTCGGCCAGCTGGATCTTGTGCTGGAACGAATCGCCGTCGCCGAAGGCATGCAGCATGGAGGTCATGCGCCACGAGAAGTTCTCGGCCCGCCAGACCCGCTTCAGCGCCTGGCGGGAATAGTCCTCCAGACCGCCATCGCGGCCGAAGCTGACCTGCTCGACCAGCGCCCGCGCCAGCAGCCGCACATCGGCAATGGCCAGATTCATTCCCTTGGCGCCGGTCGGCGGCACGATATGGGCGGCATCACCGGCCAGGAACAGGCGTCCGTGCCGCATGGGCTCCACCACGAAGCTGCGCATGGCGATGATGCCCTTTTGGAAGATGCGGCCTTCCTTCAGGTCCCAGCCGTCGCCGGTGGCCAGTCGCAGCCGCAATTCCTCCCAGATGCGGGGATCGGGCCAGTTGGCCACGTCATCCGCCGGGTCGCACTGGAAATACAGCCGCTGAACCGTGGGCGACCGGGTACTGACCAGGGCGAAGCCGCGCTGGTGGTAGGCGTAGATCAACTCGTCGGAGGAGGGCGGCGCCTCCACCAGGATGCCGAACCAGCCGAACGGATATTTGCGGCTGAAGTCCGCGCGGGTGCTGGCGGGAAGGCAGGCGCGCGACACTCCGTGGAAGCCGTCGCAGCCGGCGATGAAATCGCAGGTGATCTCGCGGTCCTGGCCGTCGTGACGAAAGCGCACCGAAGGCTCCCGGCCGTCGATGCCGTGCAGGCTGACCTGGGAGACGTCGAAGCGGATGTCGCCGCCGGCCGCCAGCCGCGCCGCCACCAGATCCTTGATCACCTCGTGCTGGGGATAGACGGTGATCGCCCGCCCGCCGGTCAGACCGCTGAGATTGATGCGGTGGCCCTGGCCCTCGAAGCGCAGTTCGATGCCGTGATGCACCGCGCCTTCGCGCTTCATCCGCTCGCCCAGGCCCACCTCGGTCAGCAGATCGGCGCTTCCCTGTTCAAGGACGCCGGCGCGGATGACCGATTCAATCTCCTGTCGGCTGCGGCTTTCCAGCACCACCGATTCGATGCCGTCCAGGTGCAGCAGATGGGACAGCAACAGGCCGGCGGGACCGGCTCCGACGATGGCGACCTTGGTGTGCATGGGACTTCGATCCTTAAAGCTGGGTGTTCCGATCCATGGCCTCGAACACCTCCTCGGCCAGATGGAACGCCTGATTGGCCGCCGGCACCCCGCAATAGACGGCGGCCTGCAGCAGCACTTCCTTGATCTCGTCGCGGGTGACGCCGTTATTGGCCGAGGCCCGCAGATGCAGACGCAACTCGTCCATGCGGTTCAGCGCCAGCAGCATGGCCATCGTGATCAGGCTGCGGCTGTGGCGGGACAGGCCGGGCCGGGTCCAGATCTCCCCCCAGGCGTGGCGGGTGATCAGCTCCTGGAACTCCTGGTTGAACGGCGTCAGCCGGCCCAGCGACCGGTCCACATGGGCGTCGCCCAGAACGGCGCGGCGGACTTCCTGGCCTTGGTCGTAGCGGTCCCGTTCATCCATGCTCGAAGCTCCTAGAGAAAGGCCAGAACCGCCTCGGCGAAGCGCTCCGGCGTCTCGATGTTGGACAGATGAGGGGCCGGCAGCTCCACATACCGCGCACCTTCGATGCGCCCGGCCAGGAAGCGGCCATCCTCCGGCGGGGTGGCGGTGTCGTCGGTGCCGGCGATGACCAGGGTGGGAACCCGGATCCGCCCGACGTGGTCGCGGAAATCCATGTCGCGGATGGCGGCGCAACTGGCGGCATAGCCGGCGGCGGGGCAGGCCCGCAGCAGGGCCGCCACCCGCTCGACCCGGTCGGGGGCGGCGGCCCGGAAATCGGCGGTGAACCAGCGTTCCAGCACCGGCAGGGTGACGGCCGCCATGCCGTCTTGCTCCACCTGGGCGATGCGGTTGTTCCACAACTCGGCGCTGCCGATCTTGGCGGCGGTGTTGCTCAGCACCAGCCGCTCCAGCCGCTCGGGCGCGTTGATGCCCAGCCAGAGTCCGACCATGCCGCCCATGGACAGGCCGCAATGATGCGCCCGCGCGATGCCGAGGCCGTCCAGCAGGCCCAGAACGTCGCGGCCCAGGCGGTCGATGCCGTAGCCGGTGGGCGACACCACCGAACCGCCATGGCCGCGACAGTCGTGGCGCAGCACCCGGAAGCGCCGGCTGAAGGCCTCCACCTGCGGCTGCCACAGCTCCAGGTCGGTGCCCAGCGAATGGGTCAGCACCAGCACCGGCGCGTCGGCGGGGCCATCGAAGCGGTAGTGGAAACGTTCCCCATGAATGTCGATCTCGGGCATGGTCAGCCTCGCCGGGCGCGGTAGCTGGCGAGAACGCGCTCGATCATCGCCTCGGCCATGCCGCAGGCGCCGGCGGGATCGAACAGGCGGTCGAAATCGGCGGCGCTCAGCTGGGCGGTGATGTCGGGGGTGGCTTCGAGAACCCGGCGCAGGGAACGGCCCTGGCGCGCCGCCTGCTCGCAGGCCTGTTCCACCAGATCGTGGGCGGGGCGGGCGCCCAGGGTGGGAGCCAGCGCCATGGCGATGGCGGCGGCGAAGACGCCGCCGCCGGTGGCGTCCAGATTGTCGTGCATGCGGATGGCGTCCACCCGAAGACCGCTCAGGACGGCAATCATCTGGTTCAGCGCCCCCGAGGCGACGCGGCAGATCTCGGGCAGGGTCTCCCACTCGGCGTGCCAGCCGCCCAGGCCGCGCTCGTGCTCCTGCACCATGGCCGACAGCATGGTCGCCACCAGACCGGGAACGCGGGTCGCCGCCGCCAGGGTGACGGCGCAGCCGACCGGATTGTGCTTGTGGGGCATGGTGGAGGAGCCGCCTCGACCATGGGCGGCCGGCTCGAACGCCTCGGCCACCTCGGTTTGCATCAGCAGCGAGACGTCGCGGGCGATCTTGCCCAGGGTGCCGGTCAGCAGGCCGAGCATTGTCGCCAGTTCGGCCAGACGGTCGCGGTGACCATGCCAGGGCAGGTCGGGACAGCCGAGGCCCAACTCCTCGGCCATCAGATTCGCCACCTTCATCCCGTCGCCGCCCAGGGCCGCCAGGGTGCCGGCGGCACCGCCCAACTGCACCACCAGCAGGCGCGGCCGCAGCTCCCGCATGCGGGTGCCATGGCGCAGGGCCGCGTCGAGCCAGCCGGCCGCCTTGAGGCCCAGCGTCACCGGCTGGGCCTGTTGCATCAGGGTGCGGCCCGCCATCAGGGTGGCGCGGTGCTGGTCGGCCAACTCGGCCAGAATATCGTCCAGGCGGTCGAGATCGCGTTCGAACAGCGTCAGCGCCGCTCGCAGTTGCAAGATCAGGCCGGTGTCGATGGCGTCCTGGCTGGTGGCGCCCCAGTGGACGTAACGCCCGGCTTCGGTACCGGCCAGATCGGTCAACTGACGCACCAGGGGGATGGCGAGGTTGCCGGCCCGCGCCGCCGCCTGTGCCAGATCCACCGCGTCGATCAGGTCGGCCCGGCCCGCCACCGAGATGGAGACGACGGCGGATTCGGGAATGATTCCCGCCTTGGCCTCGGCCCGCGCCAGCGCCACCTCGAAGTCGAGCATGCCCTGCAATCGGCCCCGGTCGGAGAACAGTTCGGCCATCTCGGCGGAGGCAAACAGCGGATCCAGCAGATCGGACATGGGGTGCGCCTTTTGCTTTACAGGTCGAAGAACACCGTCTCGGTCTCGCCCTGCATGATGACATTCCAGATCAGCAGAGCGGGTTCGGATGGCGAGGCTCGGGCGATCAAGGTTCTCCGCCGGGCCGGCTCGACCCGCGCCAGGATCGGATCCTCGGCGTTGGCGGGCTCGTCGGGGAAATACATCCGGGTCGTCACCCGTTTCAGCAGGCCGCGCATGCCGATGGACAGCAGCAGATGCGGCGCTTGCAGCGTACCGCCGGGACCGGCGACCCGTCCTGGTTTGATGGTGGAAAAGCGAAACCCGCCGTCATCGCCCGAGGGAATGCGGCCGAAGCCGCGAAAGCCGTCACCGGCTTCGGGATAGTGGCCTTGCGAATCGGCCTGCCAGACCTCGATCAGGGCGTCGTTGATGGGCTGGCCGTCGCCGTCGAGGATCCGGCCGGCGATGGTGACCCGCTGGCCGGCAACCTCCGGCCCGGCGATGGCGGCATTGTCGGCCCAGGACAGTCCGATATGGAAATAGGGGCCGACGGTCTGCGAGGCGGTGGCGACGAGGCTCATGGCCGGTCCTCCATGGGAGTGGCCTCGCGGCCACGCAGCACGATGTCGAAGCGGAATCCCAGCGCATGGTCCGGCTGGGTCAGGCCGATGTCGAAGACGGAGATCAGCCGGTCGCGCGCCGCCGGATCGGCGGTGCAGTTGAAGATGGGGTCCAGCGGCAGCAGCGGATCGCCGGGGAAGTACATCTGGGTCACCAGCCGGGTCAGGAAGGACGGTCCGAACAGCGAGAAATGGATATGGGCCGGCCGCCAGGCATTGGGGTGGTTGCGCCAGGGATAGGCGCCGGGCCGGATGGTCTGGAAGCGGTAGCCGCCCTCGTCGTCGGTCAGCATGCGGCCGCAGCCGGTGAAGTTGGGATCGAGCGGGGCGTCGTGGCCATCGTTCTTGTGGCGATAGCGGCCGGCGGCGTTGGCCTGCCAGACCTCGATCAGGGTATTGCGCACCGGGCGCCCGGTCTCGTCCACCACCCGGCCGGCGATGATCAGGCGCTCGCCCAGCGGCGCACCGGCATGGCCGGCGGTCAGGTCGGATTCGCCGCTTCCGACCTCGTCGGGACCGAAGACCGGCCCGCTCAGCTCGGACAGGGTGTGGGGCGCCAGCACCAGCGCCCGCGACGGCGCCCGCTTGACGGTGGAGGCATAGGGACGATGGAGATAGTCCGGCTGGGTTCCCGGCACCAGCCGCCGATAGGGCGTGGGGTCCGTCATCGATCTTCCTCCCAGAAGTCCCGGGGCAGGTTTATCCTCCGCCGGTAAAGTGTCGAGGTCAATCGCCTCGCCCAGGAGGCCCGGCTCCTGCTTGAGGCGGAACTTGGCCACCCGATGGGTGGGGGTGTGGGGCAACTCCGCGACCAAGACCAGGAAGCGCGGCCGCTTCGGCGGTGACAGATGGGCGGCGCACCAGTCCCGGATATCCCGGGGGTGGAGGGGGACGCCGGGTCGGGCGACCACCGCGACCAGGATCTCGTCCTCGCCCAGGTCCGACGGCACCGCGATGGCGGCGGCCTCGGCCACACCCGGATGGCTTCCGATCACCCGGTCGAGTTCGGCCCCGGAGATGTTCTCGCCCCGCCGGCGGATGATGTCTTTCTTGCGGGCGACGAAAAAATAAAAGCCGTCGCCGTCGCGCCGGACCAGATCGCCGGTGGCGAACCAGCCGTCGCGAAATGCCGCCGCCGTCTGCTCGGGGTCGCGGTAATAGCCCTGCATCACGATGGGGGTGCGAGCCAGCAATTCGCCGGTGGCGCCGTCGGGGAGGTCGCGGCCGTCTTCGTCCACCACCCGCAGTTCGGCGAAACGCCGCGACGGGTCGGGATGGCGGGCGGCGCGGCCCATGCTGCCGGGCTGGTGGGGACCGTCGAACGGCTGGTTGCAGACGCCGGGGATCTCGGTCATGCCATAGCCTTCGATGATATGGGGGATGGCGAAATCCGTCGTGAAGATCGCGGCGATCTCCGGGGTGACGGGGGCGCCGTAGACCTTGACCAGCCCATGGCCGGGGACGAATTCGCGCCGCGGCCGCCGGGCCAGGATGGTGCCGATGGCGGCGATGATGTTGACCTGGGTGGCTCGCCACCGTGCCGCCAAGGGCCAGAAGCCCGAGGCGCTGAAGCGGGCCGCCAGCACCAGCGAGGCGCCGGCGGCTACGGCTCCACCCAACGAATAGAACAGAGCGTTGATATGGAACAGCGGCAGCACGCAGAGCAGCCGGTCGTCCGCCTGTAACCGCATGCGCTCGACGAAGCCTTCGCCGGCCATGACGAAGCTGGCTTGGCGGTGCATCACCCCCTTGGGGAAGCCGGTGGTGCCCGAGGTGTACATGATCAGGCAGGTGTCGTCGGGCTGGCCGATGGCGGCGGGCGAGGGGAAGGAGGACGGTTCGCTCAGTTCCTCCAGGCGAGCGATCCAGGGATGCTCGCCGGCGGCGAGACGGGCGACGGCTTCGGTCTCCAGGGTGCACAGCACCGCCGCCACCTCGGCATGGTCCAGAATGGCGCCGGCTTCGGCGGCGGAGAATTCGGGATTGACCGGCACCAGGATCGCTCCCAGCCGCCCCAGGGCGAAGAACACCGCCACGAACAGGTCGCTGTTGGCGGCCATCACCGCCACCCGGTCAGCGGGGCCGATGCCTCGCTCCGCCAGGATCGTCGCCATTCCCAGGGCCAGATCGCGGAACGCGCCCCAACTGCGGCAGGTTTCACCGAACATCAGGAACGGCCGCTCCGGTCCAACCGCCGTCCGGCTATGGAGCAGACCCCACAGCGTCTCGCCATGGGGTGGGTACAGCGCCAGCGTCTGTTGGGGGGGTATTTGAGGAATGGTGATGTCAATCATGATGTGCGATTATCGGACTAATGAGCGACTATCGAACACAATCCTAGGCTCGTGCCTTGCCGCCGTCAATTGGAATTATTCGATTGTTGACGGAGTGGGCGATAATCGCACATATGAAGTCCGGTCCGTCCGCTTGGGAGACACGCATGACCAAGGCCACCGCACCCGAAGCCACTGCGCCGTCCCGCGCCGAGGAGATCGGCGCGTTTTCCGGCGATCCCGATTTCATGGCCTCCCTGGCGCGCGGTCTGGCGGTGATCCGGGCCTTCTCCGGCGTCGATGGCGGCCAGTCCATCGCCCAGCTCAGCAAGTCCACCGGCATTCCTCGGGCGGCGGTGCGCCGCTGCCTCTATACCCTGGCCCAGCTCGGCTATGTGGGCGGCGAGGATGGCCGGCTGTTTCGGCTGGCGCCCGCCGTCCTGTCGCTGGGCTACGCCTATGTCACCTCGGCGCCGTTGGCGGTGCTGGCGCAGCCGCTGCTGGATCGGGTCAGCGGCCTGATCAATGAGGCATGCTCGCTGGCGGTGCTGGACGGCGACGAGGTGGTCTATATCGCCCGATCCAAGGCGGCGCGGCGCATCATGTCGGTGGATCTGGGAGTGGGCTCCCATCTGCCGGCCTATTGCACCTCGCTGGGCCGGGTGCTGCTGGCCGGGCTGGATCAGGACCAACTCGACGGCTATTTCAGCCGGGTCACGCCGGTCCGCCACAGCGCGCTGACCAAGACCAGTCAAGACGAGGTCCGGCATGCCGTCACCGCCGCTCGTGACCAGGGCCATGCCATCGTCGATCAGGAGTTGGAAATGGGCCTGATTTCCATCGCGGTGCCGGTCCGCAACCGCAACGGTCGGGTGGTGGCCGCCATGAACGTGGGGAGCCAGGCCTCGCGCCTCTCCGCCGCGGATATGACGGCCAAGCTGCTGCCCCATCTCGCCCATGCCGCCTGGGAACTGGGTCTCGTCCTTTCCGTATGACGGTCGTTCAAATTGACGGCACCGGTGCCGACGGGAAAGGTTTAATTTTCAATGACTATAAGCAACTCGTTCATCCACATGTCAGACCATAGTCATATGTGTATGGTATTGGTGCGGGAATGAGGCCCCTGACGTCGCGCCGTTTTCCATGGCGCGTCGGATTCAGGGGCAGGTTCTATGCTCGTTTCCGCAAGAGGCAGATATGCTCAACATCGACAATCTCAGGATTTCCACCAAGATCGGATTGATCGTGGTGCTGTTCGCCATCGTCTCGATCGGAGCGATCAGCTTCGCCGCCCTGCGCATGAAGGGTATCGACGCTGCCTATTCCGACTTGATTGCCCGGGTGGATGTCTCCGTCTTTAGATCCGCCCGCGCCGGCCGCCATGTGGAGGGCTACATTTCATCGGCCTACCAATTGGCGGCGGAAACCACCGATGCCGGCAATGCCCGACTCCTGGCGCAGGTGGCCGAGAACCAGAAAAAATACGAGACGACCATGGCGACGGTGCTGGAAAACGTGCCGGAGAAAACGGCGGAGATCGAACTTGTCGTCGCCAAGTTCAAGATGACCTTCGCCGCCTGCGAACCCGCCATCAAATTCGCGGCCTCGACGACATCGGCGGACGACGCCTTGAAGGCGGCGGCGCGCCTCAAGGCCGAATGCGATCCATTGGCCATTGCTGCACTCGCCGATCAAACCAAATTGACCGACGGCATTCAGGCCTATGCCGCCAAAAACTCCGCCGAATTGGGGGAGCATACCGACGCTTCCATCGTCACCATGTTGACCGCGGTGGGAACCGGCCTGCTCGTGACTCTCGCCGCCGCCATATGGATCGGAACCAAAGGGCTGTCGCAGCCGATCGGCCGGCTGAAGGTGATCATGGAGGCGTTTGCCCGCAACGATCTCAAGGCCGATGTTCCCGGCATCGGTCGCCGCGACGAACTGGGCGAGATGGCCCGCACGGTGGAAATCTTCAAGACCAACGCCCAGGAAGTCGAGCGGATGCGGGCGGAGCAGGAGCGTCTAAAGCAAAATGCGGCGGCGGAGCAGAAGCGGGCGTTGAACGCCATGGCCGACACCTTCGAGGCCCGGGTCATGGATGTGGTCAAGATGGTCTCGGAATCCTCCACCGAGTTGCAGGCCACGGCCCAGTCCATGTCCTCGGCGGCGGAACAGGGCACATCCCAGGCAGTCACCGTGGCGGCGGCGGCGGAACAGGCGACTTCGAACGTGCAGACGGTGGCTTCGGCGGCCGAGGAGCTGTCGTCGTCCATCTCGGAAATATCGCGGCAGGTGTCGGAATCGGCCCGCATCTCGGCCGAGGCCTCGGATGAGACGGCCCGCACCAACACCATGGTTCAGGGGCTTGCCGCCGCCGCCGATCGCATCGGTGAAGTGGTCAAGCTGATCAACGACATCGCGTCGCAGACCAATCTGCTGGCGCTCAACGCCACCATGTCATGTTCTATTAAACAACGCCAATTTGCATGACGTCTCCCTGATTCCTCTCCGAGGTCATTTCCGACGGTAACGCTCGAGTGCAAGGGAATCAGAACGGAATATCATCCGTGTCGTCGTCCCATCCGA
>NZ_CAINTR010000031.1 GCF_903853455.1 uncultured Magnetospirillum sp.
CGGTAACCGTGACCTTATCAAATTCATTCCAGCCAAGTTCAGTGACCAACTCACGATCAATAACTATGAAGGTGCAGTCGTTAACAGCATAGGTTGCGATTTTGACGAACATGTGATGCACCCCCGATAAATTTAGGGTTGCAGCATAGCCCTTTGGGGTGGGTGGTCAATCTTCCATCTGGGTCAACGAACGGGGTGATGGGATTGACAAAGCCAGAGCAGTAGGTAGTGTCTGAGCCGGTGTGATATGCGGATTGATGGTTATTTTTTGGCTCAAACTCTATCACTCTACGCATTACACCACCTGTAACACAAAATACAGAAAACGACTATTGACTTTTTGTAACGCTCTGAAAAATAACGCTTTTTACGTCAAAACCGGATGGGTATCATCCGCCCATCCCACCGGTCAACGGAGCACCATCGCATGACTGCCGCAGCCGCCACTTCCTCCTCCCCTTTCGAAACCATCACCGTCACCACCGCCAAGGTCGCCTGTGACGGTAACAGCGCCGAGGGCCTGGGCCATCCCCGCGTCTACCTGGACCTCACCGCCGACGGCACCATCGTCTGCCCCTACTGCTCGCGCACCTATGTGCTGGCCGCGGGCGCCAAGATCGGCCACCACTGAGTGAATGTTTTCTGATTCGTCATTCCCGCGAAAGCGGGAATCCATGCGTCCACGATCTCGGGATGACCGGCAAGCGCCACTGACGCCGCAACATGGACCCCCGCTTTCGCGGGGGTGACGACTTGAAAGCAGGCCCGACAGCCGGCGCCGCCGCAATCGAAAGGGCTCACGCATGACCGCACCCCGCCACGTCTATCTCGTCGACGGCTCGGGCTTCATCTTCCGCGCCTTCCACGGCCTGCCGCCCATGACGCGGCCGGACGGCACCCCGGTGAACGCCGTCTACGGCTTCACCACCATGCTGATGAAGCTGCTGTCCGAGACCGATGCCGACCATGTGGCGGTGGTGTTCGATACCTCGCGCCACACCTTCCGCAGCGAGATCTACCCCGAATACAAGGCCCACCGGCCGCCGGCGCCGGAAGAGCTGGTGCCCCAGTTCCCGCTGGTGCGCGAGGCGACGCGGGCCTTCAATGTCTGCTGCATCGAGTTGGAAGGCTTCGAGGCCGACGACCTGATCGCCACCTATGCCCGCGCGGCGGTGGCGGCCGGGGCCAAGGTCACCATCGTGTCGTCCGACAAGGACCTGATGCAGTTGGTGGGCAACGGGGTCGAGATGTTCGACCCCATGAAGAACCGCGTCATCGGCGAGGCCGAGGTGCGCGAGAAGTTCGGGGTGCCGCCCAACAAGGTGGTGGACGTCCAGGCCCTGTGCGGCGACGCCTCCGACAACGTGCCCGGCGTGCCCGGCATCGGCGTCAAGACGGCGGCGCAGTTGATCGAGGAATACGGCGATCTCGACACCCTGCTGGCCCGCGCCGGCGAGATCAAGCAGCCCAAGCGCCGGGAAAGCCTGCTGAACAACGCCGAGCTAGCCCTGATCTCGCGCCGGCTGGTCCTCCTGCGCGACGATGTGCCGCTGCCGGTCCCCATGGCCGAGCTGGCGGTCAAGCCGACCAATCCCGAGACCCTGGCCGCGTTCTGCGTGGCTCAGGGCTTCCGGTCGCTACTGTCGCGCCTGATGGGCAAGGCCCCAATGTCCGCTGCTCCGGCGGTTGTCGGAGCTCCAGTCGCCGCGCCGGCGCCGACGACCGATTACGAGCTGGTGGTGACGACCGATGCGCTGGACCGCTGGATCGCCGCCGCGACCAGGGCCGGCACCGTCGCCTTCGACACCGAAACGACCGGACTCGATCCACTGCGCGCGCAGTTGGTGGGCGTGTCGCTGGCGGTGGAGCCGGGCAAGGCCTGCTATGTCCCGCTGTTGCACAACCCGCCCCAGGCCCAGGGCATGCTCGACCTCGGCGGCAGCGGCCCCGCGTCCGACGCCCCCAAGCTGATCCCGCTTCAGACCGCCCTTGATCGCTTGCGCCCGCTGCTGGCCGACCCTTCGGTACTCAAGGTCGGCCACAACCTCAAATACGACATGCAGGTGCTGGCCGGGCTGGGGCTGAGCGTGGTGGCGCTGGACGACACCATGCTGCTGTCCTACGTGCTGGACGGTGGCGCCATCCGCCATAACCTGGACGAGCTGTGCCAACTGCATTTCGGCCATGCCAATATCAGCTTTGCCGAGGTCTGCGGCACCGGCAAGGCCCAGATCACCTTCGACCGGGTGCCGCTGGACAAGGCCTGCGCCTACGCCGCCGAAGACGCCGACATGACGCTGCGGCTGCACCGGCTGTTGAAGCCGCGGCTGCTGGCCGAGCATATGGTCACCGTCTACGAGACCCTGGAGCGGCCGCTGGTTCCCGTCATCGTCGCCATGGAACGGGCCGGCATCAAGGTGGACCGCGCCGCCCTGATGGCGCTGTCCGAGGATTTCGGCCGCCGCATGGTCGAATTGGAGGCCGAGGTCATCGCCTTGAACAACGGCGAGGCGTTCAACCTGGGCTCGCCCCAGCAATTGGGCAAGGTGCTGTTCGAGACCCTGGGCCTGCCCGGCGGCAAGAAGACCAAGACCGGCCAATGGGCCACCGGCGCCGACGCGCTGGAGGATCTGGCCCCTCTGCATCCCCTGCCCGCCAAGCTGTTGGACTGGCGCCAGATCGCCAAGCTGAAAAGCACCTATACCGACGCCCTGGTGGCCCAGATCAACCCCGCGACAGGGCGCGTCCACACCAGCTATTCGCTGGCGGTGACCACCACCGGCCGGCTGTCGTCGTCCGACCCCAACCTCCAGAACATCCCCATCCGCACCGAGGAAGGCCGCAAGATCCGCCACGCCTTCGTCGCCGACAAGGGGTGCAAGCTGATCTCGGCCGACTATTCCCAGATCGAGCTGCGTCTGGTCGCCCATGTGGCCGAGATCGAGGGGCTGCGCACCGCCTTCGCCAGCGGCGCCGACATCCACGCCATCACCGCGAGCCAAGTGTTCGGGGTGCCGGTGGACGGCATCGACCCAAGCTTGCGCCGTCGCGCCAAGGCGATCAATTTCGGCATCATCTACGGCATCAGCCCGTTCGGGCTGGCGGCGCAGTTGGGCATTCCCCAGGGCGAGGCCAAGGCCTACATCACCGCCTATTTCGCCCGCTATCCCGAAATCCGCGACTACATGGAGCGGACCAAGGAAGAAGCGCGCGCCAACGGTTTCGTCACCACCCTGTTCGGCCGCAAGGTCTACACGCCCGGCATCAAGGACAAGAACGGCGCCATGCGCGCCTTCGCCGAACGCGCCGCCATCAACGGTCCCATCCAGGGCGGCGCCGCCGACATCATCAAGCGCGCCATGATCCGCCTGCCCGCCGCCCTGACCGACGCCGGTCTGGCGGCCCGGCTGCTGCTCCAGGTCCATGACGAACTGGTGCTGGAAGCCCCCGAGGCCGAGGCCGAGGCCACCGTGGCGGTGGTGAAACGGGTGATGGAGGCGGCGGCGGTGCTGTCGGTGCCGCTGCTGGTGGAAGCCGGCATCGCCGACAGTTGGGACGAGGCACACTGAGGCGTCTCTTCCGCCCCCGTACCGCTCTCCCCATGTTCAAGCGTCAGGCTTGGAGGAGGCGGCACCATGAAACCACGCGTCACCGTCATGACCATCGGCGTCGATGACCTGGAGGTGGCGGTCCGGTTCTATCGCGACGGCCTCGGCTTCCCCACCGACGGCGTCATCGGCCAGGAATTCGAGCACGGGGCCGTGGCGTTCTTCGATTTGCAGCCCGGCTTGAAGCTGGCGCTGTGGCCGCGCGCCAGCCTGTCCCACGATTCGGGGCTTCCGGTGGATAAGCCCAGCGCCACCGAGTTCACCCTCGGGCATAACGTCGCCTCGAAATCCGAGGTCGATGCGGTCATGGCTCTGGCCAGCGATGCCGGCGCCGTCGTCGTCAAACCGGCGCAGGAGACCTTCTGGGGCGGTTACGCCGGCTACTTCCAGGACCCGGATCGCCATCTGTGGGAAGTGGTGTGGAATCCACACTGGCCGAGCCTCGATTGAGGCCGCCGCGTGACGGGAAGAACCTCTCCATCCCGCAAACAACCCGCGCCAAGCAACCACTGATGGCCGGTGCCCCCCTTGATCCAGGCTGGCGGTAAAGCAATCGGGGTCCGCTAGCCAGCGGACTGGCGCATGCTGGCTACAGGCTATTCAATAAAACCATAGGTTGGTTGAACGAACCGTCACAATAGTCATAAAGTCACCCTGGCTATCATGACCATTGCGATACCGCCACCATAACAGCAATACTATGGACATACTCCCAATGGGCTAATCGTCCAGAGGGGAGAGCGGCGGCCCCGGGGGAGAGAAACATGCTGGACAAGCTCAAGATCACGACCCGTTTGGTCATCGGCTTCGGCCTGCTGGTGACGCTGATCGTCGTCAGTTCAGCGCTGGCGGTGTGGCAGAGCAGCAATGCGGCGGCCTCCTTCGTGTCGGAGCAGAAAACCGCGACCATCGCCCTCGGGTTGAAGGATACCTTGCTGAGCGTCCGGCAGGGGCGCGTCATGGTCTGGACCTATGCCGCGACCGGCGACGCCGGCAGCATCGCGAAGCGGGATGACGCCTTCGCCCAGTTCAAGGCGCAAATCGCCAACGTGGAGAAGCAACTGAAGTCGCCGGAGGGGAAGCAACTGGTCAAGGCCTATACCGACGCGGTCATGGACTTCGAAGCCAAGGCCGTCAAGATGAACGCCCTGAAGGCCGAAAACATCGCCCCGACCGCGCCGGACTATCTGGCGGCGATCTCCGACGTCAACGCGGCGGCCTCGCGCTACGCCGACACCAATGCCAAGGCCACCCGGTTCTACGAGGAAAAGAGCGCGGAAGCCGCGACTCGCGCCGACGACCAGATCCAAGGGGCCATCACCTCGGCGATCGCTTTCGGGCTGGTCGCCGTGCTGGTCGGGATCGCCGCCGCGCTGATCATCGGGCGCGGCATCGCCCGGCCGATCGGGGCCATGACCGGGGCCATGCGCGCCCTGGCCGGCGGCGACCTGTCGGTGGCGGTGCCGTCGCTGGCCAATGCCGACGAGATCGGCGACATGGCCAAGGCGGTGGAGGTGTTCAAGGAGAATGCCGTCCGCGCACGGACCGTGGCCGGCGAACAGGAGGCCGAGCATGCCGCGCGCGAACGGCGGACCCAGACCATCGACGGCCTGACCAAGAGCTTCGACCAGTCGGTGTCGAGCATGCTGGAGCGGGCGGCCACCACCGCCGCCGACATGCAGGGCGCGGTGACCCGGCAGGTGGCGATCGCCGCCGAGTCGGAGACGCAATTGGCCACGGTGGCAAGCGCCTCGGAACAGGCCACCGCCAACGTGCAAACCGTGGCCTCGGCCGCCGAGGAATTGTCGGCCTCCATCAGCGAGATCGCCCGCCAAGTGGCGAGCGCCGCCCGCATTTCGGCCTCCGCCTCGGACGAGGCCGCCAACACCAACACCATGGTCGAGGCGCTGGCCGTCGCCGCCGGCAAGATCGGCGACGTGGTCAGCCTGATCAACGACATCGCCGCCCAGACCAATCTGCTGGCGCTGAACGCCACCATGTCATGTTCTATTAAACAACGCCAATTTGCATGACGTCTCCCTGATTCCTCTCCGAGGTCATTTCCGACGGTAACGCTCGAGTGCAAGGGAATCAGAACGGAATATCATCCGTGTCGTCGTCCCATCCGA
>NZ_CAINTR010000032.1 GCF_903853455.1 uncultured Magnetospirillum sp.
ATGCCGCCGCCCGCTGGGGCCGGTCTCCAGTCGGGGCTCCGCCCCTCCTTACGTCCGGCCCCAGCGGGCAATCATACCGGCCATCATAGTTGTCGCTCAACCGGCCAAGATAATTGTCGGCGGCGAACCTGATAGCAAAATGCGCAGGAGAGATTACAGCCCCAACTGAAATAGAAGGCTGCGCGCAGCGGCTTGGATGTCGGACGGGTTTCCCCCCGCTGGAAGTCGCTGCGCACGAGATCTAGATTGGCTTGCTGGCGCTCGGACAAATAGGCTTCAGTCGTGGTGAAGTCGAAATAAGGCTGCGGGGCTGGACGAGCGTCGATGGAATAGGGGCAAGTCCCGCAGCCGTCAACGTGGGGGCCTCCGGACTGGAAGTCGCGCAGCGCTTCCAGTCCCGCGCTTTCGTGGATATCGCCAAGGCTGTGCAGATCGCCGTTCGGGGCAACGGCGTTAAGGCGGTCGCCCAGGTAAAAGCAGCAGCACGATGTCCAATTATCGGCGGATGACATGTAGACATCCGTCCAGGGCGCGCTGCACCCTTTCCTTAATTCGAGCGAAGGCCGATCAGGAGCCATACATAACGTTCCTCCAAACCCAACTTCATGAATCACTGACCATGTGGGGACTCATATGCCCTGCGGCAATCGCGCCCTGTGGCCATAATACAGGGCGTGCCGCCCCATCGATACATTCCAACAATCCGCGTGGCTTTCCCACTGCCAGGGGGTCGTCATAGACCCATCGACCAATCATGGATGCCTCCTCCGGTCTGGGGCAGTCGATCAAAGACATGGCCGCCAGCTGGGCTTCGGAACGGGATAGTGGAGGGAGTCCGGCGCCGCAGAAGCCCAACGCCTCTCGTTGTAGGCGGCAGACTTCGTTAGTTTGCCAACTTGGCAATATGGCCCGACCAAGGATCGGCTTACCGCTAGATTCAAAGCCTATCAGAGGTCCGAATGGCGAAGCGCAGAGGGACTCGAACAATTCGCGACTACGCACAAACGGCTTCGCCAGCCAAGATGGAGCTCCGAGATGGGCGAGAAAACCCGCTGCGTCACCACCCCCGCTCCGCAACATCCACAGCATCCCTGGAGTTGTTAGCAAATAGGCTCCGGCAAGATGGTGGTTGATGCCTTCGATATGTAGGATTGAGGCTAATGCCCGCTGGACGCTTCCTGCATATCCGACATCCACCAGAAGGAGGGACCCGCCGTCCAGCGCTCGTTGTTCCTTGAGATGGTTGAGGATCGACAGCCTGATGGACTGGCAGTGGGCTTTCAGTGCCCTTCTGGGACGATCCTCTGCAACCCAATCGAGAAATTTTTGCAGCGAACCGGCCTGTAATATAAGGGTTGGATTTAATTCACGTGGCAAGGCCTCCCCAGCCAACCCTAAATCCTCAATCGCTTCCGCAACACTGGCCGGTTGTCCTCGAGCGCGGATCAGTAAATTAACCAACCCCTCGCGATCATCTGCCGAACGGATCGCGCCTGTCAGGCAAAGGCGTCGACCCAGCCAAACCTCGCCGACAGGACTGCCGGGGCGCACGGCACGCAGCGCAGAGGCGAGAACACCGCCATCGCGCATCACACCAACGATGGGCTGCCCCTGAACGAAGGAAAGTTGCCAGACCCAATGGGCGAAGGCGGAAAGAATTGGTCCAAAACGGTGGAAGCCATAAGCGGCAGCAAGGTCTTCCGACCCCTGCAACGGAGAGGGGGGCGGGATGACTGGAACCGGAGTGGCCTCATCATCCTCACCATCGACAATCTCCGCTTCGACGGCCGCAGCCTGTGCCGGCGATGTGCGCACGATGGAAGGACAAAGCAGATCGTAGGGAACGACTCCAGGTAATCCGGCCACATAGGCTCTGCACTCAGCGAAAACCTCGGGATCTATGGTCTCTGCAAGCCATCCGCGTCGTGCGAATTCCCGGCCGATTTTTTGAAAATGTCCCAAGGGTGGATTCCGGCATGCAAGTTAGTGAACCTATCGGAGACTAACTCAGATCGTTTAAAAAGGTCTGAGGAGACTTGGGGCTCGGGCTGCGGAGCTAGATAAGCAGTATTTAGATAGGACAGCTTCTATTGATCGGCATCGAAAGGCAGGCGTGGATCAACTCCTACCCTTCGGGGTCATCCCCAGTCCGCTCAGCAATTGCGCGATCACATGGGATGGCAGGCCTGCGGTCAGCAGCCAACGCCCGGCCTCCATCATCAAGGACCACCGAAGATTGCCGTCCAAGGCCCCGGCATGGGCCTGCAGGGCGCGGCCAAGAGCGTCGAACACAAGCACCGCGCCCATATCTGCCAACGGGCCGCAGGCGGGAGCTGTCTCAGGCGGGCGGGAGGCGTCGAATGGCTGATTGCTCCAAATCTCATGGGTTTCACCACCCAGGCCGATATGTCCATGGGTAACGGTCAGACGGCAGGGAAATATCCGAGCGAATATGGCCTTACAATCGACGTGTTCGGCCAGCATCACCGTATTCGCCTCATAGAAAAATCCGCTGGGTGAAAGGTTGCTGGCGATCAGGCCTGCATAGAAGTCCACCTGCGGCACGGACATTTCGGGCATCGACATGGTATTGATGGCCACGTCCACAGGGAAGTCGGCGGTGACCACCGATGACACCAGATGGTTCGGCACCAAGGTGCAGCCCGGCGCAGGTCCCGCATAGGGGATGTCCAGACTCACCATGCGGGCCTCGGGGTGGTAATGGCCCACATAGACGCTCGAATAGAACAGGCCCGAGGGTAGATCGCAGAGGATGTATTCCAGCTGCCCAGGAAATATCTCCATTAAGGTGCGGGCCAGGGCGCCGTAGCCCGGCCCGATCTCAAGAACGCGGCACGTTCCTCGTTTGGCGATGATCTCGGCCATTCGCTCCAATGCCCCGGCGGCGTAAAGGGCGTTGATCCGCGTCTGGCATAAAATGGTATCGGCATTGCACAGTACGCCGTCGACCAGAGTGCCGATCTCGCCGAAAAGCCCCGGCGTGCGGACGATCAGATGGGAGGGTAGGTTAAATGTTGTCAGGTGCTGCGCGGCGACGTAGGGCATCAGCCGAGCTGCCGGGTCCACGGCACGGCAAAGCCTGTCCCACATCTCGCGGGCATTATCGGTGGCAGTGATGTGGCGCGGCACCTCGTCATCCAGAGGGGGGAAATGCCGCAGCCCGTCGACCCGATCCAGAATAGACAGGTGATATCCGGCAAAGGGCGCTTTCATGCGCAGGAGATTGATGGATGCAGCATCGGTGGGAAAGCGGGTTTGCCGGTCGAGCGCCAGCCCCTTCCAGACATTTGCCGCCGCGAATACGGATTGGGGGCCGCTGGGGGCAATGGCAGCATGGCTTTGATCGAAAACTCTCTGGGCCTCGGCGATGCGCTGCTGTGCAAGGGCCAGTTCATCCGCCGACAGATCCCGGTTGTCGAGTAATGTATGCAGGCTGATCATCGTCTCTCCCAATGACCTATCTTCGTAGATATCGCTTGGACTAAGGGGCTCTTAGAAAGCTGTTAGAACTACCGCTCATTGGCTAACGGGACCCAGATACCGGCTGATGATGTCGGTTGGCACCCCGGAACCTTGCATTATTTGAGCCGCACGGATCATCATTTGGTAGCGATCAAAGTTTGGCACGGTCCGATTCCCCCACGCGGCCCGCCCCAGGGATTCAAACATGATCGTGTCGGCGCTGTCGCCAAGAATATCCTTGTCGAGTTTGGCAATGATGGGCCGCGGCACGTCATAAGGTGCATTCGACCATATATCATGGGTCTCGCCGCCCAAGGACAGTGCCCCCTCCTTCACCGAATGACGATGCGCGAAATACTTTGAAAATATTTCCTTACAATTAACATGATTTTGGTGCACAACATTATTTGCCTCATAGAAAAACCCGTCATCCACAGTATTGCTGGCAATGATGGAGCAATACAGATTAACTTGATCCTCTGACATCTCTGGCATGGACATGGTGTTTATAGCGACATCTATGGGAAATCGCTCGTTCACAACCCGGTCGATCAGATAATTCGGCGCGAACGTGCAGCCAGGACGACCGTAAATAGGCTCAATATCTAGGGTTTCACGGGTAACGACCGTGCTGGCATCGGCAAAATGACCCGCATAGATGACGGAATAGAGGAGGGATGAGGGCAGGTCGCAAACCACGTATTCGATCTCACCAGGGAATATATCCATCAGGGCGCGTGCCAACTGGCCGCAGCCTGCGCCGATTTCCAGGATTCGGCAGATCCCCCGGCTCTCGATTATTTCCTCGATCCGGAAGAGCCCCCCTCCCGCGTAAAGGGCGTTGATCCGGCTCTGGCACAAGACCGTGTCGGGATTTGAGATGACACCGTTCACCACGACACCGATTTCACCGAACATCTTTGGTGAACGAACAATATATCGCTCGGGAACGTTGAGCACGGCGAAACGCTGAAGATGCACATATGGCGACAGACGGGTCTCGGGATCGATGGAAGCGCAGATACGGCGCCACATCTCCTCCTTGGTCCCTGCGGCAAGGATATGCATGACGGCCCCGATGTCTGAGCGGGAAAACTGGCCCCCGGCATCCAGCCGATCGACAATCGGCAGCTGCATCCCAGCGAAGGGAGCGAACATCCGCACCAAATTAACGAGGGCATAGCCACTCCGCAGTTTATCCCCTTGCTGGGGACCCAACCCTTCCCACAGATTGCCCGGCCTGAAGACCGCGTTGTTGCCATCTTCGCTTTGGTCAAGGGTCGTCTGGACCAGAGCGGCTTGCGCGGACAAGTGAACAAATTCAGCCTGACTGATGTCTCGATTGTCGAGAAGGGTATGAAACGAAGCCAACACGTATTCCCCTGGCAGTGTTTCCCGTTGTCGGTTGCCAACCAGGGCTTCCGCGTCAAGCAACAGTTGATCCGGGTCGGAATGCATTTGATTGGAGCCCATGGACAATAGCTACGCGGCGGCGTGGCCCCGGCTGACAGCGCCCAGCCCCATCGGATAATCACCGCCGGTGCCGGGGCTGTCAATCCTTCCGGACGCCACACCTGGGGTGGCGCTTGACCACGGCGTGGCCTTGCGCCACGCTGGCTTTTGTTATGATCTTGGGGGTTATGTGGTGACGGATGGCGCGGTCTCGGCCGAAGATATTGAACATCTGGCGCTGCGGATTCTGGCGAACCAGAATCCTGATGCCATTCCCTTGTCCGAACCAGGATTGGTGGTGTGGCTGACGGGCCTCTCCGGGGCGGGCAAAAGCACCACCGCCGCCTTGCTGGCCAAGTACTTCTCCTCCCATGACTTGCCCATGGTGCTGCTTGACGGCGATGTGCTGCGAGACCTGATGTCGGCGCAGGACGGCCATGGCCGTGATCGCCGGTTGGGACTGGCCCATGCCTATTCCCGCCTGTGCCAGGTTTTGTCCACGCGTGGCTTCCACGTGGTTTGCGCCACCATGTCGCTGTTTCACGAGGTTCAGGGCCGGAACCGCCGCGAGATCCCCCGCTATGTGGAAATTTATCTGCGGGTGCCGCTGGATGAGTTGAGGCGGCGCGACCCCAAGGGACTCTACGCCAAAGCCGAGGCGGGAATGGTCACCGATGTCGTCGGGATTGATCTTCCCGCCGAGGAACCGCGGAATCCCGATCTGGTCCTTGACCATGCGGAGACCCGCACCGCCGACGACATCGCGGCCCATATCTGGAGCTTTCTCGGCGCTCAGCATCTCCATACCGACAAGACCGCCCCCGTGCTGTCGCTCGGCACCAAGGCCGAGACCCTGGCCAGCTTGGCCGGTCGCGTTTCGACGGCTAGGGTGCTGCCGCTCTGCTATTTCTCGGTGGCGGAATGGCAGGCGGACAGCACTGCGATTGAGGCCCATCTGGCCGGACTGGATTGGGCCAAGGGGCGGTTGATCCTCCGCAGCAGTGCCTTGGGGGAGGACACGCCGGGAGCGTCCCTGGCCGGTCGTTTTGCCTCGGTGGCCGGTGTGACACTGGGCACTTCGTTTCGCGCTGCGGTCGAGACGGTCAAGATTTCCTTCGGAGCCGCCACCGACCAGGACCAGATTCTGGTTCAGCCCATGTTGGACGCGGTGGTGGCGTCCGGCGTCGCCTTTTCCCGCGACCCGACCACCCGCGCGCCCTATTTTGTGGTCAATCTGTCCGAAGGCGCCGATACCACCGCAGTGACCGGCGGCCAGGGCGGCGGCGAACTGCGGACCTTCGTGCATTGGCGGGATGCAGCGCCTCCGGCGGATCCCCGTCTGGCTGCGGTGCTGGCCCTGATGCGTGAGTTGGAGCAGACATTCGCTCATGAATGCCTGGATGTGGAATTCGCCTTTGCCGCCGATCAGCGGCTTTACTTGTTCCAAGTCCGGCCATTGGTCATGGGGCCTGCCAAGTTGATGGAGGTGGAGGCCCACGGAGCCGTCCTACGCTCCGTCGCCGAACGGGTGGCCCAGGGGATCAGGCCAGATCCATTCATTCATGGTCGACGCAGCGTCTATGGCGTCATGCCGGATTGGAACCCCGCCGAAATCATCGGCATCCGACCGCGTCCCTTGGCGCTGTCGCTGTACCGCGATCTGGTCACCGACGCGATCTGGGCCTATCAACGGCATAATTACGGGTACAAGAACCTGCGAAGCTGCCCGTTGCTGGTTCACTTCCATGGCTTGCCTTATATCGACGTCCGAGTATCCTTCAATTCGTTCATTCCGGCGGATATCGACGACGATCTCGCTGATCGTCTGGTCAATTATTACATCGACCGGCTGGTGGCCGCGCCACAGCTACACGACAAGGTTGAGTTCGAGATCATCTTCAGCTGCTATACACCAAGCCTGCCGGTGAGGGCCGAGGTGTTGCGGCAACACGGATTCCGGGCGGCGGATGTGGAGCAGTTGGTCCAATCCCTGCGCGGCCTGACCAATAACATTATCCATCACAAGCGCGGGCTGTGGCACGGCGATCTTGAAAAACTTGCGATTCTCGAAAGACGGCGGAAGCAATTGATGGCGGCCGAGACCGATACGGTCGGGCGGATTTACTGGCTGATGGAAGATTGCAAGCGTTACGGATCGCTGCCCTTCGCCGGTCTGGCGCGGGCCGGATTCATCGCCGTTCAACTGCTTCATTCCCTGGTCGAAATCGGGGTGCTTTGCTCCACCGACTACCATCGCTTCATGACCGACCTCAATACAGTCAGTTCCCAGATGGGGCGCGACCGCGCCAGCTTCGACCGCGCCACATTTCTTGGCCGTTATGGCCATCTTCGTCCCGGAACCTATGATATCCTGTCGCCCCGTTACGACGAGGCTCCCGACCTGTATTTCGATTGGACCGCCCAGGTTCCACCGCGCGAAGCGCATCAGCCCTTTGTTCTGTCGCTGGACCAGATGCGCGAGATCGGCAATCTGCTGCGCCAACATGGCCTGGAAAGCGATGTCGTCGCTTTCTTCGACTTCATCAAGGCCGGAATCGAGGGGCGGGAATACGCCAAATTCGTCTTCACCCGCAATCTGTCGGATGCTATCTCGCTGTTCCGGCATTGGGGCGAGCAGCTAGGATTCTCGGCGGATGATCTCTCCTATGCCGATATCTCCATCATCCGCGAACTCTACGCCTCCAGTGCCGACCCGTGGGCCATGATCGCCGCCAGCATCGCCCAAGGGCGGGCACGCTACGAGATCACCCGTCAGATCATGCTGCCGCCGCTGATCCGGGGGGCCGAGGATGTCTGGTCGTTCGAACTTCCGGCCTGCGAGCCCAATTTCATCACCTTGAACCGTGCCTTGGGGCCAGTGGTTCCGGTCAGTCGGCGTGACCTGCTCCAAGGGGCGATCGTCGCCATTCCCAATGCCGATCCGGGCTTCGACTGGCTGTTCTCGTTTCCCATCGCCGGGCTCGTCACCGCCTATGGCGGGGTGAACTCGCATATGGCCATTCGCGCCGGCGAATTGGGATTACCGGCGGTTATCGGTGCCGGCGAGCGCCTGTTCAAGGCATGGTCCGAGGCAGAGATTCTGTCCATCGACTGTGGCAACCGCCAAGTCACGGTGATCCGATGAGCCCGCCGGTCCTTCTGGTCAGCCAACGGGTCGCGGTCGAGGCCGCCATCGGCGAACGGCGCGACGCCCTGGATCAACGCTGGGCCAGTCTGCTGGAAGCCGCAGGCTTTCTCCTGGTGCCGGTGCCAAACCACGCCGCTGGGGTCGAGGCCTTGGCCGAGGCCACGGGGGCCGTAGGCGTCGTGCTGACCGGCGGTAACGACATCGCGGCCCTGGGCGGCGATGTTCCGGAACGCGATTCAGCCGAGGCGGCGCTGCTGGCCTGGGGCCGCCGCAATCACCGTCCGGTGCTGGGGGTCTGCCGAGGGATGCAGTTCCTGCTGTCGACCTTTGGCGCGGTGCAGGGACCGGTCCACGGCCATGTGGCCGTCCGCCATCCCCTGACTCTGCCGGATCGGGCCGAGGGCTTCGAGGTCAACAGTTACCATGCCTTCGGCGCCATGACCTTGCCGTCCAGCCTGATTGCCGCCGCCACCGCAGCCGATGGGGTGGTCGAGGCCTTTTATCACGCGGACGAGCCGATAGCCGGGGTGATGTGGCATCCCGAACGCGAGGCCCCCTATCGCCAGTCCGATCTCAATCTCCTGCGCCGTTTCTTCGCCGACGGCCTGTTCCGGATACAGCCATGACCTCCATGAATGCGATTATCCTGGCCGCCGGTCGTGGCAGCCGTCTGGGCGACCTCACCGATGGCCGCCCGAAAGGGCTGGTCAACCTGCTCGGCCATCCGCTGATCGGCTGGCAGGTGGCGGGCCTGCGGGCCGGGGGAGTTGCCAGGACCGCCATCGTGCGCGGCTATCGCGGCGAGATGATGGAGGGCTATGCCGACCATCTGTTCGAAAATCCGCGCTGGTCGGAAACCAATATGGTGATGTCCCTGGCCGCCGCGGCGCCCTGGCTACGTCAGGGGCCGTGCATCATCTCCTATTCCGACATCTTCTATCCCGCCGAACTGGTCCGCAGCCTGTGCGAGGTCCACGCGCCATTGGCCATCAGCTATGATCTGGGATGGTGGGATCTGTGGACAGCGCGGTTCGGCGATCCTCTCAGCGATGCCGAAACCTTCCGCCTGGGCGAGGCGGGACGGGTGACGGATATCGGCCGCAAGCCCACCGCCAGAACCGAGGTGGAGGGCCAGTATATGGGCCTGCTGCGGATCGAACCGGAAGGATGGTCGTGGATCGAGGCACTTCTCGCCGAGTTGGGACCAGACGCGGACCGGCTGGATATGACCGGGATGCTGGGGCGCCTGATCGCCGCTGGCCACCCGGTTGTCGGCGTGCCGTTCTCGGGCGTCTGGGGGGAGGTGGATTCGCCCACCGATCTGGCCCTGTATCGCGATGATCCCAAGGTTGCGGCCATGGGGGCAGCCTTGGGGCTGGCGGGTTATACCGATGAGCCTTCAAACTGATCTTTTCAGTTCGAAGGCGAGGCGGCAAGGCCAAGGGCCGCCGCGCCACATGGCTCGTCGGTATTAACGGCTCTTCCGCCTCTGGCATTTGGAAAGGCTAGGCAAGCGGAAACGCCCACGCACCGCATTCAGCTTTGGCTGGACGCTTGCCTGATGAGGCGTATCATCTTCACGAAATAGATCGGGCGGTTGCTTGCCCAAGTCACCATTCTGTCCAAACAGATGGGGGCCGCTTTCAGGGGGGCATCAATGAGGGTTTCCATTATTCTCTTCGTCCGCAACGGACTTCCGTGGGTGCGGCGGGCCGCCGAGAGCGTTTTATCCCAGACTTGGGCCAACGTGGAATTGGTGGTTCAGGATGCCGTCTCTACGGATGGTACGACAGAGTATCTGCGGAGCCTGGGTGATCGGGTCCAGGTCGTGTCAGAGCCCGACAATGGTCCAGCCGAAGGATTCTGGCGGGTCATGAACCGCTGCCAGGGCGACATCATTGGGTGTTGCCTCGCCGATGAGGCAATGATGCCTGACGCGGCCGAGACAGCGGTCCGGCATTTCTCCGCCAATCCCCGAACCGGCGCAATCATTGGCGATGCCATGGCTGTCGATATTGACCATAACCCCATTACCCCCATGCCAGGGGCGGCCTTTGACCTCGTGGGTTTTCTGTGCGCGTCCTACATGCCGTATTACAATGCCAGTTTCTTTCGACGCTCGGCGCTGCAGGCCGTTGGCCTGAAAGATGACGGGGATTGGACCCGGTCGTGCTTTGAATTCGAAATATGGCTGCGCCTTGCGATCAGCCAGAACATCGATTATGTGCCCCATCTGATGGCGCGCTATGCTTGGCATGGCGGCCAATTATCCAACACCAGCCTGCATGTCATGGATAATATCAAGGGGCGGCTGTCGTTAATTGAGCGCGTGTTTAGCCCCACCGGCTTCCTGGGCGATCATCCAGTCCTTCGCGATTACTGCCTATCCAAGCATTGCGAGGCATTTTTGCATCATCTCCGCGTTAAGAAGCAGGATGATGCCTTTACCGAATTATCCGCCATTCATCTTGGTATCGTCGCCCGCCGCCATGGGGCGCCTTTGGACGAGGCGGCCCTTGCCGCATCCTTATGGATGCACGCGGCCGAATGTTTCGCCGGTCAGGGCCGCAACGATCAAGCCGAAGATTGTCGACAGCGCGCCAGGATGATCGGGGGATAGCAAGCGTGAGCGTGGATACCGCAATTGCTTATATCAGGGCTGGCCAACTGGACCTTGCCGCCGTCACATTGCGTCGTCATCTGCAACAAGACCCAGAGGACGTGCCGTCAAATCAGTTGTTAGGGAAGCTGTTGTTTCAGGGGGGGCAGCGAGCCGAAGGCCTGAGCTTTTTATGCAGGGCACTCGGCTCGGCTCCGGCCGATCCAGAACTGAACTTCGAATTGGGTGTCATGCTGTTGGCCCAGGAAGCCTGGACTGACGCCGTGCGACACTTCAAAGTAACACTGGCGCAACAACCCAATCACGCTGACTGCCAATTTAATCTGGCCTGGGCCTTGCGGCGCCAAGGCAAGGACGAAGAGGCGGTGGACACTCTTCGACGGCTGCTGGACCAGCATCCCCAGTTTGGCCAAGCTTGGTTCAATCTGGGCAATATCTTGGGTGAGACCGGCAATTCCACGGAAGCCGCAGTCGCCTATCAGAATGCTTTGGCTGTCATGCCAGGCCATCCTGGCGTGTTGACTAATCTGGGAGCGCTTCATCAGCGCGAAGGGCGGCTGGACCAATCGGTGGAAGCCTGCCGCGCAGCCCTGGCCGCCGATCCGGACATGATCGCCGCCGGCAGCACTCTCGGTTCCGCCCTGACCGCCCAAGGGCGCCTTGATGAAGCCATTGCGGTTTATGCGGCCATGCTTATCCGCCATCCCAACAACCCGCTGCTGCTGCATAATCAGGCCGTCGCCTGCAAGCAGATGGGCCGCTCGGCAGAGGCTGTCGCACTTCTTGATCGGGCGCTGACTCTGGCCCCGGATATGGCGGAGGCGTGGAATATCCTGGGCGCCATCCGACTGGACCGGGATGAAGTCCCCCAGGCGGAGGAGGCTTTGCGTCGGGCCATCGCGCTACGACCTGACTTCGTCGATGCTCACAACAACCTCGGTAAGTTGCTGTCGCAATGCGGCGACAATGCGGGAGCGATGGCGTGCTTTCGCCACGCCCTGGCGATCAATCCCGATAATGCCGCCATCCACAGCAATATGCTGTTCGAAATGCTGCACATACCGGAGATGTCAGCTAAGGCACTGTTTCTCGAACACCGCGTCTTCGGCTTGCGTCAGGAGGCAATCGCCCCACGAGAAGTCCTCCCCGCCCCCCAATTGACCGAGGATGGACGCCTGCGTATCGGCTATGTCTCTCCCGACTTCTGTGAACACGCGGTCATGATGTTCTTCGAGCCGGTCCTACAGTCCCATGATCGCAGCCGCTTCGAGATCTTCTGCTATCACACCGGTACCAGAGTAGATGCGGTTACCCGGAGAATCATGACCCTCGCCGACCATTGGCGGTCTCTTGCCGGCCTGCCGGCGGCGGCGGCTTCGGCTCGGATCGTCGCTGACGGAATTCATATCCTGATAGACCTTGCCGGGCATTCGGCCATGAATGGCCTAGCTATCTTTGCCCGCAAGCCGGGCCATATTCAGGCAAGCTGGCTAGGCTACCCCGCCACGACCGGGCTATCGCGCATGGATTACCGTCTGACTGACCCTGGTTGTGACGCTCCACGCAACGATGCCTTTCATACCGAGACGTTGGACTTCCTGCCGACAGCGGCAGCGTTCCGCGTACAGGACCTTGCCCCGGCCATCGTCTCGCCTCCCATGCTGCGGCGAGGGCATCCGCGGTTTGGCATGTTCAACCGACTGGCCAAAACCAATCGCCGCACTCTTGACACCTGGGCCAAGCTGCTGCGGGAGGAGCCCACCGCAGATTTGCTCATGGTGATTCCGGGCGGCGATAAGACCAATTTGCACGCTCGGATTCACGAGCAATTCTCCCGCCGTGGCATTGCCGCCGATCGGATCCTGATTTCGGGCAGGGTGGCACTTGAGCAATTCCTGGAACTGCTCACCGAGGTGGATGTGGCCCTTGATCCGTTCCCATATTGCGGCGGCACGACCAGTATTCTGACCGCCTGGATGGGAGTCCCCCTGATCTGCCTTGCCGGGGTCTCCGCTGCCTCCTCCCCCAGTGCTCTGCTGATGGAGTCTTTAGGGTGGGAGAGTTTGGTCGCCCACGACTCCGATGGCTATATCGCCAATGCCCGTGCCCTGGTGAGCGACCTGCCACGACAGATGGAATTCCGCGCCACAATCCGCGAGCGGATGCAGGGACTGCAATTGTTCACGGAAGCTGGCATTACCGCCAATCTGGAGGCTAAATACCTCGAATGGTGGGATGGGTTGCTGCAAGACACGGCCCGGCGGGCGATCCGAGCAGCCCTGCCATTGCCACAAATTGGGCAGTATGACGATAGCGATGCCGGGGTGGTTCTGTCTGTAAGGCCCGATTTAGCGGATGCCGCCTCGGACCGCAAAGGACACGTGGTCAAGCACCATGGCCTTGTGGACGCCACGAACGAGCAGGCTCTCTTTGGAGCCCCGGTCCTGGAATTCGCACAAGGCGCCAGTCTGAGCATCGCAATGGGAGAGGATGCCGATTTTGGCTCCGAGGATTTCACCATCGAATGCTGGGTCCGGCTGACGGAACTGCCGGACCAGGACCAGGACCATCACATCCTGCTGATCGGTCGCTACATCAACTGGAATGAGCGGGCGAATGCCTGGGGGATCTTCATTGGCAGACATGGCCATTGCTATGGTTGGGTGACTGGGTCCGGCCTTGCCATGCCTGATCACGACTGGGTCCTGATCGACCCAGAGGACAGCGTGATTCCCGTGGGCCACTGGACCCATGTCGCCCTGGTCCGGGCGGGAGATCGGCTGGCTCTGTTTGTGAACGGCAAAGGCTTTTCACAGGCCTTGCCTGCCGGGTTTTCGCTGTTTGACAGTTCGCTTCCCATTACCATCGGTGCCAATGCAGATCGGGACGTTCACTACTTCCTACACACAACCTTTGTCAGCGGCCCGCGCCTGACCCGTGGTGCCGCGCGCTACGGGGCCGATTTCGACCCCGCCATTGCCGCGAGATATACGCCATGAGACACGCCGCCTCTGTCCAGGAATTGCCGATCCATAGCCCGCTCTACATCTTCGGGGCTGGGGCGGGTGGCGATTTGCTACTCAGCCAGCTTCGTCTGTCAGGCATTCGGCCCCATGGCTTTGTCGATGACACAAGGGTGGGGTATCATCACGATATTCCAATTCTGTCCGTCTCTAAATTTCTCGGCGAGGCTTCTGCCGATACGGCCATCCTGATTGCCAGCCAGCACTGGCGCGCCATCGGCCGCAAGCTGGGGCTGGGACGCATGATGATGATCGATGTCTCGCCGATGTTGCGTATCTTCCAGCGGGAGCGCTGCTCCGAGTTGGCCCGGCAAGCACGCGGTGAAATGGCTGACGCTTTAACTGCCGCCACCGGTTTGCAGGTGGAAGAGATTCTGTCTCACTTTCCCAAAAGCGCCCTGGAATGTGAGATTCAGAGGCGAGTGGTGGAATGGGTTAAGCCCGCCCCCGGCCTGGCCCCGTTCTTTCTCGTCGGCGAAGGCCTCGCGACCGCCTATCTCAGTCAGTTGATGGAGAACTATCCTGGTCTTTATCTCGCTGGCCATGTGGGCGGTGTCCGCGACGGCTTCCTGAATCTGGTCGATGTCTGCCCGCTGGAGGCCTTTCTGGCCGAAGCTGATGCGAGTGAAAACCCGCTGATCCTGTTCGCCTCCGAGAACTTCGAGAGTCTGGCAGAGCGGTTCCGGGAGAACGGCTTCAACCGTCTCGTCGATATGTATCCTCTGCTCGCGGATCATCTGACCGAGCACCTGCCGCCCCAGTCGGCGGCAATAGCAGCACAGCCTCTGGCCACGGTGGTTCTCGATGGCCCGGAAGACCGCCGCTTCCTGGATGCCCTCCGGCAAGCCCAAGGGGAGTTTATTGCGGTCTCTCTGACCGGACAGCCACCGCAGGAGGCGACCTTGCAAATCGCCCTGGCCGCCTTGGCGGCTGATGATCGGGTGGGGGCGGTGGTGGATGACGCGGATGGCAGCGGCTTCACCCTTGCAGATCTCCTGTTCGCCGCGACAATGCCACGGTCGTCTTTGTGGGTCCTGCGGACCAAAGCCCTCGTCGATATCGGTCTGTTCGATTCGACTTGGACGGATTGCGTTGCCGCGTTCGAGTGCTGGGTCAGGATGGCCTGCGACCATCCCGTCATCTGCGTTCCGGGCACAGCCCCTCCTGTCGCTCCATCGGTTCGGTCCATCCCAGAGATAGCCCAGGAGTTGATCGCGCGGGTCGCAGTCTTACGGCGAATGTTTTCGGTCATCGGATTTTTCGGCGTTGACGAGGCCCTGTGGCAGCAATGCTTCATCAGCCAGTTCACTCGGTCGTTCAATGAAGCGTTCGCCCACCGGCAGGAGATTCTGGCCATCCTAGGGTTACCTGATGCCGGAACGGTCATGCGACCCATCACTTTGCCGCTGCCGGCCGTAGCGGTCTATGATGCGACGGCGCAGGCCTTTGAACGACGCGGTCAGATCGGTCATGCCATGGCCATATGGGATCGTGTCATCGGACGCACTTCCGCTGCCGTCGAAGGCCTCGCCTGCCAGGCATTCTTGAAATCCCCCGATTCCACCCCCCAGTCGCAATTGGAACGGCAGAACGCATGGGCGCGGCGCCATGCCAACTGCCCCTGGCGGGGCTGGGACGGTCCGCTGCCCGGGCGGCAAGCCAAGCTTCGCGTCGGCTATATCTGCGCCTTTGGGAGTTCCTCATACTTCGAGTATCAGGTCTTGCCGCTTTTAAAGGCCCATGACCGCAGTCGGTACGAAGTCTTCTGTTACGTGGACTGTGCAACAGCGAAAATCCATGCGGCAGCCGACATGGTCCGCGCGGTCGGGGGATTGGACGACGACGACTTTGCCGCTTTGGTCCGTAGCGACGGCATTCATATCCTGGTGGAGGTCACCGGCTTCAGTCCCGGCCACCGATATGGGGCCATGGCCGAGCGGTGTGCCCCGGTCCAGATCTCCTACGTCAATCATACCGGCACCTGCGCCGTCCCCAATCTGGATTATTGTCTAGCCGACGCAATCGCCGTGCCGCCAGAGATGGATTGCTGGTTTACCGAATCGGTGTGGCGTCTGCCCGGTTCTTTCTTTTGCTTCGACTTTGGCGAGGATGTCTTCCCCGATGTGACGCCACCTCCCACCTTATCCACCGGGACCATCACCTTCGGCTGCTTTGGCGCCGGATCGAAGATCAACGACAGGTTAATCGCCCTCTGGGCAGAGATTTTACGGCGCCTGCCTGATTCGCGCCTCGTATTGTGTAACGCCTCCCTCAGTTCCATTGCCAACCGGCTCTATTTAGCCCGCCGCTTTGCCCAGTATGGCATCGCTCCCCGGCAACTGGACCTGCGGCCAGGGACGGATCGCGAGGCCATCAAATACCTTTACGCCGACATCGATATCAGCCTGGATACGTGGCCCTATTGCGGGGGCAACACCATCGCCGAGTCCCTGCATTGCGGCGTTCCTGTGGTTACCGTGATCGGCGAGACCTTCGCGGCCCGCTACGGTGCGTCGCTGTTGACCGCCAGCGGCTGTGCCGCCCTGATCGCCACCAGCCATCAGGACTATATCGCCAAGGCGGTTGCCCTGGCCCAGGACCGAGACGCCCTGGTCCACTACAGGCACACATTGCGTGACATGGTTCGGAGCCACGGCTTCAGTGACTCCCGCCGCTTTACCGCCAAACTCGAGCGAGCTTACGAGGATATGGTGGCACGCCCCTTGCGCCTTCCCGTCCGGCAGACAAATCCTGAGGAAACTCAGCGCTTGGAGAACGAGAACCGCCAGCTTCGCACCGAGTTGAAAGCCCTGGCCCGCTCGGTCACCGCGTCACGACAAAACGACATCTACGGCTTGGGGACTGCCGGTGGTCCGGGCCAGCTTGGTTACTTCCTGGTTACGTCTTGGGGGCATTCGGCATCGATCTGGCTGGCCGGGAGTCTCAATCTGCATGATGGCATTCTGTGCAATTGCGGGATCAGACATCCCATCGATTCATTCTTGCGCTATCCGCTCAATCAAGATGGTGCGGCGTGGATGGAGCGCAGCACGCCTGAGATGTTCCGGTATGGAGTCGACGAGGACCGCATTGCATTCTTCACCGACATTCTTACGCAGACGGGACACCCCGCCGTGGCACCGCCCCCACGTGAGTCCCAGTTGCTGGGTTCCTATGTGTTGGACGAATTGGAGATGATGGCGGACACCCGCGGATATAGCGTCTTGGGCAATGTCCATGGTTTGATCCTGCCACAGCTGGCCCGGGACCTGCGTGCAAATCCCGGCCTCTTTAAGGAGCGCCGGGTTCCCATTGCCAACCTCATTCGCCATCCGATCCCGCGCACAGAATCGGCAATCAAAGCGACGGTCCATTACCACATGGACGCTCTGAAGGTCGATATCGACCGGCTGATCGCTTCAAATCTCACTGAATTCCGGGCCATGGAAAATAAATTTAAGATCGACTTGGCAGACCCCCGCGTTCGGGCGGTTCTGCACGTCTATCGGCAAGGATTTCAAAATGTGGTGTGGGCAGATGAAATAAAGGAATACCCAGGCATCAAGCATATCCTGATGGAGCGCCTGCAAAATGAACCTGGGTATTACACGCAAATCCTAAGCCTCCTGACTCAAGGGCGGATCAGGGTGAGTGATGACGATCTTGACAAGGTTTATTCACCCGAAAACATGGGGTCTGGGCCAGGGCTGTTCAGTTCTCCTGGTGTGGTCATAACGCGCACGGAATGCGAGTCTATGAGGCCGAGTTCGGCGTGAAAACGAGTCTACCTTTGGACGAGGAGATGTGAATCTATGGAGGGCACCTTGAGGGAGGGTGCC
>NZ_CAINTR010000033.1 GCF_903853455.1 uncultured Magnetospirillum sp.
AGAGGGTGCCCGAAGAGCGGGCGAGAGGGAATTGCGTCTGCCCTACCGGTGTTTCCGTTGACCCAATTCTCCCTCACCCCGGCCCTCTCCCGCGGGGAGAGGGAGAAGCAAGCGGAACCCTAATCGTCACGCCCCTCTCCCTCGAGGGAGAGGGTGCCCGAAGGGCGGGCGAGAGGGAAT
Organism: uncultured Magnetospirillum sp.; assembly: GCF_903853455.1. Taxonomy (GTDB): domain Bacteria; phylum Pseudomonadota; class Alphaproteobacteria; order Rhodospirillales; family Magnetospirillaceae; genus Phaeospirillum. The sequence goes on from NZ_CAINTR010000033.1 coordinate 181, forward strand.
TGCGTCTGCCCTACCGGCGTTTCCGTTGACCCAATTCTCCCTCACCCCGACCCTCTCCCGCTGGGAGAGGGAGGATCACCCGCCCCATTCCTGAAGCCATGCGCGGGTGGCGTCGGCCAGACCTCGCCGATGTCGAATCGAACGTTGAAGTCTCGCTCCCGAAATCAGCATTCTCGCGGGATGGGGCGGCCGTCAGGTCGTTTTTATCTTGGTGTCGGTGCCCTTTCCGGCATCGCCGGTCCCAACCTTGGCCTCGGGCATCATCATTTTCGCGGTCAGGCGTTGGAACAGGCCGTCGAGGGCCCGGATGAAGTCTTTGGAGAAAAGCCCCGCCAGGGTGCATGCGAGGGCGATGCCATAGGGGGCGTTGACGTCTGCAGTCTCGAAAACCGTCGCCAGTCCCTGGCCCTTGATGCCCTTGATGGCAAACAGTGCGAGCATCCCCACGGCCCCCCCAGTCAACATCCGCCACACGGCGTTGCACAGGGGGAAAATGCAGCCATTGGTGTAGGCGCGCAAAGAAATAGCGAGAATAGCTCCGATTACTCCACTGGCCATGGCCAGCAGGATGTTGTTGTGCTCACTGGAATTCTTGTGGAAACATTTTGGGCCGGGAAACACGATGCAGCGCGAGCGATGATAGGACCAGAAATTGCTCTGCCCATAGCCGATCTGGCCAAGAATCGACTTGCGGGTCTCTTCGAACGTCTTGATCTCTTTCGTGATCTCACCTATCCGCGTCGTATCCCCCCCCGCCTTGGCCTGTTCGACATAGGCGCGCTGGATCGAACCGTCGGCCATCGTCAACTGATTGGAGCGCTCGGCGTTGATGCTGATGGCTAGAATGGCGTTGGGCAGAGCCAGGACAACCACGGCGACAATAACCAGAATGCGGAGCAGGTCTTGGGGCCAAGTCCTGGCCGTGGCGGTTACCGCAACAGTTTCGGCCGCAACAGTTTCGGCCGCCGCATCATCGGTCGCCACCGCATCATCGGTCGCCACCGCAGCATCCGTCGCTACCGCAGCATCGGGCACTGCTGCCGGTTCAGCGACTGCGGCGGTTGCCGGCGGGGCGGGCGTCTCGGTCGCCGTGTTCGTGTCCGTTTTCTCGTTGCCTTGGCCCATGCTCTGCTTCCCCCCCCCCTTGGTCGGAATGTCGATGTGACGGAAAAGCTAACAAAGAATGAGGGCAGAGGCACCTGATAAGTTGTATTGTTGTGTGCATTTGTTTCCTTGGCGGCGTCCATATCTTGTCAGCACGTCCTGATCAGAGTAGCGCCGCCGGGGGGCCGTGAGCGTTCTGACGTATACGGGGCTTTGCCCGCCCAGTTGGATTGAGAATTGCCGGCGAAAAAGCCAATCTCCTTGCCCTCGGCTCTCGCGCGATGTACAGCAGCGCCTTCATCGCAGGAAAGCACTCCCATGGCGCGCAAACGCAAGGGCACTCCCATTCACGGCTGGTTGGCCATCGACAAGCCGCTGGGGCTGTCGTCCGCCCAGGTGGTGGCGAAGGTGAAGTGGATCCTGCAAGCGGCCAAGGTCGGCCATGGCGGCACCCTCGACCCGCTGGCCACCGGGGTTCTGCCCATCGCGCTGGGCGAGGCGACCAAGACCGTGTCCTATGTCATGGACGGCTCCAAGACCTACGCCTTCCAGATCCGCTGGGGGCAGGCGACCGCCACCGACGACCGCGAGGGCGAGGTCGTGGAGACCTCGGACATCCGCCCCGACCGCGCCGGGATCGAGGCCGCCCTGGGCGGGTTCACCGGCGAGATCGAGCAAATTCCGCCCGCCTATTCCGCCATCAAGGTGGGCGGCGAACGGTCCTACGACCTCGCCCGCTCCGGCGAGGCGGTGGAGTTGAAGTCGCGCCAAGTTCATGTGGAGTCCTTCACCCTGGACGCCATGCCCGACGCCGACCATGCCGATTTCACCGTGGTCTGCGGCAAGGGCACCTATATCCGCTCGCTGGCCCGCGACCTCGCCCGCGCCCTGGGGACGGTGGGGCATGTGGCGGTGCTGCGGCGCACCGCCTGCGGCCCGTTTCGCGAGCAGGAGGCGATTTCCCTTGAATCTCTGCAAGAGCTGGGGCAAGGTCCCGGCCCTCGGGCCTATTTGCTGCCCGTCGAGACCGCGCTGGACGACATCCCGGCCCTGGCCCTGACGGAAGCGGAGGCCCGGCGCCTCCAAAGCGGAGGCCCCGTGTCCCTCTTGCACGTGGCATCCCGATTTCCGCAGACCCGTTTCGAGCAAGGCACCATGTGCCGGGCGATGGACGGCAAGCGGATGGTGGCGTTGGCTCGCATCGAAGGTGGCGAAATCCGCCCGGTGCGCGTGCTGAACCTCACGAATGACATAGGAGTTGACGATGTCGATCACGCCTGAACGCACCAAGGAGCTGGTGAAGGAATATTCGACCAAGGAAAACGACACCGGTTCGCCGGAAGTCCAAGTCGCCATCCTGTCGGAGCGCATCCGGAACCTCACCGAGCACCTCAAGGAGCACAAGAAGGATTTCCATTCGCGTCGCGGCCTGCTGATCATGGTCGGCCAGCGTCGTCGCATGCTCGACTATATGAAGAGCAAGGACCAGAAGCGCTACGAGGGGCTTATTGCTCGTCTCGGCCTCCGCAAATAAGCGGGCTTCTGACCAGAAATACGGCCGGACGTCGGCCATGACGGTACCCGCGTGGGGATGGCTTCACGCGGGTCGCCGCATTTGTACTTTATGACGTCGGGACCTCCCGCAATCCGGCGGTGGTCCTAAGGAAAAGGATTTGACTGTAATGTCGATGTTCAACGTATTCCGCAAGGAAATCACCTGGGGCGGCCGCAAGCTGGTTCTGGAAACCGGCAAGGTGGCCCGTCAGGCCAGCGGCGCCGTGATGGCGACCTATGGCGACACCACCGTGCTGTGCACCGTGGTCGGCGTCAAGAGCCAGCGCCCCGGAATCGACTTCTTCCCGCTGACCGTGAACTACCAGGAAAAGGCGTTCGCCGCCGGCAAGATCCCCGGTGGCTTCTTCAAGCGCGAAGGCCGTCCCAGCGAAAAGGAGACCCTGGTCTCCCGCCTGATCGACCGCCCCATCCGCCCGCTGTTCGCCGACGGCTTCCGCAATGAAGTCCAGGTGGTCTGCACCGTGCTGAGCCACGATCTCGAGAACGATCCCGACATCGTCGCCCTGGTCGGCACCTCCGCCGCCCTGACCCTGTCGGGCCTGCCCTTCATGGGCCCGGTCGGCGCGGCCCGCGTCGGCTACGTCAACGGCGAATACGTGCTCAACCCGCTGGTCCCCGACATCAAGGGCAGCGACCTCGATCTGGTCGTCGCCGGCACCGTCGAAGGCGTGCTGATGGTCGAGTCCGAGGCGCGTCAGCTGTCGGAAGAGATTATGCTGGGCGCGGTGACCTTCGGTCACAAGTCCTTCCAGCCGGTCATCCAGGCGATCATCGAACTGGCCGAGCTGTGCGCCAAGGATCCGTGGGACCTGCCCGAGGCTCCGGCCGAGGTTGCGGTGGTCCGCGCCAAGTTCGACGCCGCCGGCTTCCCCGCCGAGATGGCCGAGGCCTACAAGATCGTCAAGAAGCAGGACCGCTACACCGCGGTCGGCGACATCAAGAAGAAGGCCCTGGCCACCCTGACCGAGGCCGCCGAGCTGGCCGTCGCTCCGGGCCTGCTCAAGGCCCTGGAATCCGACGTGGTGCGCGGCAACATCCTCAAGACCGGCATCCGCATCGACGGCCGCGACACCAAGACGGTGCGCGCCATCGAGGTGACCGCCGGCCTGCTGCCCCGCGCCCATGGCTCCGCCCTGTTCACCCGTGGCGAGACCCAGGCCATGGTGGTCGCCACCCTCGGCACCGGTCAGGACGAGCAGATCATCGACCAGCTGGCCGGCGAGTACCGCGAGCACTTCATGCTGCACTACAACTTCCCTCCCTACTCGGTGGGTGAAGCCGGCCGCATGGGCTCTCCCGGTCGTCGCGAGATCGGCCATGGCAAGCTGGCCTGGCGCGCCCTGCGCCCGTGCCTGCCGGCCAAGGACGCCTTCCCCTACACCATCCGCGTGGTCAGCGAGATCACCGAGTCCAACGGATCAAGCTCCATGGCCTCCGTGTGTGGCGCGTCGCTGGCCATGATGGATGCCGGCGTTCCCCTGCCCAAGCCGGTGGCGGGTATCGCCATGGGCCTGATCAAGGAAGGCAACGACTTCGCGGTGCTGTCCGACATCCTGGGCGACGAGGATCACCTCGGCGACATGGACTTCAAGGTGGCCGGCACCGTCGATGGCGTCACCGCGCTCCAGATGGACATCAAGATCACCTCGATCACCGAGGAGATCATGAAGATCGCCCTGGATCAGGCCAAGGCCGGCCGGATCCACATCCTGGGCGAGATGAACAAGGGTCTCGACCATGCCCGTGATTCGGTGTCGGGCAACGCGCCCCGCATCACCACCATGAGCATCCCCAAGGAAAAGATCCGCGAAGTGATCGGCACCGGCGGCAAGGTCATCCGCGAGATCTGCGAGCAGACCGGCGCCAAGATCGACATCGACGACGACGGCACCATCAAGGTTGCCTCGGTGGACAGCGATGCCGCCCAGCGCGCCATCGACTGGATCCGCGGCATCGTCGCCGAGCCGGAGCTGGGCGTGGTCTACACCGGCAAGGTCGTGAAGGTGGTCGATTTCGGCGCCTTCGTGAACTTCCTGGGCTCGCGCGACGGTCTGGTCCACATCTCCGAACTGTCCCGCGAGCGGGTGGCCAAGGTCGCCGATCTGCTCAAGCAGGGCGATTCGGTCAAGGTCAAGGTGTTGGGCTTCGACGATCGCGGCAAGGTGAAGCTGTCCATGAAGCAGGTGGATCAGGCCACCGGCGAGGACATCTCCGCCCAGCTCGAGGCCGAGAAGGCCGCGGGCCGCAAGGAGCGTCACCACGAGGATTGATCCTCCGGTGAGATGAGACGAATGGGCGCGGCCTCGCAAGGGGCCGCGCCTTTTTCTTTTTCGCCGAAGGCCTACATTGAGGGAAACAGGAGGTCGCGATGGTGGACAAGGTGGTGAAGAGTGAGGCCGAGTGGCGGGCGCTGCTGACGCCGGGGCAATACGCGGTAACCCGGCAAAAGGCCACCGAGCGGCCGTTCAGCGGCGAATACGAGCGGACCACCGACCCCGGCACCTATGTGTGCGTCGCCTGCGGCCAGGAGCTGTTCGCCTCCGACGCCAAGTTCGACGCCGGCTGCGGCTGGCCCAGCTTCACCCAGCCGGTCGCCGCCGAAGCGGTCGAAAGCGAAACCGACCACGCCCACGGCATGCTCCGCACCGAGGTGCTGTGTGCCCGCTGCGACTCCCATCTCGGCCACGTCTTCGACGACGGCCCGGCGCCCACGGGGTTGCGCTACTGCATCAACTCGCTGGCGCTGAAGCTGGAGAAGAAGTGAAGCGGAATATCGAATTTCCACATTGCCCTTCCTGAAATGTTTTGTTCCGGCATGGCCGGGGGAAAGGATGTCTGGAGGCGCCTCGGCTGCCATTGTGTCCGGGCGGCGGATTTATCATGACACCACCCGTCATGTCACCAGCCGTCGTTGGCTTTCACGACACTATTGGTCTTGATTCCGAAGAAACCAGCAACCTCATCCGCAAATTGATCTAGGATTGATATCCGCGGCTTTGACTTGAATGTCGTTATCGCTTTCTCAAACAAAGCGTCAGCAGCTGCGGTCTCGCCATTGAAGTGATGTATTATGCCACACGCAAAGGCGTGTCTTGACTTTCCCTCTTTCAACTCCATTGGGGAGTGTGTCAGGAGTTCCATGTTAGCCTCGTTTATCCTGTGTATTACGTCATTAAATGATGCGATCCCTTGCGTTGTGCCCCTTCTGATGACATGTCGATCAAATGAAAATATAATGTAGTTTGATATCATCTGGATTTGTTCAATACTTTCATGACCTTCATCATTTAAATATGTTTGCATGCCGCGAGCTGCTGCCTCGCAAGCCTTAACTATATAGTCATACTTCCTATCTGACTCTATTCTGTACATTATCCAGTAATATTCTGATATTTTTCTAAGGAAATGCTTCTTGTTCAAAATATTATAATTTGTTGAGTCATTAAACTTTTCTATGTACCCCTCATCTATTGCCTCATTAAGTAGGTATATACTGCGAATAAAGTCTCCTATAGATGCGTAAACCTCTGAGCTCCTGTAGTTAACAAGGGGATCGCAGAATATTGCCATTTTTGTGTCATATCTATGCTTGGCATCAACAAAGCGAATGTGGTCGTAAAGCTTCGCTGCGGCAAGCGTTGCATCCTTTGGAAAGGCTTTGTTTTTTTCGCAGATCCAGGTCAGCGTTGTATCCGACACGATCTTGTCCCCGCATATAAGCATATGCCCAATCATAAGCAAAAATAGTCGTTGGCGTAGCCAATGGTGGACGTCAATATCGATTAATAGTGTGAGTATCTTTACAGAATGTTCCTTTGCTGCGCTACTGAATAGTGTGAGAATATCGGAAACATCCGCAGAATACTCCCCAATATCACCGCCTGAAGTCACGGTTTCATATTTTGATATGACATCTTTAATGATGCTGCATGCCTTTCCGTCGGAATCGTAGAATATCGCGTCACGCTGTCCAATATCAAATGGGCGCTTTCTTGTGAAAGCTGACTTTCTTTGGATTTCGTTATATCGCCTGATAAGGATGCGTTGAGTCCTTTCTGCGGCGGCCAACATCATCGAGAGAGAAATCCATATATCATTTACGTACCCGTCAGCTTCATTTGCCGGCTTCTGCTCTGAGGCGTGCTTTATTCGTTTCTGATCGCCATATCTTAGTCTGTGTTCTATTTGCGCCCAGTTGTGCTGTAGGAGCGTCCGTATTTGAATTTCAATAGGAAACTCTTCGATCCATATGCTAAATTTCTTAAGGCGCTCAGATCTCTTCTCCGCCATCAGCCGAGTACTATCTGAAAATCTTTCTGGATGAGTTCTGTGCAGTCCACTTTCAAGCTGAATGGCTCCTCGCTATTCGGAGTGGGTGGCTGCGTGACCATTGGTTGATCACCCCTGCGTCCATCCCTATGTTCGATCTGAAGGCCATCCCTCCGTCCCGACCTGCGAATCTGGCATGCGGCTGAGCGGAGCGGCGGTCA
>NZ_CAINTR010000034.1 GCF_903853455.1 uncultured Magnetospirillum sp.
CCCGCCGACCGCCCGCGCAAGGCACTCCGCAGCCTGATCTCGTTCTTCAAGCGCGGCATCCGGCGCCTTCAGGCAATCCTCCAATCTTTCGCCCCATTGCCGCCCCTATGGCGGGCATGGAGAAACTGAGGGATGGTGAGGACCGACGGCGGTGCTGCCCGACGCACTGGAATAGAAGTGCGAACCGGTCGGCACCCCCGACAGCGTCATGGTCAGCGACTCGCCGCTGTCGGTGAGCTGCGGATTGAGGTTGAGGTTGATCCGCGTGTCCTCGTTGCCGACGGCGGCGAGGGTCTGGGCGATGGTCGGCGTGTCGGCGACGCCATCGACGGTCACCTTCAGGGTGGTCGAGGTCGCGGCGGTCAGGGTGTCGATATGGGACGCCACGCCGCCTTCGGTGGCGGTGGCGGTGATGGTCAGGGTGAAGTCATGGGCGTTGTGGGTGGCCGGCTGGACCTTGAGATCGGCCAAGTCGGACGCAGCCACCGTCCAGACGCCGGAGCTGAGGGTGCCGTGGTTGAGCAGTGCCCCGGTCGGCACGCCGGCAATGGTCACCGACAGGGTTTCCGAGCCATCGGTGTCGGTCAGCGCCGGAGTCGAGATGGTCAGCGGGATCCAGTCGGCATGGGTGCCGTCATACTCGCTGCCATGGGCCGGACTGGTGGTCATGGCGGTCGGCATATCGGCCACCGCCTTGACCTCGACGCTGACATTCAGCGGCGTGCTGGCGGTGGTCACCGTACTGGTCTCGGGATCGATTTCCTTCGACGCCAGGGTCGCCGTCAGTTGCAGGCCGGCGGTATGACTGGCGGAGGTATAATCGCTCCAATTGGTCGGCGTCTGGACATAGAGGCCCGAGGTCTGGATGGACTGCACCTCGGTGGCGGTAAAGCTCCAGGCGTGGCTGGTGGCATCGTAATGCCCCACCGAGGCGCCCGTCCCGAGGGTGAAAGTCGAGCCGGCCAGCGCCGAGGCGTTGGCGGCATCGCTGCCGCTCTGGCCGGTGACGGTCAGGCCGGTCAGGCTCTCATCCGCCTTGAAGGTCCCGAGATTGAGGTTGACCGCAATCCGCGTGTCTTCCAAACCGACCGCGGAGGCGGTCTGGGTGATCACCGGCGCATGCGCCGTCCCGTCCACCGCCACATGCAGCGTCACCGGGTCGGACACCGCGTTCAGCACCGAGATATTGCTGCCCTGCTCGGTCGAGGTGGTGGTGATGGTCAGGGTGAAGTCAACCGCGCTGTGGGACGGCGGCGTGATGGTCAGCCCGGAGAGCTGCGCCGAGGTCAACGTCCAGCTGCCATCGGCGTTGTGGGTGCCGTGATTGAGGCTGGCGGTGCTGGGAACACCAGTGATGGTCACCGCCGAGATCACCTCGGTATTGGTGATGTCGGTCAGATACGGCGTGATGGTCAGCGGGATGGCGCTATCTTCGTTGCCTTCCGCCGCCGCAGCGGTCACCGTCGGCTTGTCGGCCACGCCCGCCACATGCACCGCCACGTTCAGCGGGGTCGAGGCGGTGGTCACCGCCCCGCTGTCGGGGTCGATCTCATGCGACGCCACCGTCGCCGTCAGCGCCAGTCCGGTGTTGTGACCGGCCGAAACATCGTCGTTCCAGTCGCGCGGCGTCTGCACATACAGGCCGTGCGCCTTGATGTCGGCCACCTCGTCGGTGGTGAAGCTCCAACTCCCATGGGCCGAATCGTAGCTGCCGACCGAGGCGCGGTCGCCGGTGCTGAAGGTCGAACCGGCCAGCGCCGAGGCGTTGGCGGCGTCGCTGCCCGCCTGGGTGGTCACCGTCAGGCCGGTCAGGCTCTCATCGGCCTTGAACACCCCGAGATTGAGGTTGACCGCGATCCGCGTGTCTTCCACGCCGCTGGCGGCAACCGTCTGGGTGATCACCGGCGCCTGGTCCACACCGGCCACCGCCACATGCAACGTCACCGGATCCGACACCGCGTTCAGCACCGAAATGTTGCTGCCCTGCTCGGTCGAGGTGGTGGTGATGGTCAGGGTGAAGTCGTGGGCGTCATGGCTGGCCGGAGTCAGCCGCAGCCCGGCAAGGTCGCCGGTGGTCAGCGTCCACGACCCGTCGGCGTTATGGGTGCCGTGGTTCAGGCTGGCGCCGCCGGGCACGCCGGTGATGGTCACCGCCGAGATCACCTCGGTGTTGGTCACGTCGGTCAGATGCGGCGTGATGGTCAGCGCCACCGAAGTGTCCTCGGTGGTGGTGGCGTCGGACGCCGTCACATTCGGCTTGTCGGCCACACCCGCCACGTGGACGGCGAAGTTCTGCGTCGTCACCAGCGGCGTCACCGCCCCACTGTCGGGGTCAATTTGATTGGCAGTCAAGGTCGCGGCAACCTGAATGCCACCCTGGCCGGCACTGTTGAAATCGTTCCAGTCCTGAGGCGGCTGGAGGAACATCCCGCCGGCCTGAACCTTGGCGATATCGTCGGCGCTGAAGCTCCAGGTGCCGTTCCCGTTATCGTGGCCGATAGCGCTACCACCGCTGACGGAATCGTAGAAGTGCGACCCGGCCGGAATCCCGGCCAGACTTGCCGACAACGTCTCGCCGGCATCGGTATGGGTCAGCGACAGGTTGAGGTTGATGCGGGTGTCCTCGACTCCGGCCGCAGTCGAACTATGCACCAGCGTGGTGGTGGCGACGCCATCGACAGCCACATGCAGCGTCACCGGGTCGGACACCGCGTTCAACACCGAGATGTTGCTGCCCTGCTCGGTCGAGGTGGTGGTGATGGTCAGGGTGAAGTCGTGGGCGTCATGGCTGGCCGGAGTCAGCCGCAGCCCGGCAAGGTCGCCGGTGGTCAGCGTCCACGA
>NZ_CAINTR010000035.1 GCF_903853455.1 uncultured Magnetospirillum sp.
CCCCCCCCCCCCCCCCCCCCCCCCCCCCCCCCCCCCCCCCCCCCCCCCCCCCCCCCCCCCCCCCCCCCCCCCCCCCCCCCCCCCCCCCCCCCCCCCCCCCCCCCCCCCCCCCCCCCCCCCCCCGCCGTCGTACCTCTTTCGCCTCATTGATGTGCCCATCGGGCGGCCCCATATTGGATGGCAAAGCAATAGCCAGGGAGGCTCCGTCCATGTGCCCTCGACTCATTCGCGACGTCATCAAGACCCAGACCATTCTGACCATGCCCCCCGCCGCCACCGTGCGCGCCGCCGCCCGCGAGATGAAGCAGCGCAAGGTCGGCGCCGTCATGGTGGAAGACGGCGGTAAGCTGGTCGGCATCTTCACCGAACGCGACGGGCTGTTCCGGGTGCTGGCCGAGGAGCGCGACCCCGACATCACGCCGCTGTCGGCGGTCATGACCGCCAAGCCCGCCACCATCACCGCCGACCGCCGGCTGGGCCATGCCCTGCACATGATGCATGATTTCGGCTTCCGCCATCTGCCGGTGGTCGATGGCGGCGCGCCGGTGGGCATGATCTCCATCCGCGACGCCCTGGGGGCGGAACTGACCAATTTCGAGCGCGAAGTGGCGGTCAAGGAGGAGTTGGAGGAGATTTTAGGGTAATAAGCCCCGACACCTCATCCGCCTTTGCCGAGTTCCCTCTTTCGTGTATGTAGGAGCCCTTGCCCGGCCTTCGGCCGGGGCATCCGTCAATTCCGTTAGAGAGGACTCGCATGACCGCTCCCGCTCCCCTGATGGCCGGCAAGAGAGGCCTTGTCATGGGCGTCGCCAACGATCGCTCCATCGCCTGGGGGATCGCCCAGGCGGCGCGCGCCCAGGGGGCCGAACTGGCTTTCACCTTCCAGGGCGAGGCGCTGGAAAAGCGCGTGCGGCCTCTGGCCGAAAGCGTCGGGTCCAAGCTGGTGATGCCCTGCGACGTGTCCGACGAAGCCTCCATCGACGCGGTGTTCGCCACCATCGAGAAGGAATGGGGCAAGCTGGACTTCGTGGTCCACGCCATCGGCTTTTCCGACAAGAACGAGCTGCGCGGCCGCTATGCCGACACCAGCCTGCCGAACTTCCTCACCACCATGCAGATCTCGGTCTACTCGTTCACCTCGGTGGCGCGGCGGGCCTCGGCGCTGATGCCGGACGGCGGCTCGATGCTGACGCTGACCTATTACGGCGCCGAGCGGGTGATGCCCCACTACAACGTCATGGGCGTGGCCAAGGCGGCGCTGGAAGCCTCGGTACGTTACCTCGCCGTGGATCTGGGCGGCCAGAACATCCGCGTCAACGCCCTGTCGGCCGGTCCGATGAAGACCCTGGCGGCCTCGGGCATCGGCGATTTCCGCTACATCCTCAAGTGGAACGAGTACAACAGCCCCTTGAAGCGCAACGTCACCCTGGAAGACGTCGGCGGCGCCGGCCTCTACCTGCTGTCCAACCTGTCGTCCGGCGTGTCGGGCGAGACCCATCATGTGGATTGCGGCTATCACGTGGTCGGCATGAAGGCGGTGGACGCTCCCGACATCAACGTCGCCAAGGACTGACGAGACCACGAAACATCGTTTCGTGGGCGAGGAATTGCGGGCAAGGCCCGGCGCGGCTCATGCCGCGAGAGCCAAGGCGGACGGAGGTCCGCCGCCCGGCGACTGAGGGACATCTAATTATGACCGGAAACGCCTTCGGCCACCTGTTCCGCTTCACCACCTTCGGCGAAAGCCATGGGGCGGCGATCGGATGCGTGGTTGATGGCGTGCCGTCGCGCATTCCGCTGGCCGAGGCCGACATCCAGGTCTGGCTGGACAAGCGCAAGCCGGGGCAGAACCGCTTCACCACCCAGCGCCGCGAGGCCGACGAGGTCAAGATCCTGTCGGGGGTGTTCGAGGGCCTGACCACCGGCACGCCCATCGGGCTGCTGATCGAGAACACCGACCAGCGCTCCAAGGATTACGGCGAGATCAAGGACAGCTTTCGTCCCGGTCACGCCGATTGGGTCTACCAGCAGAAATACGGCATCCGCGACTATCGCGGCGGCGGGCGTTCCAGCGCGCGGGAGACCGCCATGCGGGTCGCCGCCGGGGCGGTGGCGCGCAAGGTTCTGGACGCCCTGGTGCCGGGCGGGGTGGTGATTCGCGGCGCCATGGTCCAGATGGGCGCCCAGGCCATCGACCGCGCGGCGTGGGATTGGAACCAGGTCGCGGCCAACCCGTTCTGGTGTCCCGACGCCCAGGCCGCCCAGGCCTGGGAAACCGCTCTCGACACCATCCGCAAGGCCGGCTCGTCCGTCGGCGGCGTGGTCGAGGTGGTGGCCGAGGGCGTCCCGGTCGGCCTGGGGGCGCCGGTCTACGACAAGCTCGACGCCGATCTGGCCAAGGCGATGATGAGCATCAACGCGGTCAAGGGGGTGGAAATCGGCGACGGCTTCGCCACCGCCGCCCTGTCCGGCGAGACCAATGCCGACGAGATGCGCATGGGCAATGACGGCAAGGTTCGCTTCCTGTCCAATCACGCCGGCGGCATCCTGGGCGGCATCTCCACTGGCCAGGACGTGGTGGTGCGCCTCGCGGTCAAGCCGACCAGCTCGATCCTCACCCCCAAGCACAGCGTCGATATTCACGGCAACGAGGTGGACGTCTCCACCAAGGGCCGCCACGATCCGTGCGTCGCCATCCGGGCGGTGCCGGTGGCGGAAGCCATGATGGCCTGCACCCTGGCGGATCATCTGTTGCGCCTGCGGGCGCAAGCGGGAGGGTTCTGACATGTCCCGGGAACAATTCGGTCGCTTGATGGTTCCGCTCATCGACGTCATCGCCGGCAAGCCGGTGGATCGCGCCCTGGCCGACGTCCTCAACCGGGACTTTCCCGGCGACGGCACTGTGGTCACCGCCATCGAGGATGCCTGCCACGCCGCCATCGCGGCCGGCTGGATGTGCAGCCAGGGCGGCGAGGGCCGCCGCTTCGGCCGGGTGATCGAGGCGACGCCGGCAACCAAGGATCTCAGCATCGACGTGGTCGACCTCACCGAGATCGTCGGGCCGCTGCACCGTCATCCCGACGGCGAGGTCTGTCTGGTGATGCCGGTGGACGCGGACGCCAAGTTCGACGGCAAGGGCAGGGGCTGGTGCGTCTACGGCCCCGACTCGGCCCACCGCCCCACCGTCAAGGGCGGCCGCGCCCTGGTGCTGTATCTGCTGCCGGGCGGCAAGATCGAATTCCAGGAATAGGGCTCGACCCTCGCCCGCCATTCCTCAATACAGATGCTGCCCACCGGTGACGAACACCTCGGTCCCCGTCACATAGGCGAAATCGTCGCCGCACAGGCGGAAGATGGTCCCGGCCACGTCGTCGGGGGTTCCCATGCGCTCCAGCGGAATGCGCGGCACCAGCGCCTCGTATTCGGCCGAGATCATCTCGGTGCGGATTTCGCCGGGCGCCACCGCGTTGACCCGCACCCCCAACTGCGCCATCTCGGCCGCCATCTCGCGGGTCAGGCCCGACAGCGCCGCCTTGGAGGTGGAATAGGCCGAGCCGGCGAAGGGATGGACGTAATGGCCGGCGATGGAGGTGACGTTGACGATGGCCCCCTTGCCGCGATGCAGCGCGCTGGCGAAGCCGCGCGCCAACCGCAGCGGCGCGAAGAAGTTCAGCTCGAACACGTCCTTCCAGCCGTCAATGGAGCCGTTCAGCACCCCCAGCCGCTCGCGATAGGGGGTCTTGGGGCTGACGCCGGCATTGTTGACCAGGGCATGCAGCGGCGAATCGCCGAGGAAGGCGTTGGCCTGGGTGACGAAGGCCTCGGCACTGGCGGGATCGGCCAGGTCGGCGACGATGTGGCGCGCCCAATTGCGGTCGATCATGCACTCCTTGGGCACGTCGGCCCGGGCGCAGGTGATGACCCGCCAGCCCTCGGCCAGGAAGCGCCGCGCGATGGCATGGCCGATGCCGCGGCTGGCGCCGGTGACCACGACGCTGCGGATGTCGCTACGCTCGCTCATTGTTTCTGTCCCTCAGACGCCGGGCGGGGCCTCGCGGCCCCTTGGCTCCTCCGCTGCGCTCCGGGTCGCTCAACGCTCCCGCGCTCCCTTTGGTCGCTCATTGTTTCTGTCCCTCAAGCGCCGGGCGCACGCATCCGCGTGCTTGGCTCCTCCGCTGCGCTCCGGGCGCCGCAATGGCGCCGCGCTCGGCTAACGCCTCGCTCATTTTCCGGCTCCGGCATGGTCCAGCGGCGGCAGGCGCAGCGTCGCCGCGCCGGGCGGCTCGGACAGGATCGACAGCCGCGCCAGCACCGGCTGCAGCACCGCCGCCGCCTTGAGCAGCGAGGCCATCTGGCGGCGCTCCGTCACGCCCCCGGCCATGGCGTCGGCGACCACCTCCCAGATCTTGCGCGGACGCGGATAGTCCACCAGTTCCACCGGCGCGTCGGGCTTGAGGCCGGCGACCTCGCGTACCATCGCCACGGCTTCGTGCCAGCCCCCCAGCCCATCCACCAGGCCCAGGGTCTTGGCGTCGGCGCCGGTCCAGATGCGGCCGCGCGCCAGTTGGTCCATCTTGTCGGCGGCGATGCCGCGCCCGTCGGAGGCCTTGCCGGTGAAGTCGGCGTAAATGTGGTCGAGCAGCGCGTCGATGCGGGCCTGGGCCTGGGGCGAGAACGCATGGTTGGCGCTCCACATGACGGCGTTGTCGCCGCGATGCATCTCGTCCCAGCTGACCCCCAGCTTCTTCCAGAAATCCTCCAGCACCATCTTGCCGGTGAACACACCGATGGAGCCGGTGATGGTTCCGGGCTGGGCGATGATGCGGTCGGCCGCCATGGAGACGAAATAGCCGCCCGAGGCGGCGACGTTGCCCATGGACACCACCACCGGCTTGCCGGATGCGCGGGCGCGCTTGACCTCGTGCCAGACGGTGTCCGAGGCGGTGTAGGAACCGCCGGGGCTGTCCACCCGGAACAGGATCGCCTTGACGTCGTCGTCATCGACGGCGTCGCGCAGGGCCTCGGCGATGGTCTGGGCGCCGAAATCCGCGTCGGCGTCGAAACCGTGATGGGACTCGCCGCGATGGATGGCGCCGCTGCCGGTGATCAGCGCCACCTTGGTGCCGTGGGGATCGGCCAGATGGGCGGCGTAATCGGCGATGTCCATCTCCTCGGCGGCCTTGCTCTTGTCGGCGCCGTCGCCGGCGATGACCGCCCAGGCGGCGTCGCGATAGCCGATCTGGTCCACCAGCCCGTTGGCCTTGGCCTCCGACGCCAGGAACGGCCCCTTGCCCACCAGTCCCCGCACCGCGTCGGGCGTCAGCTTGCGACCGCTGGCGATGCCTTCGGCGATCTGGTCGCTGAAGGAATCCATCAGGCGCCCCAGATTCTCGCGATGGGCGGCGGTAAAGCCGGTCTCGGTGAACATGTCGATGGCCGATTTGTATTCATGGCGGCCGGAAAACTGCGCCTTGATCCCCAGCAGATCGAGGGTGCCCTTGATGAACGGGCTTTCCGCCATCATGCCGGTGAGGCCGATATCGCCCGAGGGCTGCAACCAGATCTGACCGAAGGCGGAGGCGAGGTAGTAGTCGAGGGTGCCGCTGCCACCTTCGCCCATGGTCTCGGCGAACAGCAGCGCCGGCTTGCCCGACGCCCGGAAGCGGGCGACCGCGTCGCGAACCTCCTGGACGTCGCCGAGGCCCAGCGAGGCGTGCCCCATGGTGGCGAACAGCCCCACCACCCGGGGATCGGTGGCGGCATGATCCATGGCGTCGATCACCTGATGCAGGCCGTAGGCCTTCTCGCCGGACAGCACCGCCAGGGGGTCGTTGTCTGGAACGTCGCTGAACTTCCCGTCGAGGTCGAGGCTCAGCACCGCCCGCTTGGGCAGGTCGTGCTCGGTGCGGGGCGAGAAGTGAGCCGCCATCCACACCCCCATGCCGAGGAGGGCCAGGGACAGCAGGCCGGTACTGGCCAGCAGCAACACCACGATCCGACCGAAACGACGCATGTATCACCTATTCAGGAAGCACTCCCACCGATGTAGCCCTCCCCGGGCCAAAAGAAAAGGGCGACCGTCCAAGACGGCCGCCCCAAGGCGATCTCAACCAATGGAAGGGAGGGTGGTTCAGATCCGGTTGACGGTGGGCAGTCCGGCGTCGCGCCAGGCGTTGAGGCCACCCTTGAGGTGGATGGCCCAACCTTGGCCCGAGGCGATCAGCTTGCGGGCGACGGCGGCCGAGCGCACGCCCCCCAGGCAGGAAATGATCACCTTCTTGCCGGGAACACTCGGCCAGGTCTCCACCTCGAAGTCGCTCATGGGCGACAGGAGGGAGCCGTCGATGTGGTCCTCGGCGAATTCGTCCTCTTCCCGCACATCCACCAGCACGGCCTCGCCGGAATCCAGCATGGCCTTGACGGTTTCCGGCTCCAGTTCGATCAGGCCGATTTCGGAAGCGCTCATGGGGAAGATCCTCGTTCAGTGGAGAATTCAACGGTGCAGCATCGTGATACCGCACGGACAAGAATAATTCAACACAAAACAACGGTAAGCAGTGTATGATTTTTATCAATTGACATAATTTAAGTGTTATTTATGGCCGGCAGGTCATCGCATTGACGCCGACGGCGCGGCTCACTACTCTCCCGCCACCATGCGCCTCCTCCTCGCCGCCCTCTCCATCGCCCTGCTGACCTGCCTCGCCGCCCCGGCCTCCGCCCAGGAGTACGGCCGCCCCGTGGCGCAGGTGGCGTTGCAGCCCTTGCCGGAGACCGAGACCCCCGATATCGAGGTGCTGCTGAAGGCCCACTGGAAGGCCTATTATAATTCCGGCGGTCAGTTCGGCTTTTTCCGCGACCAGGTTCGCGCCGGCCGCATCGACCTCAACGAGGACGGCCGCGCCGAGTTGTTCCTGCTGATCGACTCGCCGGCCTGGACCTCGGACAAGGGGCAGCCCCTGCTGGTGGCCCAATGGGCTGGCAAGGGCTGGACGCCCATCGGCTGGAGCTTTGGCGATTCCGACGGGGTGTTCGTCACCTCGGGACGGGTGGAGGGATGGGCCACCATCGAGACGCCGACGCAGTGGCTGCGCTGGAACGGCGCCAGCTATCAGGCGCTGGACAAGCCGAAGAATTAGGATTCGGCGTATCGCTTTCGTCACCCCGGACAAGCGAAGCGCAGATCCGGGGGCCATGGCTGGGTGGACACATGGATTCCCGCTTTCGCGGGAATGACGACAGGAAAACGCTTTTCCGAAGCCTTACGCTTCCGTCTTTTCCGCATCCGGCTTGGGCTTTGTCGCCTCCTCGACGAAATGCCAGGCGAGCAGGGCCGGCAGGCCCATCAGCAATTCGCGGCCACGCTTCAGGATCGAGACCGCCAGGGCCACTTCCGTGGGCAGCCCGAGCACGGCGCCGATGATCACATAGCCGCCTTCCTGGAGGCCGATGGCCGCCGGCACCATGAAGGCGATCGAGCGGATGGCGTAGATGATGCTTTCCAGGGCGAGAACCTCGCCCACTCCCATGGGATGGCCGAGCAGGCGCAGCGCCACATAGGCCTCGATCGCCCCGGCGGCCCAGGCCACGGCGTGCCAGCCCACCGAACGGGCGAAGCGGGCTTTGTTGGCGTAGACCGCATGGATGGCGGCGTGGATTCCGGCATCGGCATCGGGAGCGTCCCAGGCATGGGGCATCAGCCGCGACGGCAGGGTTTCCAGGAAGCGGACCACCACCGAGCGCTGCAACGCCACGAAGGCCGCCAGCCCGGGAATGCTGACCGCCAAGGCGATCAGGCCCCAGCGGGTGACCTCGGACTCCGGGTAGAGCTGCAGCCACATGGCCACGCCCAGCAGGCTGAAGAAGAACTGGGCGATGGCCTCGGCGGTGACGTCCACCACCACGATGGCGCTGGCGTCGGCGATACGGAAGCCGCGGCGGCTCATCATGCGGATGGCCGCCATCTCGCCCGACAGCGGCAGGAAGCCGGCCAATTCGCCGACCCCGTCCTTGATCCAGCGCCAAACGATGAAGACATGGGGCGGCACCCCGGTCTGGAGCGAACTCCAGGCCGTGCCGCACAGGATCAGCGGCACCGCATGGCACAGCGCCATGATCCCGACGCCCAGCCAGCCGACCGTGTCCAGCGCCCCCTTGACGTCGCCGAAGCCGTCGCGCAGCCACCAGGCGACGGCGAGGATGACCCCGATCACGGCGAGGCGGATCAGTCCGGCCTTCATGCCCGGCCCGCCTCGGCGGCGAAGGTGGTCAGCCGGATGCCCAGCGCGCCCACCTTGGCGCGGTTGCCGGCATCGGTCAGCGCCCGGTACTCTCCGTCCACCTGATAGTGCGGCGGCATGGGGCGATGCTCCCAATGGCGGGTGGCGGGATGACAGTAGATCTCGGTCAGTCCGTCCGGCACCACGTCGAGGAACGAACTCACCTTGTCGGCGGTCATGGCGCCGGAATCGTTGAGGCCGAAGGCCATGTCGTTGGCCACCAGCCCGGCTTGTTCCACCATGCGGCGCATGCGCTCGGACCGGCGCCAGTGGAAAATACCGTTGGACAGCCGCAGCCCCAGACGGTCGCGCCGCGCCCGCCACGACAGCAAGGGCGGCTCCCACGGAATGCGGATCCCCGGCGCGCCGTACTCCACCGCCAGTTCCAGCATCAGCTCGAACACGGTGGGGTGAAGGTGGTAGTGGTGGTGGCTGTCCACATGGGCCAAGGGCAGGCCGGTGGCCTTGAACCGCTCGAACTGGGCCCGCATCTCCGCCACGACCTGGCGCTGCACCGCCTTGCTGAGATAGATGCGGGCGCCGAGACGCACCAGATCCAGGGTGAAATGGCCCTTGGCATCGACCAGATCGGGAATCCGCGACGGCGGCAGCGCCGGGATGCCGTCCACCAGGGTCATGTGCAGTCCCACCCCCAGCGATGGCAGCGCCTTGGCCCGCGCCACCGCGTCGTCCAGGGCGGTTTCCGTCACCATCAGGCTGGCGGCGGTGAGGATGCCGTTGACATGGGCATCCACCACCGCGTCGTTGACCGGCAGCGACCGTCCGAAATCATCGGCGGTGACGATAAGGGCCTTGCTCAAGTCTTGGGCTTCCCGATCAGATGAAAGAGCGCAGGCAATACCACGAAGGTCGCCGCCACCGACAGCCCCAACGACAGGAACAGCAGCAGTCCCATGGAGGCGGTGCCGAGATGGGGCGACACCGCCAGGCTGCCGAAGGCCGAACCGGTGGTCAGCGCGCTGAACAGCACCGCCCGCGTGGTCGGCGATTGCAGAGGATCGGTGACGCCGTTGCGCCAGTTCACCACGAAATAGATGTTGAAGGCGACGCCGATGCCCAGCAGCAGCGGCAGGGCGATGACGTTGGCGAAGTTGAGGGCGATGCCGAACAGCTTGGCCGCCACCACCGTGGCCATGGCCCCCACCACCAGCGGCGCCACCACCAGCGCCGAATCGAGGACCCGCCGCAGCATTATCCCCAGCAGCAGGGCGATGGCCGCCAGGGCTCCCGCTCCGGCGAAGGCGAAGGCGCCGATCACCACCCGGCCCGACTGCTCCATGGCGATGGGCGCGCCCGACACCAGCGGCGTGACGGCGGTCACGGCCTCGGCGAAACGGGCGCGCGCCGCCTGATCCTGCATGTCCTCCTTGGGCAGCACCTGAATCCGGGTGCGGCCGTCGGGGGCGATCCAGTCGCGCAGCAGCTCGGGCGGCAGGGTCTGGAGCGTCACCGGCACCACGTCGAGGCTATGGCGCAGGCCGGACACCAGGGTGGCCAGCCCCGAGGCGGTGGCCTGCTGAAGCTGCTCCGCCGCTGGGGGGCCGGCGGCGGCGATGGCGCGCAGATGCTGGGCCAAGTGCTGCGACGGCTGGTGCCCGGGGGCGATGGCGGCCAATTGCTCCGCCACCTTGGCGATGGCGGCGACCAAGTCCTCGGAGCTGGGCGGCGGATAGAGCTTGGCCGGCGACAGGGTCGGCCCCAGCACGGAGGCGACGTCGTTGATGATCAGCAGCTTGTCGTCCTGCTGCTCGGGAACGAAGGTCTCGATGGTCATGGTCCGCCGCACCAGCGGCAGCGCGTCGAACTTGGCGGTCAACTCGTCCAGCTTGTCCACCGAAGGCGCCAGGGTCTCGATGGCATAGACGCCGGCATCGGGGTCCTTGGCCAGATCGAGGAAGGTGGACACCGCCTCGGCCTTGGGATCTTGCAGATGCAGCGGGTCGAAATCCAGCGGCAGTACCGGCAACAGCGCCGCGCCGAGCAGGCTCAGCAGGCCGGCGCCCCAGACGACGGGTTTGGCGTTGCGATGCAGCCAGCCGTCCACGGCGGCGAGCTTCAGGCCCACCGGCTCGCGCTCCGGCGGCGGCTTCAGCAGGGCCAGCAGCGCCGGCAGAACGGTGAAATCCACCACCAGGGCGATCAGCATGCCGCCGCCGGCGATCAGCCCCAGCTGCGACACCCCGGTATAGGCGGTGGGCAGGAACGACAGGAAGCCCACGGCGGTGGCGATGGTCGCCAGCGACAGCGGCGCCGCCATGGCGGCGGCGGCCCCCAGCACGGCGGCGGCGGGATCGTCGCGACTGAAACGCTCGGCCCGATAGGCGGTGACGAACTGGATGCCGAAATCCACCGCGATGCCGACGAACAGCACCGCGAAGGCCACCGAGATGGGATTGAGGCTGCCGACGGTGGCGGCGGCGAAGGCGGCAGTGGCCACCAGCCCTATGGTGAGGCTGATCATGATCGCCGCCACCACGCGGGCCGAGCGGACGCCCCAGAACAGCAACCCCAGCACCGCGACCAGCGACAGCGGCGCCGAGATTTCCACGCCCGCCGCCACCGTGGCGAAATTGGCGTCGGCCAGTGCCACCGGCCCGGTCAGGCGGACGCGATAGCCCTGGTCAGGGGTGAAGCCCAGCCGCCGGGCTGTGTCGCGGATCAGGTTGCCGGCATCGGCGCCGGCCTCCAACTCGCCGTAATCCAGCTTGGCCTGGACCATCAGGAAGCGCCGGGAGGTGTCGCGATTGGCCCCGCCGGCCATCATGGACTGCCAGTCGGTGGGCGGCGCGGGCTTGCCGGCGGCGATCAGGGCGGCGGCGCGGTCGAGTTGGATGATCAGCGGCTCGACATCCTCGGGCTTGGCCTGACCGTGGGCGACCCCTTGCAGGATCAACTCCACCGACGACAGCAGGCCGCGCAAGGACGGATCGCGCGCCACCGCCCCCAACATGGGCTGCGCCAGGATCAGCTTGTCGGACAATTCGGTCAGCTCGGCCGGCGACAGGAACAGCAGGCCGTTGTGGCGGAAGAACAGCTCCTCCGACGGCCGGTCGGCCCGGTGGATCAGCCCCTTGCCTTCGGTCAGGGCCGATCTCAGCCGCTCGATCGCGTCTTCCGCCAGTTCCGGCGTCGGCCCGTCCAGCACCACCACCAACCGGTCGGTGGACTGGGGAAAGGCGCCGTCGATGGTACGCTCGGCCCGGCGGAACGGCAGATCGGACGAAATCAGCTTGCTTTCGTCGGTGTCCAGCGCCAAGTGGCCGGCGGCATAGGCCCCCATCAGAACCGATGCCACCAGTGCGGCGATCACCACCGCCACGGCATGACGCCAACACCAGTCCACGATGAATACGGCCAGTCGTCGCAACATTCCAGGTCCTGCGGCAGGTCGATACGGAGAATCCGCCGGGACTGTGCCCCCATGGCGGCGTTAGAGCAAGAATCTTAACGAGTCGGCGATACTGTCGTACCGGCGAGATCATGGGGAGAGTGAAACGATGGCAATGCGGAGCAGCCGATGGCTACCGCTTCTTCTTGCCCCGTCGGCCCTGATCGCCCTGCTGTTCAACGCCTGGGATTTCGTCAGCCTCTGGCTGGATCACGACCAGGCCGTCGAGGAGTCGAGCGCCCAGTGCACCGCGCTGGCGCGCGAAGTGTCGCGCTATCTGACCGGCATGCTGGAGATGGTGGAGGTTCACCTGACCGACCACCTCCGGCCGGCGGCCGAACTCTACCTGACCGGCAAGGTGAAGCCGGGATTGCAGGGGGCGTTCCTCCTGACCGGCAAGCGCCTGCCCCAGATCACCGAAATCCTGGTATTCGACGCCGATGGGCATCTCAAGGAATCGTCGCAGCACAATCGCCGCCGCGACCTGACCGTCGGCGACACCGCGTTTTTCAAGCGCCACCGTGACGACGGCGCCGACCAGACGGTGTTCGTCGCCGCCCTCAACGACTACCAAGCCGATTCCAGGGGCGCCAAGTGGCAGCTTCACATGGCCAGCAGCCTGCATTCCGCCGACGGCGACTTCATCGGACTGGTGGTGGCGGCGCTCGACACCGAATCCATCTTCAACAATATCGGCGAGATGAAGATCGTCACCGGCGCCTCGGTCCGCATCTTCGACGGCACCGGGCGGCTGCTGGTGGATCATCCCCGCGACTTCACCCAGATCGGCCGCAGTTTTTTCGAGACCACGCTGTTCAAGACGTGGCGCAAAACCCAGGCGGACATGGTCGGCAGGCTCCCCGACCCTACCGACAATACCCCCGAGATCGGCGCCTTCCGCAAGATCGGACACTACCCGCTACTGGTCTCGGTCGGCATCGCCGAGGACCTCGCCCTGGCCGAATGGTGGCGGGAACTGGCCATTCTGCTGGGCACCGTCGTCGCCTTCATGCTGGCCTCGGGGTGGTCGGCCCGCAAGACCCTCGCCCGCTGGGTGCTGCGGGTCAAGGACGAGGCCGAGGCCCACGGCTTTCGGGACGGCGACGGGATTTAGCTGCCGCTTTGTATTCGCCGGCGATCAGGCTAACCTGTGCGGCCCGAGGATCCATGGGAGGAAAGCAATGAATCGGAGAACCGTTCTCGCCGCAGCCGCCGTCTTCTCGGCCACCGCCGCCCTGTCCGGGCTGGCCGTCGCCGCCGAGCCGGTCAAGGTCGGCGCCATCGAATGCCTGACCGGTCCCGCCGCCAAATACGGCACCATGATCAAGGCCGGCTTCGACCTTGCCGCCGAGGAGATCAACGCCAAGGGCGGCATCCTCAAGGGCCGGACCATCGAACTGATCTACGAGGATTCGGCGGCCCAGAAGGAACAGGCGATCAACGCCGCCAAGAAGCTGATCGGCCGCGACCACGTGGTGGCGCTGCTGGGGCCGACGCTCTCCAACGAAATGTTCGCCGCCGGCCCGGTGGCCAACGAGCGCGGCCTGCCCATCATCGGCACCTCCAACACCGCCAAGGGCATCACCGATATCGGCGAGTTCGTGTTCCGCACCTCGCTGCCGGAATCCGACGTGCTGCCGGTGACCTTGAAGAAGGCTCAGGCCAAGTTCGGCATCAAGAAGGTGGCGCTGCTCTACTCCAACGACGACGCCTTCACCAAGTCGGGCTTCGACGTGTTCAAGGAGACCTTGGAGAAGCTGGGCATCGAGATCGCCACCATCGAGACCTTCTCGGTCAAGGACACTGACTTCTCGCCCCAGCTCACCAAGATCAAAAGCCTGAACGTGGACGCCCTAGTGGTCTCCGCCCTGGCCGAGGCCGGCGGCGGCCTGGTGCTCCAGGCCCGCCAGCTCGGCATCCCCAAGACGGTGCCGATCATCGGCGGCAACGGCTTCAATTCGCCCAAGATCGCCGAGATCGCCGGCGATTCCGCCGACGGCGTGATCATCGGCAGCCCGTGGTTCATCGCCAAGGAAGGCGCCCAGAACAAGAACTTCGTCGAGTCCTTCCGCAAGAAGTACAACATGGACCCCGACCAGTTCGCCGCCCAGGCCTACGACACGATGTACATCCTGGCCGCCGCCTTCGACCGCGCCGGCGAGGCGGACTCCAAGAAACTGCGCGACGCCCTGACCAAGACCGACAACAACGGCCTGCTGGGGCCGTTCAAGTTCGGCGCCGACCGCTCGCCGGCCACCGCCGAGGGCGTGGTGGTCACCACCATCAAGGGCGGCAAGTTCACCTTGCTGCAATAGCCGCCTTTTCGGTTATAACGGAAGCCCGCCGGACATCCCGGCGGGCTTCCTTCGTTTGGGCACCATGCTTGCACAACAGCTTTTCAACGCCCTGGTTCTCGGCTCGGTCCACGCGCTGTTCGCGCTGGGCTTCACCCTGACCTTCGGGGTGCTGCGGGTGATCAACCTGCTTTACGGCTTCTACGTGGCGGCCGGGGCCTTCGCCGCCCTGGTGGCGGTCCAGAGCCTGGGGCTGGGGCTGTGGGCGGCCGGAGCCTTCGGGGTGGTGGTCGCCGGATTGGTGGCGGTGGTCTGCGACTTCCTGGTTCTCACCCCGCTGCGCCGGGCCAAGGCGCCCGAACTGTCGTCGCTGATCGTCACTCTGGGCGGCGTGCTGCTGATGAACAGCCTGATGCAGATCGTCTTCGGGGCCGAGGTGCGACGCTTTCCCGCCCGCCTGCTCGGCCAGGACGCCGTCACCATCGGGCCGCTGGTGGTCGCCCCCATCCAACTGGTGATCATCGCCACCGTCTTCGTGCTGGTGGCCCTGCTGTTCTGGTTCATGGAGCGCACCCGCCTCGGCACCGCCATCCGCGCCGTGGCCGAGCGACCCGACACCGCCGCCCTGATGGGGGTCAATGTGGGGCTGGTGGTGGCCGGGGTGTCGTTCCTGTCGGCGGCGCTGTCGGCCACCGCCGGTATCCTGATCGGCCTCAACTTCAACGCCGTGCATCCCTATATGGGCGAGCCGATGATGCTGCGCGGCTTCGCCATCATCATCATCGGCGGCCTGGGCGACATCCGGGGAGCCTTGGTCGCCGGTCTGGCGCTGGGCTTCCTCGAAGTCATGACCGCCGGCTACGTCTCGTCCAATCTCAAGGAGGCGGTGGCCTTCACCGCCTTGATCCTGGGGCTGTGGCTGCGCCCCAACGGCCTGTTCGGCCGCGCTTCGGGGAAACGGGCATGATGGCGACGCTGGACGACCTGCTGTGGTCCTATCAGAGCCTGATCTACGGCTTGGGCACCAACGCCATCCTGGGCCTGTCCATGTACGCGGTGCTGCAACTGGGGCAGCTGTCGCTGGGACAGGCGGCGTTCATGGGGATCGGCGCCTATACCGGCGCCCTGCTCACCCTCCGGCTGGGCCTGCCGTTTCCGCTGGTCCTCGCCGCCGCCGCCATGGTGCCGGCCCTGGCCGCCCTGGTGATCGGCGGTCCGACCATGAAGCTGTCGGGGGTTCATCTCGCCATCGCCACCATCGGCCTGGGCGAGGTGCTGCGCGTGGCCTACATCAACACCGACGCCATGGGCGGCGCGCTGGGCCTGTCGGGCATTCCCGAGAAGTCCACCTTCGCGATCATCTTCGGCCTTCTCGCCGTGATCCTGGCCGGTTTCATCCTGGCGTCGCGCTCCAAGATCGGCCGCGCCTGCGAGGCCATCCGCGAGGACGAGGCCGCCGCCCGGGTGATGGGCATCGACGTTTCGGCCTACAAGATGACGGCGCTGGTGATCTCGGCCGCCCTGGCCGGACTGGCGGGAGCGTTGAACGCCCACTTCTCCTCCTTCATCGGCCCCAACGAATTCGCCTTCGAGGCGGCGGTCAGCATCCTCAGCTTCGCCATCCTGGGCGGCGTCACCACCCCGTTCGGCCCCGTGCTGGGCGCCTTCGTGCTGACGGCGCTGCCCGAGCTGTTGCGGCCGTTCCACGATTTCCGGCTGGTGTTCAACGGATTGATCATCGTGCTGGTGGTGATCTTCCTGCCGCGCGGCATCCTGGGCTTCCGCATCCGGCGGACGGGAGGCTAGGCGATGCTGACGGTCGAGACCCTTTCGCGCACCTTCACCGGCCTGATCGCCGTCGACGACGTGTCGTTCGCGGTGACGCCCAACACCATCCACAGCCTGATCGGCCCCAACGGCGCCGGCAAGACCACCCTGTTCAACATGATTTCGGGCCTGCTGCCGCCCAGCGGCGGCACCATCGCCTTCCAGGGCGGCGACATCACCGCCCTGCCGCCGCATCGCCGCGCCCGCCTCGGCCTCGGCCGCACCTTCCAGAACCTGCGGGTGTTCGGCGAGATGACGGTGCTGGAGAACGTGCTGACCGGCATGCATCCCCGCCTGGGGGTGGCGTGGCCGCTGGCGGTGCTGCGAAGCCCGGCCGCCCGCGCCGAGGAACGGGCGGGACTGGCCAAGGCCCAAGCCCTGCTCGCCAAGGTCGGCATCGCCGACCATGCCCGCCGCCCGGCCGCCGATCTGGCCTATGGCGACCAGCGCCGGCTGGAGATCGCCCGCGCCCTGGCCTCGGACCCGGCGCTGCTGCTGCTGGACGAGCCGGCCGCCGGCATGAACCCCACCGAGACGGCGGCCCTGGGCGACCTGCTGCTGGAGCTGCGGCAAGAGGGCCTGACCATCTTGCTGGTGGAGCACGACATGGGCTTCGTCATGCGGCTGTCGGATCGGCTGACCGTGCTGAACTTCGGCCGCAAGATCGCCGAGGGCGGCCCCGCCGAGATTCGCGACGATCCCACGGTGATCGAGGCCTATCTGGGCACCAAGGTGGCCCGCAAGCTGGCGGGAGCCGCCGCATGACCGCGCTGCTGTCCATCCAGGGGCTGGAGCTGGCCTATGGCAAGATCGCCGCCGTCAAGGGCATCGACCTGGAGGTCGGCGAGGGCCAGGTGGTGTGCCTGATCGGCGCCAACGGCTCGGGCAAGACCACCACGCTGCGAGGCATTTCCGGCCTGCTCAAGCCGCGCGGCGGGCGCGTCGTCTTCGCCGGCACCGATATCACCGGCATGGCGCCGCACCGCATCGCCCGCCTGGGACTGGTCCAGGTCCCCGAGGGCCGCCAGATCTTCGCCACCATGACCGTGGCCGAGAATCTGCGCATGGGCGGCTATCTGGTCGAGGATGGCGAGCGCCAGCGCCGCCTGGACGAGGTGCTGGAGCTGTTCCCGCGTCTGGCCGAGCGCAAGACCCAGACCGCCGGCCTGCTGTCGGGCGGCGAGCAGCAGATGCTGGCCATGGGCCGCGCCATGATCGCCGGGCCGCGCATCGTCCTGCTGGACGAGCCCTCCATGGGCCTGTCGCCCATCATGGTCGAGCAGATCTTCGCCATCATCGAACTGCTGAAGCGGCAGGGAAAGACCATCTTGCTGGTGGAGCAGAACGCCCAACTGGCGCTCGACATCGCCGACCACGCCTATGTCCTGGAGACCGGTCGCATCCGCCTGTCCGGCCCCGCCGCCGAGGTGGCGGGCGACGCGGCGGTGCTGCACGCCTATCTCGGCGGTTAATAGGGATCCACATTTCCGGCCGGAACGCTTATGTAAAGGCCATGGAAACGCCGCGCGACATCTTCTCCCATGGCAAGCCCCGCTTGGCTCCCGCTCCGTTCCTGCCCATGTCGCGGGACGAGATGGAGCGGCTGGGCT
The DNA here is from genome assembly GCF_903853455.1 of uncultured Magnetospirillum sp. Classification (GTDB taxonomy): domain Bacteria; phylum Pseudomonadota; class Alphaproteobacteria; order Rhodospirillales; family Magnetospirillaceae; genus Phaeospirillum. The sequence continues at coordinate 17,420 of NZ_CAINTR010000035.1, forward strand.
GGGATCAATGCGACGTGGTGCTGGTCACCGGCGACGCCTATGTGGACCATCCCAGCTTCGGCATGGCAGTCATCGGCCGTCTGCTGGAGGCGCAAGGGTTCCGCGTCGGCATCATCGCCCAGCCCGACTGGAGCGGCCCCGAGCCGTTCCGGGCGCTGGGCAAGCCTCGGCTGTTCTTCGGGGTCACGGCGGGCAACATGGATTCCATGGTCAACCGCTACACCTCCGACCGCCGGCTGCGCCACGACGACAGCTACACCCCGGGCGGCGAGGGCGGCAAGCGGCCCGACCGCGCCGTCATCGTCTACGCCCAGCGTTGCCGCGAGGCCTTCAAGGACGTTCCCGTCATCCTGGGCGGCATCGAGGCGTCCTTGCGCCGCATCGCCCATTTCGACATCTGGTCGGAGAAGCTGCGCCGCTCGGTGCTGATGGACGCCAAGGCCGACCTGCTGCTGTTCGGCAACGCCGAGCGCGCCTTGGTCGAACTCGCCCACCGCATGGAGGCCGGCGAGGCTCCCAAGACCATCACCGACCTGCGCGGCACTGTGGTGGTGCGCGACGCCGTGCCGGCGGATTACACGGTACTGGACGCCAGCGACATCGATGTCCCCACGCCTTCGCTCAAGGGCGACACGGTGGTGGTGCGGCTGCCGTCCTACGAGCAGGTGCGCGACGACCCGGTGCTGTACGCCCAGGCGTCGCGGGTGCTGCATCAGGAGAGCAATCCGCTCAACGCCCGCGCCCTGGTCCAGCGCCACGGCGACAAGGAGCTGTGGGTGGCGCCGCCGCCGCCGCCGCTCACCACACCCGAGTTGGACGGGGTCTACGATCTGCCCTATGCCCGCGCGCCGCATCCCTCCTATGGCGGCGCCAAGATCCCCGCCTGGGAGATGATCCGCTTTTCCGTCAACATTCTGCGCGGCTGCTTCGGCGGCTGTTCCTTCTGCTCCATCACCGAGCACGAGGGCCGCATCATCCAGAATCGCTCGCAAGGATCCATCCTGCGCGAGATCGGTGAAATCCGCGACAAGACCGCCGGCTTCACCGGCACCATCTCCGACCTGGGCGGCCCCACCGCCAATATGTGGCGCCTCGGCTGTCGTGAGCCGGAGGTGCAGAAGGTCTGCCGCCGGCTGTCCTGCGTCTATCCCGACATCTGCAAGACGCTGGGCACCGACCACGACCCGCTGATCGGGCTGTACCGCGCCGCCCGCGCCGTGCCCGGGGTGGCGCGGGTCTCCATCGGTTCGGGAGTGCGCTACGATCTGGCGGTGCTCAGCCCCGCCTATGTGGACGAGCTGGTGCGCCATCATGTGGGCGGCTATCTCAAGATCGCGCCGGAGCATACCGAGGACGGGCCGCTGTCCAAGATGATGAAGCCGGGGATCAAGACCTACGAACGCTTCAAGACCATGTTCGAGGCCTCGGCCAAGAAGGCCGGCAAAAAGCTCTACCTGATCCCCTATTTCATCGCCGCCCATCCCGGCACCAGCGACCAGGACATGCTGAATCTGGCGCTGTGGCTGAAGACGAACGGCTTCAAGCTGGATCAGGTCCAGACCTTCCTGCCGTCGCCCATGTCGCTGGCCACCGCCATGTACCACAGCGGCCACGACCCGCTGCACCCGGTGCGCCGCGACTCAGGCATGGTGTTCTCCGCCAAGGGCCTCAAGCAGCGCCGCCTGCACAAGGCCCTGCTGCGCTACCACGACCCCGAGAACGCCGCCATCATCCGCGAAGCCCTGATCCGCATGGGCCGCTCCGACCTGATCGGACCGGGCAAGCAGCATTTGGTGCCGAGAGGGACACGATAGGGGGATGTTTCACCTGGGGCGGAGTAGTTACGGCCGCACCACCGCGAAATCCAGCAGTGACCGCTTGTAGACCTCGTCCACCTCGGAGAACGGCAGGTTGTCGCGGGTGTAGAGCAGCGCCCGGTGTTCGAACAGGAATTCGGGGATGGCCAGCGGCCGGGTGGCGTCGCCGGGGGGAATGGGGCCCTTCTCCCAACCGGCGGGCAACGGCGACCACAGGGTGGTGGCGGCGAAGGTCTGGCGACGGGGCTCCAGGGCCTGCACCGCCTTGCCGAACGGTGTGTCGGTGGTTTCCAGCAGGCGGTTCATGACCTCGGTGAGGCGCCCCGGCACATACCAGTTGTCGGCCTCGGACAGGACACGTTCGCCGCAGAACAGCCGGACATGGCGGTACTTGACCGTTTCCGTCTCGGAAACCCCGAGCCGCCGGCGCTGCTCGGCGGAGGGCGGCTTGTCCACGCCGGCATCCAGTTTGGCGACGATCTTGGCCGGCTCGGCCAGACCGTGGTCGCCGCACCATTTCTCCAGGCTGAAGGTGGCGCTGCGGCTTCCCAGGATCTCGGCGTTGAGGCTTTGGACCAGGGCCAGCGCCTGAAGCCGTGCAGCATAGGTGTCGGGCCACGGCGCCATCTCCGCCGCCCGCCCGACCCCCGGCGCCCCGATCATCGGCGCCAGGGCCAGCAGCATGGCCGCCGCCCCGGCCCGCCGCATGCCGCGATTGGGCTGCGTCATCGCCGCTGGTCTCAGCAGGCGTTGGCGCGGTCGCGGGTGCGCAGGAACTGGAAGAACTCGATGCCCTCGCGCAGGCGGCGCTTCATCATGTCCCAGTCGCTGACCATCTCGCCCAGGATTTCCAGGATCTTGCTGGGGCGGAAGTAGTAGGCCTTGTAGAAGTCGGCCACCCCCTTGAAGATCTCCTCCGAGCTGAGGTCGGGATAGTTCAGCGCCGCCACCTGCCAGCCGCCGGTCTGGAGCAGCAGCTCCTTGCTCTCCTTGAACCAGCCGTTGGCGATGGCCTGCTCGTACAGTTCGGTGCCGGGATAGGGCGCCGCCATGGAGACCTGGAGGGTGCGGGGGTTGACCTCCTTGGCGAAGGCCAGGGTCTGCTTGATGGTTTCGCGGGTCTCGCCCGGCAGGCCCAGGATGAAGGTGCCGTGGACGATGATGCCCAGGTCGTGGCAGTCCTGGGAGAACTTGCGCACGATATCCAGGCGCAGGCCCTTGCGGATGTTGTTGAGGATCTCCTGCACGCCCGACTCGTAGCCCACCAGCAGGACCCGCAAGCCGTTGGCCTTCAGCACTTCCAGGGTCTGGCGCGGAATGTTGGCCTTGGCGTTGCACGACCACGGCACGCCCAGATGGCCGATACCGCGCGCGATCTCCTCCACCCGCTCCAGGTCGTCGGTGAAGGTGTCGTCGTCGAAGAAGAACTCCTTGACCTCGGGGAACATTTGCCGGGCCTGCTTGACCTCCTCGATCACGGAAGCCGCGCTGCGGGCGCGGTAGACGCGGCCGCCGATGGTCTGCGGCCACAGGCAGAAGCTGCACTTCGACCGGCAGCCGCGCCCGGTGTAGAACGACATGTAGGGATGCTTAATGTAGCCGATGAAATAATCTTCGACGTTGAGGTCGCGGCGATAGACCGGCGCCACATAGGGCAGCGCGTCCATGTCGTGGATCAGGGCGCGGTCCTTGGTGCTGAACGGCTTGCCGTCGGGGCCGCGGAAGGTCAGGCCGTCGATCTCGGCAAAGGGCTTGCCCTCGGCGATCTCGACGATGGTGTAGTCGAATTCGTGGCGGGCGACGAAATCGATCACCTCGGAGGCCAGCAGCGACGGCTCGGGCACGGTGGCCACATGGGCGCCGACCATGCCGATCATGATGGCGGGATTGGCCTTCTTGAACGCCTCGGCGACCTTGACCTCGGACAGGTAGGTGGCGGCGCTGGCATAGATCACCAGCAGCTCGTAATCCTTGGCCATGGGCAGGATGTCGTCCAGCGTCTTGCCGCTGGCCGGGGCGTCCACCAGCTTGGAGCCGGGGACCAGGGCCGCCAGTTGTCCCAGCCATGTGGGATACCAGTTGGACTTCACCTCGCGCTTCGCCTGATAGCGGGCGCCCGCGCCTCCGTCGAAACCTTCGAAGGAGGGGGGATTGAGGAAAAGCGACTTCTTCATGGTACAGACCCTTCAACAAGATCAAGAGTGCCGTCGCGCCGCACGACAAATCGGCGGCCACGCCATATCACAGTCCGTCCGCAAGATGCGACAACATAGACGATGAAGGACAGAAATTCACGCATCGCCAGCAGTCCCAAACCAGCACGCGGCAACCCCAAAGCCTTCTCCTCGGTCCGCACCGCCCACAGCCGGCAGACGCAGGCGCAGGCCAGCGCCGCCAGAGCGACGGGGCTCGCCCAACCCACCGCCACGGCCAACCCGGCCAGCGCCACCGGCTGGGTGATGACCGAGGCCTGATAGGATGGCCGGTCCACCGCCGCGATGGTCCGCGCCCAGCGAATCTCGTGGGCCAGCAAAGCCGCGAAATCGGGCTCGTGGACCATGATATGGACAGGCCGGGCCGCCAACTCAATACCCAGGCCCAATTGGCGCACCACGTCGCCCAACACCCAATCGTCGGCCAGCACGTCGGCCAGCCGCCCCAGGCCCCCGGCCCGCTCCAGCACCTCGCGCCGCACCGCCATGGTGGCGCCGAAACAGCCGTCCTTGCGGCCGATGGCCCGCGCCACCAGCGCCGACGGCAGAAAACCGTGGTTGACCCCCAGCGCGCCCAGGTCGCCCCACACCCCGCCGACCGGATGGCCGACATAGAGACAGGTCACCACCCCCACCTTGGGCCCCGTCTGGGGATCAACGAAGGGCGCCACCACGTCGTCCAGGTAGTGCGGCCCCACCCGAACGTCGCTGTCGGCGATGGCGACCAGATCGTGACGGACCTGCGGCCACATGTTGAGCAGGTTGCCGACCTTGAGATTGCGGCCGCGGGTGGTGGGATCGACCACGGTGGTGATCTCGGCGGTGCCGGAGGGCAGCTTCGCCACTTCGGCCAGGGCCGGATCAGCGGCGTCGGCCACCCCGAACACCAGTTGGAAGGCGGGATAATCCTGGTTCAGGCAGGAAGCGAGGTTGACGGCCATGTCCGGCTCGGCGCCGCACAGCGGCTTCATCACGCTGACCGGCGGCCGGGCGGCGGGCACGACCGGCACGGCCGCCGCGAACCGGCGCACCAGCAGGGCGGCGGCGACTTGATAGAGGCAACCGGCCACGGCCGCCGCGACGAACAGCAGGGATATCCCCTGCATGACCCCGCTCATGTCAGTTCTTGTCCAGTGCCAAGGTCTGCTTTTCGATGGTCTCGATCAGCCCGGCGAGGCCCTTGCCCCGGAAGATGGAAACGAATTCCGAGCGACGCACCGCGACCTGGCTGACGCTGCCGTCATACAGCACGTCGACCACCTTCCAGCGGCCGTTGATCTCGCGCATCACGTAGTCGAGCTGGGTGGGGTCGCCGGTCTTGGGCACGATCCAGCTGGGCACGACGACGGCGCCGCCGGTGGACGGGTGCGCCTCGCCGACCTCGAAGCGTTCACCCTCCCATTCGTCGAACTGGGAGGCGTAGGTGGCGACCGAGAAGGTCAGATAGGTCTCGACCAGCTTGACGGTTTCCTCCGCCGTCAGCTTGGCGGCGCTGGCCCCCAAGGTGCTTTTGGTCATGGAGGGCATGTCGTACATCTCCGCCACCGCCGGCCGCAGCTTGTCGACCCGCCCCTTGAAGCCCAGCTTGGGGCCGTTCTTCATGACGTCGAGCAGGATATCGTTGAAGGTCTGGATCGCCGCCTCGGCGGCTCCCGCCCGGGCCGGGCCGGACAAACCGACAGCCAGGGCGAATACCAGCAGGCAAACGAGGAAGCGCGAACGCATGGAGGACCTCCAGAAATTTGACCGCTGCATTATCACATTCCGGCCATGGGTTGCCATGGTGGTCTTTCGGCAATACCCCTACACGTTCAACTGTTGAACTTCCGGGAGTCCGCCCTGTATGATCCGGCCCGCCCTTGAAGCCAGTCAGAGTCATGCCCGTGGCCGTTCCCCTGCTCCAGACGTTTCGCATCGGTCTTTACGTCCTGCGCCAGCACTTCTCCGGTGTGAAGCGCTATCCCCTGGTGCTGATGATGGAGCCGCTGTTCCGCTGCAACCTGACCTGCGCCGGCTGCGGCAAGATCGACTATCCCGACGCCATCTTGAATTCGCGCATCTCGGTGGACGAGGCGCTGGCCTCCATCGACGAGTGCCCGGCGCCGGTGGTGGTGATGGCCGGCGGCGAGCCGCTGCTGCATCGCGAGATGGACCAGATCGTCAAGGGCGCCATCGCGCGCAAGAAATTCGTCTATCTCTGCACCAACGCCCTGCTGCTGGAGAAGAAGCTCGACCTGTTCGAGCCCAATCCCTACTTCACCTGGACGGTGCATCTGGACGGCGACAAGGACGACCACGACAAGGCGGTCTCGCGCGAAGGCACCTTCGAGCAGGCGGTCTCCGCCATCAAGGCCGCCAAGGCCAAGGGCTTCCGGGTCAACATCAATTGCACCTTGTTCAACAACGCCGACGCCGACCGCATGGCCAAGTTCTTCGACTTCGCCCATTCCATCGGGGTCGAGGGCATCACCATCTCTCCCGGCTACGCCTATGAGCGCGCGCCCAACGGCGAGCACTTCCTGAACCGCCGCACCACCAAGGAACTGTTCCGCAAGCTGTTCCGGCTGGGCAAGGGCAAGAAGTGGGCCTTCACCCAGTCGTCGCTGTTCCTCGACTTCCTGGCTGGCAACCAGACCTATCAGTGCACCCCCTGGGGCAACGTCACCCGCAACGTGTTCGGCTGGCAGAAGCCCTGCTACCTGCTGGGCGAGGGCTACGCCAAGACCTACCAGGAGCTGATGGACGACACCGACTGGGACGCCTACGGCGTCGGCAGGTACGAAAAGTGCGCCGACTGCATGGTCCATTGCGGCTTCGAGGCCACCGCCGTCACCGACACGCTGAGCAACCCGCTGAAGGCGGCCCGGGTAGCCCTGTTCGGCCCCCGCACCGAGGGCGACATGGCCCCCGATCTGCCGCTGGACAACCAGCGGCCGGCGATGGACAACTACGACCAACTGCTGGCCGAGAACCTGGAAAAGCTAAGCGCCGAGGGTCGGACCAACAACCTTCAGCGCGTCTCCCAGGGCTGACAAGGCCCGCCCGCTGTCCAGGCCGACCCGGATCAGGCCGGGAAGGTCCCGGGGCCGGCGCAGCAGCCCCAGCATGACCGCGCCGGGACGGGCGTTGCCCTCGGCATCGAGACCGGCCATGGCCGAAGCGGGCAAGGCCCGGCCGGCGGGATCGGCCACCGCCCGGATGACGGCGAAGGGCAGCCCCGCCGCAGCAGCAGCCTTAGCCACCGCACCACTCTCCATATCGACCACCAAGGCACCGCGCCGCTGAAACAGCGCCTGTTTGTGAGCGACGGTGGCAGCAGCCACAGCGCTGCCGAACACCAGCCCGGATCGCGCCCCGGGAAGCGCGGCCAGCAGCCGGTCGCGCCACGGCAGGTCGCACCCGATCACGCCCCCTTCTGTCTCGACGCCACTGCCGATGACGATGTCGCCGGGCCGCAAACTGGGATCAAGGCCGCCGGCGATGCCGATGCTGACCAGCGCCTGGGCGCCGCCGGCGATGAAGTCCCGCGCCAGCGCCTCGGCCCGCGCGGTCACTCCGCCGGCACAGGCCACCGGAATGCCCGCCGGCAGCAAGGCCGCCTCGCTCTTCATGCCGACGATGGCGGCGACGATCATGATCCGCTCCTCTTAGCCCCTCTCCCAGCGGGAGAGGGGGGGATCCGCCGCGAAGCGGTGGGAGGGTGAGGGAGAGTTGGCGCCGCCTACCCTCTTCCGGCAGGCATTCCCCCTCACCCCAACCCTCTCCCTCAGGGAGAGGGAGAAAAAGCCTTAAAGCGCATGCATCACCGGGCCGGCATTGCCCGTGGTGAGGTTGCGATAGCGGGCCAGCGCCCAGACCGGGAAGAACTGGCGATAGCCGTGGTAGCGCAGATAGAACACCCGCGGGAAACCGACGGCGGTGTAGTGCTGCTCGTCCCACAGGCCTTCGTCGTTGCGGGTCCGCATCAGGTAGTCGATGCCGCGCGCCACCGCCGGGCTGGCGACCTCGCCCGCCGCCATCAGGCCGAGAACCGCCCAGGCGGTCTGCGACGGCGTCGATACCGTGGCTTCGCCGCGCGGCTTATCGGTCCAGTAGGAACGGCCGTCCTCGCCCCAGCCGCCATCCTCGCGCTGCTTGGATTCCAGCCACGTGACCGCCTTGCGCAGGGCCGGGTGGTCGTGGGCCAGCCCGGCGGCGTTGAGCGCCGCCAGCGACGACCAGGTGCCGTAGATGTAATTGGTGCCCCAGCGACCGAACCACGAGCCGTCGGCCTCCTGCTCGCGCAGCAGGTAATCGACCCCCTCATGGGCCACCACGTCGGAATGGCGCTTGCCCAGCACCGACAGCACCGAGACGCAGCGGGCCGACACGTCGGCGGTGGGCGGGTCCAAAAGCGCGCCGTGATCGGCGAAGGGGATGTGGTTGAGGTAATAGGCGGTGTTCTCGGCGTCGAACGCCCCCCAGCCTCCCCCCTTGCACTGCATGCCGCGCAGCCACACGGCGCCCTTACGGATGGAGTCCTCGTAGCGTTGCGGATCGATGCGGTCCAGCGCCGCCATCACCACGGCGGTGTCGTCCACATCCGGGTAGTGGGGATTGGCATACTGGAAAGCCCAGCCGCCCGGCTCCAGCCCCGGACGCTGCGCCGCCCAGTCGCCGACCACGTCGGTGATCTGACGCTCGACCATCCAGTCGGCGGCCTTGCGTGCCGAAGCCTCGGCCTCGGGGCCGCCCACTTCCAGCATGGCATGGGTGGCCAGGGCGGTGTCCCAGATGGGCGACAGGCAGGGCTGGACCCAGGCGCGCTCACCCTCCTCCACGATCAGATTGCGGATGGACTGCTTGGCGATGACAACACGGGGATCGTCCGCGGGCACGCCCAGGATGTCGTACATCAGCACCGAGTTGACCATGGCCGGGAAGATGGCGCCCAGCCCGTCCTCGCCGTTCAGCCGCTCGTCGACGAATTCCACCGCCTTGGCGATGGCGCGCTGGCGCAGCCCCTTGGGGAAGAAGCGGACAGTCCTGTGCAGCACATGGTCCAGCACCCGGAACGCATAGGCCCAGTTGGAGCGAACCGGCTCCAGATACCAGTCCTTGACCTGCTCCGGCGCGATGACGAACAGCTCGGGGATGTTGATGTCGAGCGGATTGCGCGCCTTGGGGCGCAGGCTCATCAGCACGATCAGGGGCACGATCACGGTGCGCGACCAGTAGCTGACCCGATCCAGGTGGAACGGGAACCACTTGGGCAGCAGCATGATCTCCACCGGCATGACCGGCACGCCCTTCCACGGGATCTGTCCGAACAGGGCCAGCAGGGTGCGGGTGAAGACGTTGGAGGTGGCGGCACCGCCGACCGCGAGGATGGCGTCGCGCGCCTTCTTCATATGGGGGGCGTCGATGTCGTCGCCGATGGCCTTCAGGGCGTAGTAGGCCTTGACCGAGGCGCTGACGTTGAGGTCGCCGCCATGGAACAGCGGCCAGCCGCCGTGTTCGCCCTGGATGTCGCGGAGATAGACGCCGATGCGCTTCTCCATCTCGGGATCGCGCTCGTCGAGATAGTGCAGATACAGCACGTATTCGGCCGGGATGGTGGCGTCGGCCTCAAGCTCGAACACCCAATGACCGTCGGGCCGCTGCTTGGCCATCAAGGCGGCGGCGGAACTCTTGACCGCCTCTTCGAGGGAATTCATCTCGTTGAAAGACACGTCGGACCTCTTATCAGCACATACCGGCATACCAACCCTCGCCCGCTTGCGGGAGAGGGTGGCGAGTGAAGCGAGCCGGGTGAGGGCTCGTCTGCCGCCACCACCCCCTCACCCCAACCCTCTCCCCCCTTGCGGGGGGCGAGGGGGTAAAGCCCTTACATCAGTCCGTGGCGGAGAATGCACCACAGCTTGAACCCCTTCGAAACCTTCACCGGCGGATCGCGCGGCACGAAGCCCTCGGCCTCCACCTGGCGGAAGATCTCGCGATACATTTCCTTCATCAAGGTCGCCGGCCGCATGGTCCGGTGCGAGCACTCGGCCATGGCCCGGTCGGATTCCTCGAAATAGCCCCGGGCGGTGGCGCCCAGCTCGCGGCACACCGCCGTCAGATTGGGATGCTTCAGCACCGCCGCCGGATCGTTCGCCTCGATGCCGTGGGCGCTCAGCAGCTCATGGGGGAGATACAGCCGGCCGATGGCGGCGTCCACCGCCACGTCGCGCAGGATGTTGGTCAACTGCAAGGCCATGCCGGTGGCGTTGGCCACGTCCAGGCTGCGCGGCCGCATCTCGCCGAACACCCGCACCGACAGCCGCCCGACGGCGCAGGCCACCCGGTCGCAATACAGCTCCAGATTGGCCATGGACGGCCGGACCATCTCGTTGCGGCCGTCCATCTCGCAGCCGGCGATCACCGCGACGAAGTCGTCCTTGGGCAGCCCGAATTCCGCCACCGGGCCGATCAGGGCCTTGGCGACGGGATGGGTGGGGCGGCCCAGATACAGCCGGTCCAGCTCGTCGCGCCACTCGGCCAGTTGGCGGCGCTTGGTCTCGATCTCGCCCGGCTCGTCGGCGATGTCGTCGACTTCGCGGCAGAAGGCGTAGATGGCGTACATGGCGAAGCGCCGGGGCCGGCTCAGCAGCCGCATGCCCCAGTAGAAGGACGAGCCCGAGGCCCGGACCTTGTCCGCCACCATGGCGTACTGACCGGCATCGATCACCAGAGCGGTCATGCCGCCGCTCCCTCGTGCCGGCCGTCCTGCACCCGGCCTTTCCACTCGCCGCCCTCGCCGCGCCAGTACTTGATGGCCGAATGGATGGTCGCCCCCAGATAGAACAGCGACACCAGCGGCAACAGCGGCGCCCATACCGGCAATTGCCGGTAATAGCGCACCATCTGGAAATAGGCGCCGGTCATGGCGGCCCAGGCGAAGGCGCCGGTCAGCGAGCCGCCGCCGCCGCGAATCGCCAGGATCGGCGGCAGCAGGAACACCACCAGCATGGCGACGATGGTCCACAGCAACAGCAAGGGCGAATGGCGCAGCTGGGTATAGGCCGAGCGCGAGATCATCCGCCACAATCCTTCTGGACCGTGATAGCCGCGCAACGACACGGTCTCGTCGGCGAGGTCGAGGGTGAGCCGGCCGCCCTCGGCCTTGACCGCCGAGGCCAGGGCGCAGTCGTCGATCAGGGCGTCCTTGATGGCCTTGATGCCGCCGATGCGCTCCAGCATGGACGGGCGGATCAGGACATAGCCGCCCGCCGCCGCCGCCGTGGTGCTGCGCGGATCCGACACCCAGGAGAACGGGTAGAGCATGCGGAAGAAGAACACGAAGGCCGGCACGACGGCGCGCTCCCACGCGCTTTCGGCCCGCAGCCGCACCATCAGCGACAGCATGTCCAGCCGCTCGGCCAACAGCCGGCAGACCATCCGCCGCAGCTCGCCCTTGCCATGCGCGATGTCGGCGTCGGTCAGCAGCAGCAGGGCGGCATCGGGGCGGAGGGCGCGGGCGGTGGCGACGCCATGGCTTTGCGCCCACATCTTGCCGGTCCAGCCCAACGGCAGGTCGGGCGCCTGAACCACGGTCAGCCGGTGGGCGGCGCCGAGGGACTCCGCCCGGACGCGCGCCGTGTCGGCGGTGCCGTCGCTGCTGTGGTCGTCCACCACCACCACCGACAGCCCGCCGGGATAGTTCTGCGACAACAGCGACTCCACCGCGTCGCCGATCGTGTCGGCCTCGTCGCGAGCGGGAATCACCGCCACCACCTCCGGCCAATCGTCGGGCATGGGGGCGTGGCGCATGGGCTCGACCCGCCAGAAATTGCCCCGCATGGTCAACAGCCAACCCCAGGCGCCCGCGCCGGCCAGGCCGGCAAGTGAAGCAAGACTCATGCGACCTCTCCGGTGCTGCGAAACCACGTGACCGCCGCGCTCAACGCCTCCTGGGCCGACCGGTGGCGGTAGCCCAGCTCGCGTTCGGCCTTGGCCGAGGAAAAGAACATGTGCCAGCGCGACATCTTGAGGCCATCGACGGTAACGAACGGCTCGCCCCCGGCCAGGCGCGCCCACAACTCGGCGGCGACGGCCAGCGGATAGAGCGGCGCCCGCGGCAGCTTGATCAGCGGTGGCTTGCGGCCCGTGAGCCGGGCGATCTCGCCCAGGATCTCGGCCAGGGACAGGTTGTCGCCGCCCAGGATGTAGCGCTCGCCGATGCGGCCCTTTTCCATGGCCAGCAGATGGCCCTCGGCCACATCCTCCACATGGACGATGTTGAGGCCGGTGTCCACATAGGCCGGCATGCGCCCCGAGGCGGCCTCGACGATCATGCGCCCGGTGGGGGTCGGCTTAACGTCGCCCGGCCCCACCGGGGTGGACGGGTTGACGATCACCGCCGGCAGGCCGTCCTCGGCCACCATGCGGCGAACCACCTCTTCCGCCAGGAATTTCGACTGCTTGTAGGGCCCCACCTTGTCGTCCAGGACGCTGGGGGTGTCCTCGTCGGCGACGCCGCCCTCCACATGGCCCAAGGTGGCGACCGAGGAGGTGTAGACGATCCGCTCGACACCCTCGGCCAGGGCGGCCCGCATCAGCGTGCGGGTTCCCTCCACATTGGCCCGCATCATGGCGGCGGGATCGGGCACCCAGATGCGGTAATCGGCGGCGGTATGGATCAGGTGGGTGCAGCCGTGGACCGCCTTGCGCAGCGAAGCCTCGTCCTCCAACCGGCCCTCGGCCACCTCGACCTGGAGGTTGGCGACGTTGTGGCGGTTGGATTGGGGACGCGCCAGCACCCGCACGCTGTCGCCGCGCGCCAGCAGCGCCCGCACGATCGCCGAGCCGACGAAACCGGTTGCCCCGGTGACGAGATACCTACCCTGCATGCGCGCATACCCCACCTGTGCCGTGCTGGGGCAGGCCCAGCCGAACGGGTGGTAGTTATAACTTTTGTGCTGACATCCGCCACAGTTTCTTTGATTGCAACCGCAGAATATGGCGTTCCGATCAGCCGAAACCGCACTCCACCAGCAGCTTGTGGAACTCGCGCAGGCTCTTGTCGCCCTGACTGGGATCGGGACAACTGGCGACGAACTTCTCCTCGAACTGCTTCTGGCGCAGATGCTCGATGACGCGGGCCTTAGCCATGTTGAGGGACTTGCCGTCGATCAGGACGCCGGCACCGCAGAACTTGACCAGCCGGACGGCGCGGGCGGCCAGGGGATCGTCGGGCTTGTCGATCTTCTCGATCACCCCCTCTTCCGTCAGGTAGCGCACCATGACCTCGTCGATCAGCTCGGCCAGCGGCTTCTTGAACTCGTCCGCCAGCACCGGGCAGGTCTTCAGCGCCTTGTTGGCGGCGGTCAGGGCCGCCATGCGGGCCGGCGGCGGCAACCGCACCGGCACCCACTGGTCGATGTGGACGGAGCGGCGCACATGATTGTCCAGCACCTCGGTCAGCACCTCACCCATGCTCTTGCCCAGCGACGAGGCGCAGAGCGTCAGCAGGAACTGCAGCCGGACACAGCCGTCGGCCAAGGCCCCCAGCAGCAATTGCAGCGCCTGGGGCGCCGCCACGGTGGCGCCGCCGGAATTCAGCACCCGCGAGCCGCGTTGCAGCAGCGACTCGGCCAGGGGCGGACCGCCGGTGACGGTGTCCTTGTCCACCAGCCGGTGCAGCATCTTGTGGAACATCTCGTATTCTTGGGCAGGGTCGTTGCGCGACAGCGGGTTGGTGCCGCCCACTTCGCGGACGACCCGGGCCAGCAGCACCTCGCGGGTCGCCGGCAGCCGGCCGGCGGCGAACAGCGCGTTCAACTCGGTGAAGGTCTGGGGAGCGAACTTGGCGGCCTCCGCCTTGCCCTCGGTCAGGTTGACGATCTGGCACAGGGCGGAGGACAGGTTGGACTGGAAACCCAGCAGATCCTGGATCACCTGCGCCGGGACCGTCAGGTCGGAGATGATGCCGTCGATCACCGGCATATGCGCCGCCGCCGCCGGCTCGGCCGCCCAGGCGATCAGCAGGTCGAGCTTGCCGAACCAGCTGCGCTTTTCCAGCAGCGCCATGCTCAGCAAGGCCCGCAGGGTGAAGGCGTCGCCCTTGGCGGCGGCGACCGCCTCGGCGAAATTCTGCGGCACCTTGGGCTTGGTGGCGGTGAAGGCCTTGGCGCGGGCCAGCAACTGTTCCCACGACTTGTCCAGGAAGTCCTTGCGCGCCTTGCTGTTCTCGTCGCCGGCCGCCCGGGCCTGAAGACCGGAGACCTTGTCGATGGCCCCGAACAGCAGGTTGCCCTTGTCGCCGAACCGCTTCATCTCCTTGGCGTCGTGCAGCAGTTCGGTGGGGGTGACCAGCGCCTCGTCCAGGTATTTGCGCAGCAACCGGCCGATGGTGACCCGCGACGACTGGCCGTAGAAATCCTCCAGGGTGGCGCAGAGCGGCGCTTCGGTGATGTTGGCCAGGGTGGGGTCGCCGGCGGCCTTGACGGCGGCCTGCTTCTCCAACACCACCGTCTCGGTGTGGGTGCCGTCGATGCGCTGGTAGTCCTTGACCACCCGCACCGCCGCGTGGTTGCCGGCCTGCAACAGGTTCTCGGCGAAAGCCTTGGCCTTTTCCTCGTCACCGGCCATCTCGGCGATGACCCAATGCTTGTCTTCCAGAACCTGGACCTCGAACGAGGTCTTGGGTGTGTTCATGGCGCGGCCTCCGCCATGCTGCTTTCGCGGCGACGGCGGGACTCGGCCAGTCCCTCGCTGCCGAGATGCACGGCCAGCGCCTCGGCGGCGCGCCGCGCTGTATCGGCCACGGTGGCGACACCGGACTCGGCGGCCAGACTCAGCCAGACATGGGCCTCCACCGCGTCGGCGGCGATGCCTTGGCCCCGCTCCAGCAGGATGGCCATCTGATACTGGGCGCCGGGATTGCCGGCCCGCGCCGCGCGGCGCAGCCAATGGACGGCGGCCTGGTCGTCGCGCTCCACCCCGGTGCCGGTCAGCAGCATCAGGCCGAAATTGAACTGGGCGGCGGCCAGGCCCTGCTCGGCGGCGCGGCGGCACAGCGACGCCGCCTCGGTGGGATCGGCCTCGGTGCCGCGTCCCTGGCGCAGCATGTTGGCCAGGTTGAACTGAGCCCCGGCCTCGCCCTGCTCGGCGGCCTCGCGGTACAGCTCCACCGCCAGAACCTCGTCCTGCTCGACGCCGCTGCCGATCTCGTGCAGCGCTCCCAGGGCGAACAGGGCGGCGGCGTCGCCCTGGTCGGCGGCCTGACGGAACCACTTGGCGGCCACGTCGGGACTGGCCTCGACGCCCCGGCCCAGCCGGATCATGTTGCCCAGGTTGAACTGCGACGCGGCGTCACCCTGCTTGGCCGCCTCGCGGAACCACTTCAGGGCGTGGGCGTTGCTTTGCGCCACCCCCAGGCCGAGATCGTACATCACCGCCAGGGAATACTGACCCCGCGCGTCGCCGGCCTTGGCCGCCAGGGTGAACAGCCGCACCGCCTCCACCGGATCGACGGCGACGCCGCGCCCCTCGCGATAGGCGTTGCCGAGCGCCACCAGGGCCGCGGCATCGCCCTCGGCGGCGGCAGCGCGCAGCGTCGCGGGATCCACGTCGTCGTCGAAGCGCAGGGGATCGGTCTCCACCTCGATCTCGGGGAGGAGAATGACCTTGGGCAGGGCCGGCTCCGCCGGCGGCGGAGGCTTCACCGCCGGCGGCGGAACAGGAGAGGGAGGAGCAGGAGGGTATTCCACCGCCGAGAAGTCCACCACCGGACGAGCGGCGGCGGGAGCATCCGGCGGCGCAGTGCCCCAGTCGATGCGGGCGGTGGGGCGCGGGCCGGGCAGGTCGTCCACCCGGCGGCGGACGTCCACCCCGTCGGCGGCCATCTTCTTCAGCAGTTTGACGGCGTCCTGGTTGCCCTGGCGGGCTGATCGCACCAGCCACACCACCGCCTCGTCCAGGTCGCGCTTGACCTGGTATCCCAGACGGTAAAGGTCACCGAGCTTGAACTGGGCGACCGGGTCGTTGTCCAGCGCAAGCCGGCGATACTGGGTGACGATCTCGGGTTCACGCGCCATGACGTCCATCCGCCACAAACCATACCAACGGCAAGCATGCCGCAATGAAACGCCCCTGTCGAGGCAAGGACGCGAGTGGCTCGCAGGTAATCTTTTGAAAAATATTCCCCGGCCCCGCAAAAATCATTTTCAGGCGAGTTCATCCACATTGCACTGCAATATCAAGATGATATGGCAACATGGAATTATGGCCCCATATCTGCCATAATGTTTTACCCGCACATCAAAGGATTTTTCCATGGAAAGACCGATCGATAATTGTTGCCGTTGGATTGACGGCGACGTCCGATCCGGCACGGCGACTTGGTGCGGCGTTCCCACGCGTGACGGCGGACCTTGGTGTCTGGAGCATCGTCGCGTGGTTTACGTGGGCTGGAGACCGGCGGCCAGGGCGGCGTTGCGCCCCATTCCCGTCGTCGAGACCACCACCGTGACCTAAACTTCCGTCTATGCTTGCCCATCCATTTCAGTGAAAGAGCGCTCATGGCCTTCAAGCCCAATTACAACCAGCTTCGCAACGACCGCAATCGCGCCAAGGAAGCCAAGAAGAACGAGAAAAAGCGCGCGCTGGAAGAAGAGACCGCCAAGCGCAAGGCCGAGACGGACGGCCATGCCGACGACGACGCTGCCGTATCGGGCGAGGCCGTCGCCCCGCAATAGCCCTTGCCGGGCAAAATCGCGGATTATATGGCCGACGAGCGAATGAAGGCCTTCATTCGTTCCGCGGCACGGATCAAGGGCCGCCGGCTTTGCCGGTGAACGAGGGATGTCAGGCGAGTCGATCTTCGGCTCGCCGAAATCAATTCCGGCCCCGAACAGCCAGGAGACAGAGCAATGGCCCGCAAGAAGGCGACAGACAACACCTATGTGCTGTTCGACATCGTCTACGAGGATGGAACCCTCAGTTCCAACCGCAAGATCGAAAGCGCCGAACTACTGGGGCAAGAGGGGGACGACCCGGCCAAATGGCTGATCGAGGCCCAGGACCGCAAGATCGGCGAAATGTCCGGCAATCCGCGCGGCCCCATCAAGTCCATCTGCCGCACCCCCGGCCAATAGGACTCCGCGTGGCCCGGACATGCCTCGACACGGAAACTTGGCTGTATCACGGGATCGCCGACCATGCCGACGCCCGCGCCGCCGTGCTGCGCCGTCATCTGGCCGAGGTGCTGGCGTGCGGCGAGGCTGACGTCGCCATGGCCCGCGACGCCAACGGCAAGCCCTTCCTGACCGCTCCTGGCGCCGATCTATGGTTCAACACGGCGGGGCGCGACGGAATCCTGGCCGTCGCCACGTCGCGGCGAGGGCCGGTGGGGATCGACGTGGAGACCCTGGCCCATTGCCGGGATACCGCCGCCATCGCCCGCACCCTCTTCGCCCCCGGCGAGGTGGACTGGCTGGACGGACTGCCGGCCGATCTCCGTCCGCCCGGCTTCGCCCGGCTGTGGACGGCCAAGGAAGCGGTGCTGAAGGCCCACGGCATCGGCATCGTCGGCGGGCTGGCCGAACCGGATTTCAGCCATTTCCTGACGATCAACGTGCCGTCATGGCCTCCGGTCGTTGCGAAGCTGGAGGGCACCCCCTATACTGTGGCCTGGTATTCCTCCATCGTCGATGAAGCTTTGGTCATCGCTGCCCGGGCGCAAGCCGAGACGGGCCATTTCAGGACGTCATGAACCAACTCTCTCCGCCCTTGCCCGCCCCCCTGCTTGGCCGCGACGACCCGTCCTTCCTGCGCGACGAGCTTCTGTCCGAAATCTTCGCCGCCTCGGTCGTCCGGTTCCCCGACGCCACCGCCGCCACGTTCGGCGAGTCGTCGGTGACCTACCGCGAACTGGCCGCCCGCGCCGACCGCGTCGCCGCCGCCTTGGCCGCCAAGGGAATCGGCCGTGGCGCCTTCGTCGGCCTGTGGATGTCGCGCTCCCTTGACTTGCACGTGGCGCTGCTGGGAATCCTGCGTGCCGGCGCCGCCTATATTCCATTCGACACCGACGCCCCCGCCGAACGGGTGGCGGAATGCCTGGGCGATTGCGCCGCCGCCGCCATCATCGTCGACGCGGTCACCGCCGGCGGGGTCGAGTCGCCGCTGCCGGCCGAGATGCTGCTGCTGCCGGCCCTGGCGGCACAGGCGCCCGCCGCCGCGCCGCCCGATCTCCGGGCCTTGGGGGCCAATCCGGCCGACGCCGCCTACGCCATCTACACCTCCGGCTCCACCGGCAAGCCCAAATCCATCGTCATCAGCCACCGCAACATCTGCCACTACCTGCGCGCCGCCAATTCGATCTACGCCATCGAGCCGACGGACGTGGTGTTCCAGGGGGCCTCGGTCGCCTTCGACCTGTCGCTGGAGGAAATCTTCGTTCCCTATCTGGTGGGGGCGTCCCTGTGGATCGCCGGCCGCCAGACCCTGGCCGAGGCCGAGCAGTTGCCGGACGTTCTGACCCAGGCGGGCGTCACCGTGCTGGACACCGTGCCGACCCTGTTGGGCCTGCTGCCCCGCGACGTCGCCAGCTTGCGGGTGATCATCCTGGGCGGCGAAGCCTGCCCGCAGGCGGTGGTCGAACGCTGGAGCCGGCCGGGACGGCGCATCTTCAATTCCTACGGCCCCACCGAGGCCACGGTGGTCGCCACCGTCGCCGAGGTCAAGCCGGGCAAGCCGGTGACCATCGGCCAGCCCATCCCCAATTACAGCTGCTGGGTGGCGGACGATTCGCTGAACCCGGTGGCGCCCGGCGCCACCGGCGAGTTGCTGATCGGCGGCCCCGGCATTGCGTCGGGCTATCTCGGCCGGCCGGAACTGACCGCCGAGAAGTTCATCGCCAATCCGTGGGACCTCAGCGGCAAGGCGCCGATCCTCTATCGCTCCGGCGACGCCGTCAGCCTGGACGAAACCGGCAACCTGGTGTTTCACGGCCGCATCGACGACCAGGTCAAGATCCGCGGCTTCCGGGTCGAGTTGGGCGAGATCGAGGCCCGGCTGGCGGCCCAGCCCGGCGTCACTCAGGCCGCCGTGGTGCTGCGCACCGACGACGGGATCGAGCGGCTGGTCGCCTTCCTGGTGGCGGGCGCGGTCGACACCGCCCAACTGCGCGACACGCTCCGCGCCCAATTGCCCGCCTATATGGTGCCGTCCCACTATCTCAGCCTCGCCGAACTGCCGCGTCTGATTTCCGGCAAGCTCGACCGCAAGGCGTTACGGCTGATCCCGCTGGGAACCATCGCCGCCGAGGCGCAGGAAGCCGCCCGCACCACCACCGAGGCGGCGCTGCTGGAGGCGGCCCGGCGGGTGTTCCCCGGCCAGTCGCTCCCGTTCGACGCCGACTTCTTCACCGACCTGGGCGGTCATTCCCTGCTGGCCGCCAAATTCGTCTCGGCGGTGCGCGAGACCCCGGCCCTGGCCAGCCTGACCCTCAACGAAATCTATGGCGTGCGGACGCTGCGCGCCATGGGGGCGCTGCTCGACACCCGCACCCCCGACGCCGGCGCCATCCCGGCCAACCTGTCCTTTGCGCCGCCCAGCCTGGCGCGGCGCTTCTGGTGCGGTCTGGCCCAGGCCGCCGCCATGCCGTTCATCCTGGCGCTGACCACCGCGCCGTGGCTGGGCGTGTTCATCAGCTACATGCTGCTGTCGGGCGAGGACGCCGGACCGCTGGGCGAGCTCGGCACCCTGATGCTGACCTACGCCTTCATCAACGTGGGCACCATCTCCATCTCCATCGCCCTGAAATGGCTGATCCTGGGCCGCACCAAGCCGGGCCGCTACAAGCTGTGGGGCGTCTATTATTACCGCTGGTGGCTGGCCCAGCGGGTGGTCAGCGTCGCCCACATCAAGTGGTTCCAGGGCACGCCGATCATGAGCATCTATCTGCGCCTGCTGGGAGCCAAGGTCGGCAGCGACTGCATCATCGGCGAGTTGGAGGCCGGCGCGTTCGATCTGGTCACCATCGGCCATGGCGTCGCCATCGGCGGCAAGGGCCGCCTCGCCAATGCCGAAGCCATCGGCGACGAACTGGTGATCGGCACCATCGCCATCGGCGACGACGCCTATATCGGCACGTCGTGCATGATCAGCCACGACGTGGTGATCGAGCATGGCGGCGAGTTGGGCGACCTCACCGCCCTAGCGCCCGGCTCCAAGGTCGGCCGCTACGAGCATTGGGACGGTTCGCCCGCCCGCCAGGTGGGCATGGTCGACGAGGCCGCCCTGCCCGAGGCGGCCCATGCCAGCACCGCCCGCAAGCTGGGGCTGACCGCCTTTTACGCCGCCATGCTGGTGGTTCTGCCGCCGGTCAGCCTGCTTCCCATCTTTCCCGCCTTCTTCCTGTTCGACAATCTCAGCGACATCATCGCCGGCAGCGGTCCCCAGGACTACCTGTACGTCCTGCCGCTGCTGGCCTGGCCCACCGCCATGGCGCTGATCGCCATCACCGTCCTGCTGATCGCGGTGGTGCGCTGGTCGGTGCTGCCGGTGGTCACCGCCGGCCGCTATTCGGTCTATGGCGGCTTTTACGTCCGCAAATGGATCGTGGCGCTGGCCACCGAGCTGGTGCTGGAAACCCTGTCGTCGCTCTACGCCACCGTCTATATGCGGCTGTGGTACCGGCTGATGGGCGCCAAGATCGGCAAGGACGCCGAAATCTCGTGCAACCTCGCCGGCCGCTACGACCTCACCGAGATCGGCGCCAAGTGCTTCATCGCCGACGAGGTGGTGCTGGGCGACGAAACCGTCCGGCGCGGCTGGATGACGCTGGAGCCGGTCAAGACCGAGGCCCAGGTCTTCGTCGGCAACGACGCGGTGGTGCCGCCCGGCGCCTGCATTCCCACCGGCACCCTGATCGGCATCAAGTCGCGGCCGCCGACCAACGCCGAGATGCAGCCGGGCGACACATGGTTCGGCAGCCCGCCCATCAAGCTGCCGGTTCGCCAGCGCTTCGACAGCGTCGGCACCAACTGGACCTACGAGCCGCCGCGCTGGCGCCGGGTCTTGCGCGCCGTGTTCGAAGCCTTCGCGGTGTCGCTGCCGACCATGCTGTTCATCACTTTCGGCATCCTGGCGGTGGAGGTGTTGGCGCCGTCCATCCTGCGGCGCGAATACGACACGGTGGCGGAGCTGTTCATCGCCGCCTCGGTCGCCATCTCGCTGGCCCTGGCGCTGTCGTCCATCTCGGTCAAGTGGCTGCTGATGGGCGTCTACCGCCCCACCGCCAAGCCCATGTGGTCGTGGTGGGCGTTGCGCACCGAAGCGGTGGCGGTGATGTACTGGGGCCTGGCTGGCAAGGTGCTGCTGGACCATCTGCGCGGGACCCCGTTCCTCCCCTGGGCGCTGTGGCTGTATGGCTGCCGCTTCGGCAAGGGCGTGTTCATGGACACCACCGACATCACCGAGTTCGACTGCATCGAGGTCGGCGACTTCTGCGTCATCAACTCGTTGTCGGCGCTGCAGACCCATCTTTACGAGGACCGGGTCATGAAGGTCGGGCGGGTCAAGCTCAGCCCCGGCGTCAGCATCGGCAGCGGCTCGACCGTGCTCTACGACACCCATGTGGGTGAGTTCGCCCGCCTCGGCAAGCTCACCATCGTGATGAAGGGCGAGACCATCCCCGCCCATGGCGCATGGGAAGGTGCTCCCGCCCAGACGGCCGCCCCTCAATGATCGCCAAGCGCTCGGTGACGATCGCCGGCCACGCCACCAGCGTGACCTTGGAAGCCGCCTTCTGGGACGAACTCAAGGCCATCGCCGAGGCGCGCGACACCTCGCTCAACCAGTTGGTGGCCGAGATCGATTCCAGCCGCACCGCCAACCTGTCATCGGCGATCCGGGTCTTCGTCCTGGGCGAGCTGAAACGGAAAGCCGCCGAGACCATCCCGCTTTGATCCAAAACAGGGCCGTAATCGTCACGCAACGGTCATCCCCCCGATCTTGATAGGCGCGGCCGATCACACTACTGTTCCCCCTCTGAGCGATTTGACGCGGATGGAGAGAATGGTGTCGGGAAGCCTGAGCATCGCCGAAACCGGGGCGTTGGCACTGTCCGACGCCGCGCGCGACCTCGACCGCGCCGACAACGCCCAGAAATTCCTGGGCGCGCTGGAACGCAACCGCCGGGTCTGGAAAAGCATCGGCCAGCTGGCTGCCAGCCGGTCATGGGCCGTCCCCGACCGCCGCATGGTGGCCTACGCCCTGAAGACCACCGGCCAGGCGTCGGGGCCGGCCCAGGGACAAATCGGACATGACGACCACATCCACGCCCTGATCCACATCAACCGGCGCGTTTCCGACGCCCTGGCCGAGGGAAGCGACATCGAACGCATCCGCGAACGCGCCCATGCCATCTGGGAAAGCCGGGGCCCCCCCCATGGCGAGGATATGGATCACTGGCTGATCGCCGAGATGGAAGTAACCCCGGCCTAACCTATCCCTTTGGCGACCCTCCCCCTACCCACAGGTCCATGAGTAGCCGCCGTCTTTGACAGCGGCGCCGCCCCCGACATACAATCCTAAGATCGAGTTAATGCCCGAGCAATAAACTTACTTGGATAGGAGGAAGCCATGGCGACTCTATCCATCCCGGTGCGATTGTCGCTTGCCGAGCTTAGCGCCGCCGCCTTGACGGAAGCGGCCGCCAACTTGGCCACGGCCTCCGACCGCGAGACCTTCATCACCGCCCTCGACAACAACCACCATCTGTGGCGCACCCTGATCGGCGTGGCGCACCAGCAGTCCTGGACCTCCCCGGATCCGCGTCAGGCCGAATTCGTCATGGGCGTGTCGCGCAAATGCGGCGTCGGGGTCTGCGACGATCATGTGGAGGCGCTGATCGGCATCAACCACCGGGTCTCCAGCCAGTTGGCGGCGGGAACCGACCTGTGCCGCATCACCAGCCGGGCGACCCTAGCCTGGCGCGAGAGCGAGCTGACCGAGACCATGCCGTTCCACCACTGGCTGGTGGAAGAGATCCTGCGCAAGGCGCGCCACCACGATTCCGCCAAAAGCGCGGAAAGCTCGCTGGCGGCGACGGGCTAAGCCCGACTTTCCCCTATTTCCCCGCCCCGTTATCGGCGCGGACGGAATCCATGAAATTGTGGACTTCGCTTTCCAGGCTGCCGGCCTCGTTGGTCAGGCGGCCGGCGATGGTCAGCACGATGTCGGCGCTGCCGCCGGCCTCGGCGGTGGCGGCGGACAATTGCCCCAGCACGTTGGTGACCTCCTGGGTGCCGGAGGCGGCTTCCTGAACATTGCGGGCGATCTCGGCGGTGGCGGCGCCCTGCTCCTCCACGGCGGCGGCGATGGCACCGGCGATTTCGTTCAAGGTGCCGATGGTGCCGCCGATGCCGCGGATGGCGGTCACCGCCTCGCCGGTGCGGGCCTGCACCGCCCCCACCTGGGCGGAGATTTCCTCGGTGGCCTTGGCCGTTTGGTTGGCCAGGGTCTTGACCTCGTTGGCCACCACGGCGAAGCCCTTGCCGGCGTCGCCGGCCCGCGCCGCCTCGATGGTAAAAGATTGTCCTATTAAACAAAAGATAGGACGCTGGATTATGCTACACCCTCAGCCTAAACTGGGATTCCGTTTCGCTCGGACCGGAACCATGGCTCTCGCATTTTCCTACCTGCGC
>NZ_CAINTR010000036.1 GCF_903853455.1 uncultured Magnetospirillum sp.
CCGCCTGGTTGGCACAGGGGCGATAGACCGCCTTACCGCTCCGCACGATGACCACGCCGCAGCATTCCTGGGGGTACGCGGCCTCCGCATGGGCGCGGATGGCGGCCAGTACCTCGTCCTCAAGCGGGGTCACGACACCAGACCTCCTGGGGCAGGAGCTGGGTGGGGTCGGCCTCCGGGTTGCCGCCGGGGAAGTTGGCGGCGTCGAGAAAGCGGGCGAAGGTGCGGGTGCGCGTCAGCTTGCAGCCGGCGAAGCCGCCATAGGCCCTGGCCAGTGCCGCCAGGGTGCCGCCGATGTTGGAGGCCGAGAGCGTCGGGCGCGGCAGCGCCCCGGTCGAGGAGCGCTTGAACCCCGAGGCTTGCACCGGAAAACGGGTGTAGGTCTGGCCCTGCCAGACGATGTCGCCGCCGACACCGTTGGTGCCGGCGTGAAAGCGCAAGGACGGCCCGCCCAGAAGGCCGAGGTCGAGCATGAACAGCTCGATCAGCGCCGACGGCGCCAGCGACTGGATCTCGGAGCGGATGGGCATGGGGGCGAGCCGGATAAATGGGTGTCGTTATGGACGGCGAGGTGATTGACGGCTTTCCTCCGCCCGCCGCCGATGGCGACGGCGATGTCCGTCAGCAGTCTTGCCTTGGGGAAATGATTTCACCATAATGGCCATCTGAAGAAGGCGATCCGGAGAGCCGATGACCACCGTCGAGAGGTTCGGGAATTTGCGGCTGGCGATCTTTCGGGATCACAACCCGCCTCATTTCCACATCCTTGGCCCCGGTTGCACGGTGTCGGTGGACCTTCGGACCTTCAAGGTGATGGAGGGTCGGCCGTTGCCTGCCGGTACGGCCGATGTCATTGCCTGGGCCAGAGCCAATGCCGATCTGCTCTGGCAGTTCTGGAACGAGTTGAACGGATAGGAGCTTTCGCCATGTCCCGCGCCAAGCCACCGAACATCGCCGCCATCGAGGTCGTCGCCGATCACGTCTTGCGTGTTTCCTGGCGCGACCACGGTGTGGACCAGATCGATCTCGGCCCGCTGATTTCCTCCAGCCGATCGTTGGCGTCGCTCCAGACGCCGGCCATTTTCGCCACAGCGGCGGTGGGAGAGCACGGTTGGACGGTGGCCTGGAACGATGACATCGAGCTGGACGCCGACCACCTTTTCCGGCTTGGGCGTTATCAGGCCGGCGAGTCGCTGACGCCCGAATCCTTCCGAACTTGGCGGACCCGCCACGGTTTGAGCCAGAGGAGTGCGGCCGATGCGCTGGGGATCAGCGACCGCATGGTGAAATACTACGAGGATGGCAGCCATCTGGTGCCGAAGACGGTCATGCTGGCCTGCACCGGCTATGACGCTTTGCGCTCGGGCATTGCCGCCTGACCGAACCGCCCATCGAGATCCCGATCCCGGCGTTGCCGTGTTGGGAATGGAATCGTTACCAGGATTCGCCGTTGGTAACGATTTCGTTCTTTATGGGCGGAACGCCGCCCCTACACCCCGAACGTCTGCTCGAAGGTGGCCGACACGGTGATGATGTCGCCGATCTTGGTGGCATCCGACCACTTGCGGCAGATCACCGTGATCGGCGCCGCCGCGCGCGGCGACGTCCATTGAAACTTCTGCCAGCCGCCCTGGGCGCCGAGGAAGGCCAGGATGGCGTCGGCATCGGCGGGTGA
>NZ_CAINTR010000037.1 GCF_903853455.1 uncultured Magnetospirillum sp.
CGCCCCTCCCGCTTGTCCGGAAGGGAATCGCACCGCTCTCGTAGCGCAGTTATGTATGAGTCAAGCCGTTCCACACAACCTATTGAGTCAGACTTTCTCCGCCGTGGAAATCCCTTTTCGTTCTATAATTAGAACCGCTGGTTGGTCAGTATGTAGGGACGATCTCATACTTGCCGCCAACGCTGGTGATCGGCGTCTCTTGCAGCAAGCGGTAAGGTAGTTATGATGGCCGCGATCTCTTAATGCGGAGAAATGCCATTGGCAAGCAGGAAGCCCGACCCCGGAGCCGTGAGAGTGTCCGCAGGATCTGCCATAGACGATGCCATAAGGCGCGTCGGATGGGCAGTGATAACGATCCCGCCCCATGACGAGGCTCCATCCTTCGCCTACACGGTCGGCCTCACCGCGACGTTCCGCCATCCTGAACTGATGCTGGTGGGGTTCGACCCGAGCGGGATGCGGTCGCTCGTCAACATGGCGGGAGGCAGGGTGAAGTCGGGCATCCGCCATGGCGATTGGACATCAGACGACAAGATCATCGTTGGCGAGACCGTCTGGTTTCGAAGGGTCGCAGCTAGGGATGCAAGGAAGTGGGCGTTGCTGGCTGGCCACCGGTACGGCGAAGATCTCGTCTTATTGCAGATGTTTTTGCCCGACGAGCGGGGGCTGTTCCCTTGGGACGCGGGCGTGAAAGCGGCCCATGCTAAAATTCAAGGTGTGTTGATGGCGGGGATGGCACCGAGAGTGCTGTGCTGACCACGTTCGACTCCGTCGTTTACCCCTGCTCATTGGCAAGACAAAATCGCATACGAGAAAGTTCGCCGCCCCTCGAATTCGCCTGAGGCCCCGTCGCTCTGCCAAATCCATCCGCACCCTATCAGGCTCTGGCTACCATATATCGACAAATGGAGAGTTGAGATACCGAGAGCAATCATCAAAATTGAAACAGTCCGGCTCCTGGCTCAACAGGGCTTTACCGATAGTGAAATTGCAGAACAGCTGGACTGCACTCGCCAAGGTGTATGGCAAATCAGGCGGTTGCACGATATTGAAACGAAGCGGCGCACCATAAATTCTATGGAAGTTGACGTTGTAAGTCGCTTCCTTCGTCAAGGTTTTTCTAACCGCGCCATTGCTGCCGAATTGGAAGTGAGTATCCGTAGTTTAAGGCAGTTTCGAAAAAACCATGGGATCATCAAGACCAAGCGCATAAAGCCGCCAAACCGGCGAGTTCGTATCGACGTGGAGGCTGTACGCGTTCTCGCCGAAAAGGGGAATAGCGACAGAGCCATTGCCGCTCAAATTGGGTGTTCTATATGGGGCGTCTCGACATTGAGAAGGCGACACGGCATCTTCGCATCGCGGAAATGCCACCCGGTCAATGCCGAATCTGTATGCCATCTCGTAGCCCTAGGCATGACTGACAAGGAGATCGCCGAAAAACTTGGAGGCTCCAAGATTAGTGTTAGTCGTATTCGGCTGCGATATGAAATCGAGGCTGGGCGGCCTAAAAGAGCTCCCATTGACGTTGATTCCGTGCGCGGCCTTGCTAGCCAGGGTATGTCCGACCCTCAGATTGCAGCAGAGCTGGGAGTCGCTCGAACCAGCATTCGGCGCGTGAGGGAACGTCACGGAATAGAACCGGGATACGTAAAGGCTAGAAAAACCCTGCCTACCGACCCATCGCCCCCTCCAGCAAGGCCACATCCCGATTAAATCAAGGCCGGGCAGACACCGGGGCCGGGCTATCCTGTTGGAGAAGCTGAGGAAGGAAAACGAGGACCATGGTAGGGATGCTCACCTCGCTGACAAAGACGTGGGTGGTTTCGGTCTGGCTGGTCCCCCTGGCCGCCCTTCCTTTCGCCGCCTGCACCGGCTTTCGAGACACTCCCGAGGCGGTGCAGCACATCCACTTGGCTAGCGTTCCACCCGCAGGGCCGATCAGGCCGACTTTTCCTATCGGCTTATACCACGCCCTATCGGGCGAGCACTTCGGGCGTCGCTATTCTCTGGAACCTCTCGCTGCCGCGGGATTCGATACGGTACATCTGTGGCGCGGGCAGGCCCTGGAGCCAGCCTTGGCCGAGGCACACCGCCTCGGTCTGCGTGTTCTGTGGGAGTATCCCACCGATGCCGAGGTGGAAGCCCATGCCGGCGATCCGACGATCCTCGGCTGGATTTTGGACGAGGAGCCATCGACGAGGGCCGAACCGGAAGACATAGCGGCACGGCTGGCGGACTTTCGTCGGCGCCAATCCCAGTTGCACGAGTCGGACCCGGCCCATCCGGTCTTCATCATCGATTCCAGTCCGCCGAAGCGGCCAAGCCGAGCCACCGCGTGGCGGCAATGGTTGCGCGAGGGCGACGTGTCCTGCCATTTCAACTATCCCATCGCATCAAGTTGGTTCGGGCTGGACAGCCTGGATACACCGCGTGGTATTCCCAACTCGGTGGCGGAAGCGGTCGAGGCGACAGGCGGCACGCGCCCGTTCTGGCTGTTAGTCCAGGCATTCTCTTCGCCGTCGCATGGCTGGGCCTGGCCCAGCCCGGCCCAGTTGGACGCCATGACCTGGGCCGGGGTGATCCACGGAGCCACCGGCATCGTCTTCTTCGCCTATGACAGTTTCGTGACTCGCGACGGCGATGTGGTGGGAATCGGCCCCGACCCAGTCGCCGATTACGGCGATATCCCGGACTTCGACCACAGCGGCACCCCGGCCATGGTCGCCGGGTCCGAGGATCTCGCTACCGGCTACCGGCTGTGGGACGAGACACTCCGGCTGGTGACTGCACTGCGCCGCCTCAGCCCGGCCCTGATCGCCTCCACGGCCGACTTCCCCTACCGCATAGCGGTCAAGGGAGTGTCCAACTCAGCCACGCCGGTCCGCACCCTGCTCAAATCTGGACCCGATGGCTTGGTTCTCCTGGCGGTCAATCTCGACGACACCAAGCTCACGGTCCGATTGGAGCCCGGACGACGGCTGGAATCGGTGGAGGCCATCGTTGGTCCGCCGCCTCGGCCTTCCGCCGACGCCCCCGGAAGTTGGGAGGCAGAGTTGGAACCGTTCGCCATCCGTGCTTGGCGCCTAGCCACGCCCTAACTCAGAACAAATCCCAGATGCGTCCTTCGTGGCGGCCGTGCCGCTGGTAGTGCTCGCGCGCGCCGTAGATCCCCATCTTGCCGGTACGGCCGAAAACGGCATCTGCGGCCACGTCGGGATAGCGGGACCAGTACGCCTCCGCCAGCATCCGCTCGGCCAGGAGATCGGTCGATTTCCCCCGCGCCACCTCTTCCAGCATGCGCTGGCGCGTCGCTAGCCGGTCGTCCAGCATGGGCGAGCTCAAGGCGCCAGTCAGGTAGACGGCGAGGCCGAGCGCGATCGCGGCCAGGGCGAAGATCCGTCTCATCATGGCTGCAACCGCACCTCCAACCAGTCGCTCCAGGCGCCACCGCTGCCAACGCGGGTACGCACAACGCCGTAGGGAACAATGAACGTCCGCCAGTAGGCGGCATCAATGCTGCCGAAATCCTTGACGGTCCCGTCCACATCCATGCTACCGGAGAACTGCATTGCCCCCTCGCCGGCTTGGTATTCGATCCGGTAATGCCCGCCTTCCCGGCCGGTCCATTCCAGGCGATAGCGCCCAGCCAAGTCGGCATGGGACAAGGGGCCGGGATGCGGCCAGATCCATTCTGGGGCCTCGGCAACGGCCACTCCCGCCTCGACCGGCGTCGGACCGCGCGGCGGCACCATGCCGCGGACCGCGGCCACCAGCTTCGGCTCCATGCCGTCGGCCTGGGTGTCGAGCGGATGACGTTCGTCAGGATCGGCGGTTAGGTCATAGAGCGACGAGTCCGCCAACCGACCGTCCACCACCCTGATCATCCGTTTGCGGTGCCCTTCGATCCGCGCCGCGATGAAGGTATCGTCCGCGCCAGGATCGGAATAGCCGCCACGGCTGGTCAGTGCTATCCACGGGCGGGCGGGATCGGGGTTCAGCAGGCCGCCGGCCTCATCCCGCCGTCCGCTCACCAGCCGGTCGAGGCTGGGCATGACTTGAAGATGGTCGGTAGGCGCGGTTTCGACGCCCTCGGCGCGGCTATCGGGATGGCCGGGCGGCAGCCACAGCACCAACGGCACTCGCACCAACTCCTCGTGCAGATGACCGGCATGGTTGGTGGAGGCGTGGCCGACATTGCCGCGCTCCAGGTGTTCGTCGGCATGGTCGGCGGTGAGCACGATAATGGTGTTGGCCGCAAGGCCACTGTCATCGAGAAACTGCCACAACCGCCCGAACCAGGCGTCGAACTGGCGGTAAGCGCCGGTGTGCAACGCCGCTATCGCGGCGGCGTCGCTTGGCTGGAAGGCCACGCTGCCGGCGGGAATGACCGGCTGGCGTATCACCGTCTCGATCCGGTCTCGGGCCGCGGCATCGCTTGGCTGCAGCAGCGCCTGCCAGTCCGGCCGAAACTCCGGATCGGGAGCGTAGGGCAGGTGAGTTCCCAGGTAATGGTACCATAGCACGAACGGCTTGCGGTCGAGTGCCCGCCGAGCCAGCCACGGCTCCAGCTCCTGACCGTCCTCCACCACCGTCCCGAGATTGCTGAAGCCCTCCACATGCATGAACGCCTGCAGTCCTCGTACCAGCCAGCCCTCCCGCGCCAAGCGGACCAGCGGACGCTCCGGGTCGGGCGGTAGGCTGTCGCCGCGCCGGTGGATGCCCTGGTCGAACGGCGACAGGCCGGTCAGCAGGGACACGATGTTGGGGATGGTCCAGGCCGAAATGGCCCGGTGGTTGGTGAACAGGCGGCCTTGCCGGGCGGCGGCCAACACGTTGGGCATAACCTCGGGCCGCAACGAGTCGGCCCGCCACGATTCGACGGTCAGAATTAGAAGATTGTAACGCGGTGGCCGGGTGCTGAGCACCGCCCCCCCCACCGCGATCATGATGGCCAGGTTAGCGAAAAACCAGCGACGTGACATGCGGCATCACCAGATAGAGCGGCATGGAAAGGGCCAAGGCTACACTCATTTCAAGCAGGTGCCGCAGCCAGGGGCGCTCGGGCCAATCGACCACCAGCAGGGCGATGCCGCCGCCCAGAACCGGCGCCACTGTCCACAGGTGCGGCGGTGGTGCCAGGCTCAGGTCCGGCAAGCGCACACCGGTGGCCCACAGACCGACCACCATCAGCCCGACGCCAAGGCCCAGCGCCCCGGTGGCGAACGCCCAGACTCCCATCTCTGGCCGCCCGGAATCAGCGCCCCCCTGGAACAGGCCGACACCATGACCGAGCAGGGCGCCGGCCGAAGCGGCCAGAACATCGACTTCGATATCGGGCAGGCCGAACGTCCGCTGCGGATGCAGCCCCTGGGCAAGCTCGTCGTGGATGCCGAACAGGCTGGCGATCACCAGCGTCGAGATGGTCAGAGCCCAGCTGCCAGCGTGGCGGCAGGCCCCCTTGCGCACCAGCAGCGACACCAGGACATACTCCACCACGTGGGTTCGTTTGGCGGGAAAGTCGCCGTCGCACAAGAGCAGGGCGGCGGCGATCAGAGCGGCACAGCCCACCAGGGCGAGCCATTGCCCCAGCCCCCAACGCGTCAGTCGGGCGCGCAGGGTAAGGATGGCGCAGATCGGAACCAAAACGGCAGCGGCAACCGGCACAAAAGCGGCCCCATCTCGCCCCAGCATTGACCCGAGGACGGCCCAGACGTCATACCCGAACAGAAAAACCACGACCACCAAGGCAGCCGACAGGTAGGCCACCATGGCGGAAGGGCCTGAAGGATGCCCCTTCGGGTGCGTTTCGTGGACCCGCAGGGTGTTCCGCCTATTTATCCTTGTCTTTCGACGGGGCCATTTTCTCATCCGCCTTATCCTTGTCGGACTTGGCCTTTGCCTGGGCTTCCTTGGCCTTGGTCGCGGCATCCGACGTGCCCTGAACGGTGCTGCCGGTGGTCTGCGGCGATGTGACCTGCGGAACAACCGTCCCGGGGCTTTGTGCCTGAGCCATCCCTGTCATACCGACGATGGCAACGGCAATAGCAAATACGAGAAACATACGCATGATTCATCTCCTGAAGCCCTATAATGATTATTGTAGTGGGTTTCGCCTGCAGGTCATAGCCCGTTTTCGGCGAAAGCGCCCTGGCATTTGCGGAGGCCACGGGGCCCGGCTAGGCCGGCGCGTCCCGTTTTGGGATCTCCTTTTGGGAGGGCAAGGCGTCCGGTCTATGGTAGGCTCGTGCGGGTAATTATTAGGGGACGTGCCATGATGAAGCGCTTTCCGCATTGGACGCTTGCCGCTGCTCTCGCTCTCGCTCCCTCACTGGCCTACGCCCAATTCGGCGGCTTCACGCCGCAAACCTATTCCACCCAAGCCACCGTGAACGCCGTGTCCGATGCCGCGCAAAACGTTCGAGGGGCCCGGCAGGTGATCAACGAGGCGGTCGCACTATCTGCCACCCACATGGCGGTCGCCGAAGCACAAAACCGCCTTGCCCTGGCCCTGGCCGATGGGGGCGTTTCGCTGTGGAATCTGGAATTGGGCCGTGAGGTTCGCCGCATCAACGCTGGCCCCGTTACCGCCCTGGCATTCTCATCCGATGGCAAGACCCTGGCGACAGGCTCCGCCGACGGAGCGGTGGATCTGTGGGATGCGGATCGGGGCAAGCGGCGGGTCTCCCTTGCCGCCGGGGATGCCGTGCGCGGCCTGGCTCTCTCCGCCGACGACTCCCTGGTCCAGATCGATACCGACACCGGTTCACGAGTCATGTCCACCAAGGGCGGCAAGGACGTCCTCCGCCTTGCCGGCCCCGCCGCCTTCCATCCGTCGCAGCCGCTGATCGCCGCCGCCGATGGCACCGGCATCGCCCTGTCCGCCGTGGGCGCCGCTCAGCCGCTGTGGAGGGCCGACGGCACCGCCGCCCGTCTCGCCTTCTCTCCCGATGGCACCGTCGTGGTTGCCGCCGACAAGGACGGAGCCATCCAGATCATCGATGCCACCAGCGGCCGCGTCATTGCGACCGCCAAGGCGGGCTTCGCCCCCACCGCCCTGTCGGTGGGCTTCGCCACCGCCTTGGTGGGCGGAACCACCGAGATCCGGCTGGTCGACCTCGCCTCCGGAGCCGTTGGCCTGGCGATCAAGCCGCACGCCAAGCCCATCGCCGACGCTTTGCTGCTGCGCGGCGGAGCCCTGGTGTTGACCGCATCCACTGATGCCAGTATCCGCCTGACCGATCCCAAGGCGGCGGCCGAGCCGCTGGGCCAAATGGTAGTGGGCCGCAACGGCTGGGCGGTGGTCGCGGCTTCCGGCGAGTTCGACGCCGAGAATGACGGCCTGGACGCGGTCAAGTGGGCCGCCGGCCAGGACAGCTTCACTCTGGATCAATTCTCCGACAACCATTTCCAGCCCGGTATCCTGCCGCGCCTGCTTACCCGGGGCGAGTCCGAGTGGCGCCGCGCCGTCGTTGTCACCGCCACCCGGGTCGCCGAGCAGAGGGCCGAGGAGGCCAAACTGGCGGCCGCGGAAACAGCCGCCCGAGAGAAAGCCGCGCAGGAGCGCCTGGCCACCGAAAAAGTGGCGAAGCAAATCGCCGAACAGAAGCGTCTGGCCGCGGAGAACGCGGCCCGCGACAAGGCCGAGCAGGAACGCCTGGCCCTGGAATCCCGCAAGGCGGAAGAAGCCCAACGGCTCGCCGAGGATCAGGCTCGCCAGGCGGTCGCTGACGCCGCCCGCGTCGCCGAGGACGCCCGCAAGGCGGAAGCGGCCAAGACGGTGGTGGTCTCCAAGGAATTCGCCATGCCGCCGCAGGTGGCGTTCGAAACCCCCAAGGCCGAGACCTCCAGCGATTCCGACGACTTTCAACTGAACTTCAACGTCAAGGACCTGGGCGGCGGCGTCGAGGAGGTGCGGCTGTACCAGAATGGCAAGCTGGTGTCGTCGCAGGCCGGCGCCGACAATCCTTCCGGCTTTACGGCCAAGCTGGCGCAAGGGCCGAACGAGTTCCGGCTGGTGGCGCTGTCGCGCGACCGGATCGAGAGTCGCCCCGCCAAGGTCAAGGTCACCTACACCGGGGCCGAACGTAAAAGCACCCTGCACGTCGTCGCCATCGGCATCAATAAGTACAAAAATCCGGCGCTCAACCTGAATTACGGCGTCGGCGACGCCCAGGGCATCGCCGACTATTTCGGCAAGCAGCCCAAGACCCTCTACAAGGATGTCGTGATCCACACCCTTTACGACGATCAGGCGACCAAGGCCAACATCGTCACCCTCCTGGCCTCGCTGAAGGACACCAAGCCCGAGGATTCGGTGGTGATCTATCTGGCGGGTCACGGCGATACCTTGAGTGAAGGCTGGTACTTCATGCCGACCGAGGTGCGCTATCCCGAACGCGAGGACGAGGTGCGCGAGCGCGGCTTGGCCGCCACCGAGATCAACGTCAGGATCAAGGAGATGGGAGCGCAGAAGATTCTGATGCTGGTGGACGCCTGCAAGTCCGGGGCGGCATTGGTGGCCTTCCGTGGCTTCGAGGACCGCAAGGCCCTGATGCAGGTGGCGCGATCCTCGGGCGTTCATGTGGTCGCGGCGGCCGGCAAGGACCAGTTCGCCGCCGAGCTGGCCCAGTTGGGTCATGGCCTGTTCACCTATACCCTGCTGGACGGTCTGTCGGGCAAGGCCGACCGCAAGCAGGCCCATGTGGTGACGGTGCGCGGCCTGACCGGCTATGTGGAGGACCAACTGCCGGAGATTAGTCAGGCCTATAAGGGAGTCGCCCAGTTCCCGGTGGTGGATTCCCGGGGCATGGATTTCCCGGTGGCGACCTACTAGGATGTCGCGGCACACAATCATCGGGCTCCCGACCCGAGATCATCGCGAATTTCGGCCCGAATTACCTGAGACTTTAGCCGCGGCTGATCAGACGTTTCTTTGCCCACCCTCTTGCATGTTACGGGTAACATGATATCATCGGGAACATGCTTAGAGCCGTTATCGACACCAACATTCTGACCGCCGCCCGGCGAAGCCGAACCGGAGCATCCAACGCGTTGCTGCGGGCCGCCGATGAAGGAATCTTCCGGATGCTGGTGAGCGTTCCGTTGTTCCTGGAATACGAGGCCGTGTTGACCAGGCCGGAACATCTCCTTGCGTCCCGACTGACGGAACAGCAGGTGACTGAGTTCCTTGATTACCTGGCGGGCCTCGCCGAGCCGGTGAAGCTTCACTATCTATGGCGTCCGCAACTCGGGGATGTCGCCGACGAAATGGTGTTGGAAACGGCGATCAATGGCCGAGCCGATTGCATCGTGACCTTCAATATACGGCACTTCGCGCCCGCTGTGCGGTTCGGAATTGAGACGATCTGGCCAAACGAGGCCCTGAGGAGGATTCGATGAGCAAGGCCAATTATTCACTGCGGCTTCAGCCGTCGCTGAAGGCGGCAGCCGAGCGAATGGCGTCTGCCGATGGCACCAGCCTGAATCAGTTCATCAATGTGGCCGTGGCGGAAAAGCTGTCTGCCTTGGACACGGAAGAGTTCTTCCGGGCGCGGGCCGCCAAGGGCAACCAGAACGCGTTTCGCGCCTTCCTGGATGGTGCTGGCAATGAGCCTCCTGGCGAAGGCGACGTGGTGTTTTGACGTGAATAGGAACGCGGCCCGGCTCCCTCTGTCTCATCCATATTGGGTCGGGAGCCCGATGATTGCGTACCGCTACAGCTAGGGGGACGGCACGTGGCTTCACGGCGGCGATGGAAGCCATGGCTGGTGGAACTGGCCATGGTGACGGCGGTGGTGGCGATGGCGGTGCTGTTGCCCCGCCATGTCGCCTTCACCGCCGTAGCCGAGAATTGGGCCGCCGATTCGCGGGCCACCCTGTTTGCCGTGGCGAGCCCGCCTCATCCACAGGTGGTGGTACTGGCCATCACCGAGGATACCCTGGCCTTGTTCCCCTATCGCTTCCCGGTGGATCGCGGTTTCCTCGCCGGATTGGTGGATAGCCTGGGAGCCGTCGGAGCCAAGGCCGTTGGCTTCGACATTTTGTTCGACCAAGCCACCGAGCCGGCCAAGGACCAAGCCTTCCGCGCGGCGGTGGCGCGGTTCCCTGGTCCGGTGGTGGTGGGCTGGACCGACCGCGAAACCGGCCTGACCGAGCGGCAGGCCGAGTTCCAGGCCAGCTATCTCGACGGCATCCCGGCCGGCTACTCCAACACCCTCAAGGATGTCAGCGACAGCACCATCCGTCGCGCCTTTCCCGGCCGCATCGGTCCTGATGGGGCTTACCGCCCGGGATTCGTTCCGCTGCTGGCCAGGACGCTGGGCGCGGCGGTCCCCGACGGTGCCTTTCCCATCGTCTATCGCATCGGCGACGAGAGCGGCCAGCCCGCCATCCGCTCCTTCCCGGCGCAGACGCTCAAGCTGCTGCCCAAGTCCTGGTTCAAGGGCAAGGTCGTGCTGGTGGGGGCCGATCTGCCGTTCGAGGACCGTCACCGCACGCCGCTGGCCGCCGGCCTGGGGCGCGACAAGGGGACGCTGCCGGGGGTGATGGTGCACGCCCATGCCCTGGCCCAGTTGCTGGATGGGCTCGCTTCACCGAGATCCAGCCTAACGGTCGAAGTGGTGGTCGCGCTGGTGCTGGCGCTGTGCGCCCTCGGCCTGGGTTTCGCACGCTGGCCGCTGTGGTGGCGGCTGGGAGCGGCACTGGCGGTGGTGGTGGTGTTCTGGGCCTTCGATGCCTTGGCCTATCGCCATCTGGCGCTGGAATTGCCGGTGGTGTCGCCCACCATGGCCTTCGCGGTGATGATGGCGCTGGCCGGCTATCACGCCACCCATATGCGCGACGCCGAGACCCGCTTCATCCGCGACGCCTTTTCCCGCTATGTCGCCCCCGGCCTGGTGGCGCAGTTGCAGGAGCATCCCGATCAACTGGCGCTTGGCGGCGAGAAGCGCGAGGTCACGGTGCTGTTCACCGATGTCGAGGGCTTCACCAGCATGTCGGAGAGCCTGGATGCCGCCCTGCTGGTGTCCGTGCTCAACGAATACCTGGACAGTATGGTGGAATGCGTCCATCGCCACGGCGGCATGGTCGACAAGTTCATCGGCGACGCGGTGATGGCCATCTTCGGTGCGCCCGAGCCCACCGCCGACCATGCC
Organism: uncultured Magnetospirillum sp.; assembly: GCF_903853455.1. GTDB lineage: Bacteria > Pseudomonadota > Alphaproteobacteria > Rhodospirillales > Magnetospirillaceae > Phaeospirillum. The sequence goes on from NZ_CAINTR010000037.1 coordinate 11,157, forward strand.
AACCTCGCCATCGCCTGCGCCCTGGAGATGCAGGCACACGCCCGCGCCCTCCAAGAGCGTCAGCGCGCCGCCGGCATCTGTTTTGGCCGCACCCGCATCGGCATCCATACCGGGGTGGCGGTGGTGGGCAATGTGGGCGGCTCGCGACGGTTCGACTACACCGCCATCGGCGACACGGTGAACACCGCCTCGCGGTTGGAGGGGGTGAACAAGTATTTCGGCACCCCCATCTGCGTCTCGGAGACGGCGGCGGCGGCCAGCGGGCGGTCGCTGCGCCCGATCGGCCGTCTGGTGGTCAAGGGCCGCACCGAGGCGCTGGCCACCTTCACGCCGGTGGCACCGGGCGAGGAGGTAATGGCCGCCGATTACACCCGCTGCTACGCCCTGCTGGCGGCCGCCAGCCCCGAGGCGATCGCCGCCTTCCGCGATCTGGCCGAACGCTACCCCGACGATCCCCTGATTCGCTTCCACCTGGGACGGCTCGGCCACGAGCCGCCCTCCGACCTCATCGTCATGAAGGATAAGTGACCATGACGCGCATTCTGGCTGCCGTTTTCGCATTGGCCCTGGTGGTGGGTTCCGCTTCCGCCGAGGAGGTGGTGGTGATCGAGTCCACCCTTGCGGCCTTCACTCCCGGAGCCGCCATCAACGGCGATCAGGTTCTGAAGCTGCCGGAAAAATCCAAGCTGGTGTTGGTGACCGAAGGTGGCCGGACCGTCATCCTCACCGGCCCCTACGAGGGCAAGCCGGCCCCCGGCGGAAGCAAGGCGGCCGACAGTCGCCTGACCACCGCCCTGGCCAGTCTGGTGCGCTCGACCCAGGAGGATGCCAACAGCGTCGGTGCCATCCGCGCCGCCGGCATCAAGACGCGGGGGGACGCGCTGCGGGTCAATCTGTCGGAAAGCGGCGATTACTGCATCGGCGATCCCGGCGGCGTCGAGATGACACGTAATGCCATCGACAAGGGGGACGAGATCACCCTGAACGCGGTCAAGGGCGACCTCAAGGCGTCGTTCAGCTGGCCGGCGGGAAGCGACCACACCACCTGGCCCGCTGCCATGGCGCCGGAGGATGGCGCCACCTATCTGGTCGGGCAATCGGGCAAGGACAGCCGAACCATGCTGATCATCCACCGCGTCCAGGACGACGCCCCGACCGATGCCCACCGCGCCGTCTTCATGGCAGAGAAGGGCTGCCTGGAGCAGGCCAAAATGCTGCTGGCGCTGATCAGGAGGGGCTGAATGGCGGTGAAGTGGGGGAGGGCCTTCGTTTTATCCGTTTTGGTCGTTTCCGGCTGCGCCGGCTCGGGCGGCTTTTGCCGCTCGGCGACTAATGCCCAAACCCCGGCCTGCCGCATGACCGATGCGCAGCAGGCGGCGATTCCGGTCAAGGCGGAATGGTGGCACTCTACCCTTGCCATCACCCTGCGTCCCCTCGACACGCCAGAGCAGCAGGACGGACTGCGCCGTGCGGTCGGTGGCCATGGCGGCATGGCGCTGGACGGATTCGCGGTGCCGGACCCGGATTCCGGTCGCTGTGACATATACGTGTCGCTTCCGGCCCAGCCCCCGGCCTTCGAGCTGGAGGCGGTCGGCCACGAACTGCTCCACTGCTTCGTCGGCGGGTTCCATCCCGACATGATGACCGGCAAGGCAGTCTCCAGCTACCTGTCCCCCCGTCAGGCGACGGCTCAGCGGGCGTGGCTCTCCGGCACCATCGACGAAGCGGATAAGCAATCGCGTTGGACGCTGTCTTGTACCTTCGGGGTTGGCCACTGCCCGCCCCCCGCTCGCCCGGCCCTGACTACCCTCGGCCTGACCCTGCACCCGGTGGACCCAGAGCAGTTGGAGCGGATCGGACGGGCCCTCGGTCAGAATGAGAGGCCGGAGGGTGTGGCGGTGCCTGATCCAAAGGCCGGGCGCTGCGACCTCTATCTGCCGATCCCGACCACTTATCTTGGCCATGGCATGGAGGTCCTGGGGCGCAAGATGCTCAGTTGCTTCGCCCCAGGCAGCACAGGAGACGCCGAGCAACGCCGGCGGCTGGTGGAAGGGGCCATGGGGGCACCCGCTTCTGGACCGGAGATTATTGACGAAACGGGACGCGGCTTCGCCAAGCCATGACCCGGAGAGGGCGCCACGCCGTCACTTCTGCGCAATCAATTGGCGTACCACCGGGTCGAGAGGCATGAACCGTTCGATGCCGGCGGCGGCCGACGCCTTGAGCGAGGCAATCCCCAGTCGCTTGGTGGATGGATCAGGATTGAGAACCTGGACTAGCCCCCGGAAATAAAGGCCAACGGGATCGTTGGGGTTATGACGCAGAATCGACGCCACAATGTCGGCGACGCTGGTGAGGTCGCCCAGGGTGGCCCGATACGTCAAATAGGGAATGGCCTGGTCGGTTCGCCCAGGTGCCAGCGCCAATAGCCGATCAAGCCAGGACCGCCACAGATCCTGGCTACCGGGCAGTTCAGGCTCCAACCAAGCCAACTCGCGGCTGAAATGGATGGTGGACATAACTCCCAGGCCGGTGGTGATCGTCTGGACCGTGCCCGTTTCCGGAATTCGGGCGGCCAGGGTGGCGAACATGGCGCGGGCAGCAGGAACCATCTCAGGTCGGGGCCTACCTGCCTTGGCAAGATCGCCGAACGCATCGCGCAGCACCTCGGTCGCCTCGAGATCGCTGCCGCGGGGGTCCGTGGGCCAGGGATGGAGCGTGGGTGCTCCCATGGCGTTTTCACGCCGAACCGTGCCGATGGCCAAGCCAAAGTCCGTCAGTACGCTGGCGACTCCGATCTGAATGCTTGCGAGCAGGACAAGCGCAAGCCAGGGAAGGCGTTTGGGCAACGCGATCCCCTTGCCGGCCGGCTGAGCCACCACCGCCATTCCAAGGACAAAGAAAGGGAGCGAAAAGCTGAGTTGAAACCAGACGGCACCGATCAGGGCATAGGCCATGGCAAGGGCGGTGGCGACCGGTCGGGCCTTGGGGCTGGCATACAGCGGCAGAACAACGAAACCGGCCAGTTGCAATATGGCTCCCGGCAGTCCAATGGCGTGAGCGGCATCCAGCAGCCAGTTGTGGCTGCTGAAATAATCACTGGACAGGAAGATCCAGGTGGGCTGCCAAAGGCTCTCGCCGGTAACATTCAGATTGGCATGAAAGGCATCCTGGACCCTGCCCCACCCATGGCCGAACACCCAGGATGGCGATTGGGTCATCGCCGCCACCATCATATCCTGGAGATGAATACGGTCCCTCAGGGAGTCACTGCCGACAATTCCGTCGAGTATCCGCAGGATCACGGGGGGAATGAGCGCGACCACGGCAACGAGGCCCGTTGTCGCGTATCGGGAACTGGTCAGCTTGGTGATCTGAGTGAGGGGGATGAAGCGTGCGGCAAGAACGAAGGCGGCACCGCCACCGAGGAGCGCCCTGGCGGTCAGGCTGTGGGAGGTGTAGACGGAGAACAGGGATGCCACCAGGATCGTGGCGACCAGCGGCCAATCCTTCCTGGCCCATGGCCAAGGGCAGACGAGGACCGGCAACGTCACGCCAAGCCAGCCGTAATAGGCTTCCACATAAAGCAGAAGGGTGTTCGCGAGATCGTATTTGTTGTGGTCTACCAACTTGATGGCCGCGACGGCCAGGGTCACGACGGCAGCCTCCCAGCATACCAGCTTCCAGGCTAGGCGGCAATCCCGGACAATCAAGGCGCAGGCGAGCAGTACCGCTATGTCGAGAAACCACAGCGCCCCGAGGCCGCTTTGAGGCACTCCCATCAGGCTCAGCAGGGAAAGGGGCGCAAACGGAGCCGCCAATACGCTCCAAAGCGTCACCGCCAAGGGAGCGATGACATAGGGATGCGTCAGGTACGGCACCGTCAGGCGGGGGTGCTTCCATGCGCATCCGGCGAGGGCAAGCGAGCCCAGTCCGCCACAAAGATGGAGCCACACCACCATGGGCTCGGCCTTGTCCCAATAGCCGAACCGGAACGGTGGCAGCGAGCCCAGGGCGATGGGAATGGCCAGCATCAGCACCAGGGCCGGAAGCACAACCAGACGGACAGGAAGATCGAGGTCGGACCGCACTAGGGTTCCCCCGGCATCGGCAAGGTCCGGCTAATCAGGCTACGCCACGTGGCGGACCAGCAGCACTCATGATCGTAGTCCGCCATCACCTCGATTCCCGGCTTTCGGTTCGAGGGAAAGCGGGACGCGTAAGCGCGCGCGACCTCGGTCGGAACGGTTTTGTCCCGGCCCCCGGAATAATGAAGCTGCGGTATCGTCGCCAGCCGTTCAGCCTCATCGGCGGGATTAAGGGAATAGCGCAAGGAACCCAGCCCATCCAGACTCGTCCACGTGACATGATCAAGAACCCCGGCAACCGTGACCAGACCGGCGCTGTCCGACCGCCGTGCCGCCACCAAGGCAGCGACGGCGCCACCGCCGGAATACCCAACATAGAAAACCTTGTGCGTGCCGGCCCGACGGACCAGGGTGGTGACCGCCGTATCGAAAGCGGAAATGACGCCTTCGGAATACCCCGCCGTGTCCCAATAGGCCGGCAGGCAGTTCCGGCGGTTGCGCCCACTCACATACTGGCACGGACGGGCCAGATAGGTAACGTTGGGGCGGGGGTCGGCCACGGCTAGCTCAAGCGCAAGCGGTCGCCGGGGGGTAGGGTCGTCGGATAGTTGGGTCCGACTGATCCAGGCGTAGCCGTCACCCTCGACATAAACGATCAGGGGCTCGTCCGCCACGAAGCGGGATGGGCCAAAGGAATAGAGATCGAATGTGGGAGTGGCGATGATTTCGGATCGCCAATGACGGGACGCGGCCAAGGATTCAGCCGTTTCCAGCCGGCTGGCGCACCCCGAAAGAACCAATGAAAACAGAAGGAGGGCTAAGCCCAAGGACTTAACCCTCCTTCCCTTCATCGACGATAGCCGCAGATTAGAACAAGTAGCGGAGCTTCGCGGTAGCCTGCCACACATCGAGGTCGGTACGACCGATCGAGTTGTACGACCCTTCCACGGTACCGGACAACGGACCTGAACCACCAAAGTCGACACCGATCCCGGCTACACCGCCGCCGTCATCCACGGCAGACATCTGGCCATTGCTCTTCAATACGGCCTGCGGCTTCTTGAAGTCCCACTGGCCGGTCAACTTGGCGAAGGGCATGAAGCCATCGAACGCATAACCAGCCTTCAGCCCGGCGCTGGCCTGACCGAAATTGATGGTCGAAGCGGCATTGCGAGCCGTGCTGGTGCCGGTATCGTTGTAGGCATCCTGACGTTCCTGCAGATACAGGACACCGAACTTCGGGCTGAAGCGCCACCGGTCGTAACCATAGTTACCGGTCACATTGGCGGCACCAAAAACCCGGTGACCATCATCCGTCCCCGTCACAGAACCGGATGTGCGGCTGAAATCATAGTTCAGCCAAGAGTAGCCGGCCGACAGATCCGCTGACCAATTCGGGGTAATACTGAACCCGAGATACGGCGCGAGCGTATAGCCCTGCTCCTTGTACGTCCCCTTATTGAATCCGGTTGTGAGGTTGATATTTTCATAACCGAAGGCCAGACCGGCGAGGATCCGGTCGGTAATCTTGTAGTCGGCGCCGAAGACCGTGCTGTAAACGTCACCATCCATGGCTAGAGCGGCTTCGGTCTTGCGAATGTTCACATAGGAGCCCTGGCCCCAAAGACCGAACTTCGCCGGCTCCCCGCCGCCGCCCTTACCGGCGTCGCGGGTATTGAACAGCTTGCTGCCCGGGGCTCCGAAGCCACCACCCGTCGTCGAGCCGCCACCGCTGCCGCCAACCGAGCCACCGACCGACCCGCCAACGGAACCACCGACCGACCCGCCAACGGAACCACCGACTGCGCCGCCGACCGCACTACCCACCGCACTGCCGATCAAGCTAGCGGTTTGGGATGCCGCGACAGGCGCGGCAACAGAGGCCACCGCTTGATTGGCGACGGTGCCGCTGCTCGTCGCATCGGATGCGGCGAACGCCGGTGTGACGGAAAAAAGACCTGCAGCGCCTACGGCTGATAGAGCCACACCCCTAATAAGCTTCATTGCCCCTGCTCCTTATCGACGGCGGACGTCCGCACATATAACCATAAATCTGCGTTGGTTTTACCATGAAGCCCCATTCTGTCAACATCAATGAGTCGAGAACACTCACCCATTGAGTGTCGGTGTTGCAATTACGCAACACCGAGGCGCCCTCGCCCAGTGGTTCCGGCCATGACCGGTTGCTTCGCCGAACCACCGAACTTCTGTCCATAACCGAACTCGTTGACACATCCGCCACCATAAATGCCGATCAAACCGTCAGCATCCCCTGCAACAAGTCGGCTGAAAAGGCTGCCTACGCAGGAGGGATACGAAAAGCCGGACTGTCTCAGGACTGCTCATCGACCAGCCCTGGCGGCCGTCACCCGAGCAGACGCGTCAACAGTGCGCGCCGCGAAGTCCTTTGCACTTCCAGTGTCCGGGTCTGTACCAACTGCTGCCACGCAGCTTTCCACAGTCCGTCGCGAAGCGCTGGGTCGTCGATCAATCGTCGCAGTGCCTGGTACCAATCGTTCTCGCCATACTCGACCAGTAGACCGTTGTGTCCATCGGTGACGGTGCCTGCATAGGGGCCGATAGCGGAACAGGCCACGGTGGCGCCTATGGCTGTGTAATCGAGCAGCTTGAGGTCGCTCTTGTTGATGTTGAACATGTTGTCGACAAGCGGCGCGATTCCGATATCCCATGGCCCCTGGCAACGCAGCCAGCGCACGAACAGCGGATAGGATTCGGTTATGGCCATGGGGATGGGGATGCGACGGTAGAGCCCGTCGTCAGATTCTGGGGTGATACCGATGATGTCGATTTGCAACGCTACGCCCATCTCGGCTTTGAGCCGTCGCAAAGCAGGCCGAACCATCGCAAGGTCCGCGTGGTGGGTCGATGTGCCCATGTAGATGAGGCGCAATGGCCTGCGGGCCTTCAGGCGGGGTGGCGGGAGTTCGAGCGACCAGATCGCTGCCGACAGGGCGTTGGGCAGCACTTCGATACGGGGATTGAACGCCGCCAACTGTTCCCGCAGAGTTCCGGTGGAAACTGTCACCAGATCCGCCGCCTTGAGCAGTGCGAAAGCGGCAGACAATTTGTCGCGGTAATACTCGTAGTCGCAATGGGCCGGGGACAGTGCGAACAGGTTGTCGTCGATGTCGTAAACGATGCGGATACCATGCTGGCGGCAATGGACAAGAATTCGCTCGACGGCATCGCGGCATGGGATCGCCACCCGCTGGGTGAACAACACATCGCTGATGACGGATTCGATGCTGTCGAAGGTCGCATGTTGGACATGGACATCGTCTCCCAGTGACTGCATCGGCAAGACGCCGCGGATGAAACCGCACGGGTCGGGATTGGTTGAAAGCACCCCCGATTCGCAGAGTCTGGCTTCCTGGAACAGTCCGGCTACGGTGAGCTTTCCGGGTCGGCGGATGTCCACTGGATACCGCAGACGTGGAGCGACATCGATCACCGCAAGGTAGTCGGTCTCGTAAAAGGAGTTGGGGCTTGGCGGCTGGAGAGTCCTGCGCACGGATGGGGCCTTGCCAGGACGGAAGTTTTCGGCTGCGATTCTCTCGAAGAAGTCCAGCATGGCCTCCGGGCTGCTATCCCAGGCGATCTCCCAAGTCCATGCGCGACCGGCCAACCGCTCGGCGAGCGCACCGATGTTCACCGCGGCCACCGGGCGACCACTTGCCAGCGCAGCGCTGAGCGTGTAGCTGTAGGTTTCCGGCCAAACCGCTGGAAACCAAATCAGGTGAGGATCGGCCTCCTTGATGAGACGCGAGAGGTCTTTGTCCTCGTATGGACCGGTGAGCGTGACGGGGGTCGAGGCGCAGTGGCTGAGCCCGTCGCCCAAATGCCCGATGACCGTGAACTCCACCCCCCTCCGCTTGCGAGCGGCGAGGCGGCAGCATTCGAGAAGGTTGTCGCCTCCCTTGTGCTTCGCCATCACCCCAAGCACGGCGACCCGCAAGGGTTCCTTCGCGCCCAGGGGCGGCGCGCTTACTTTCGCCGCCGCCGGCTCGCCCAGATGCGAGTGGGGAATGGCCAGGACATGGCCAGCGGCGGGATGATAGCGGCGAATGCGCGTTGCCGTGTCCTGGCTTGGGCACAGGACGCGGTCGGCTTCGTCGATGAGCCATCCCATGCGCCGCCGCCAGACCGTGATGTCGCGCGCACCGTGTCCGGGACGTGCGCCGATGCAGCCGTTGCAGGTGGTGGCGTCCGGTTCGCCACAGAAGGTGTTGTCCGAGGTCTGCAGGTTCACCTGCGGACAGATGACGAAATAGTCGTGGACCGTAAAGTCGAAGGGAACGTCGAGAGCACGGACAAGCTTTTCCAGGTCGATATCAAGGTAAAGAATGTGATGGATATGGCAGCGCCGCACGCCGAAGGATTTCAGAATCGCGACCAAGTCGTCCCACTCCCTAAGCGGATCGACAGTGATGTCCAAGGCGTCCGCCGGGTCGGCAGAGGTCAGGCGGACCAGCGGTGCGACACCCCAGGGGGAGACCGTGGCCGGGCGCAGTTCCAGCATGCGGGCCCGCCCCTTCTGGAACGCGCTCAGATCAGCCACATGCTTCTCGGTGCCGCCGCCCAGGGCATGGGTGACTGCCAGGATGACCGGCAACGTGCCATTGCGGAACCTTTCGGCTGTGATCGCCATCCTGCGCCCCCAACCGGGGTCGGCGATAATGTGGCTGTGCACGGTGTTAAGGTAATGTGGGTAGCGGGACTCCAATATCCTCATTGCCCGCATCTTACCGGGCTTGCTGGTGTCGCCGAAGCTGACCTCGCCGTTATGGAAGACATAGGTGTCCAGGGCCAGCAGATGCTTCCAGCCCCGCACCGAGGCGCGCAGGCAGAAGTCGTTCTCTTCGCCATAGCCCTTGCCAAACGCCTCCTCATCGAACAAGCCCACGTCGCGCAGGCACCGACGGCGGATGTACATGCAAAAACCGACACCAGTAGGAATATCGACGTTCATGCCGGTGTTGGCGACTTGGCAGGCCCGGTCCATGCTCTCTACCGTATCGCCGTCGGGCATCTGACGCGAACCTGTGAATGTCGGGTAACTACAGATTGTGGCATTGTTGGACAAGGGCGTGACCGTGGCCACATAGGCGGCGCTATAGGCGTGGGCAACCAACCGATCCAGCCACCCGGCAGAAACTTCTGTGTCGCTATTCAGCAAGACGACGTCGTGGTCAGAAAACAGCGCCATGCCCCGATTGACTGTACCCACGAAACCCAGATTCTGCGAGTTATGCAGTACCGTCAGCCGCTTGTCGCCAGCCAGCGATTTCAAGTAGGCGGTGACTTCGAGCTCGGGGCTGGCGTCGTTGATCACCACAAACTCGAAAGCCGTAGTGCCAAGGCTGGCCAGGGTACTCTCAATGCAGGCCCTGGTTTCCTGGAGACCTCGATAGACAGGTACAATCACAGCGACCTTAACCGGCGGCACCACCTGCGGGAACGGAGGCTTGGCCGGGAGACATTCGGCGGCCTTGCGCCGCGGCCGGTGAGATGCGCCCTCCCTGCCGTACGTTGCCAGCCAGTGCTGCTGTGGCGTCAGACCGGGGGTCACACCGCCGGGAAGAGAGTGCGCATAGAAATGCGCGTCGAAGTCCCGGTTGGGGTTACGCCCTTCGCCAGCCCCGTGCAGCAGGAAGTGCATGGTGGCGCCGCGACTGAAGGCGGCAACGTCGGGATAGGTAGTAAGGTAGAACGCCGGGTCGATCTCGGGGTGGCAGGCGCGGTTTTCGGTACCGCCGCAAGAGAGGTAGTGCAGCAGAGGGTCCAGGCCCGACACGGCGACGTCGGGATTCTTCTGCAGATAATAGGCCGTGTCAAACCAGGGGCACGGGCTGAAGCCCAGCCGCCAACCGTAGCGAACCCAATGGGTCAGCGGATTGAGGCGACCTTCCCGCACGCCAGGATAGGTATCGACGTACCAGCGCGTATCGAACAGCGGATTGGGGTTTCGGCCTTCCTTGGCGCCATGAAAAAAATAATGATTCAGCGGGTCAACATGGCTATCCGCCACATCATTATTAAATGAAATATAGTAATTTGCGTCGAACAAATGGTGAATTTCGGACAATGCATTCGGATGAAGGTTATTCGACCTCCCAATTACGTAATAATGCTCCCTCGGACTCAATCCCGTTTCTATGTATTCTGGATATGTTATTGAATAATAGGCTTCATCAAAGCCACCTATCCCTGACCTGGCCCTAATCCCGCTGAAATTACGCTGTACACGGCGCACAGCCCGAATGACTTTTGAAGGGTTTATATATTTCATTGTATCACTGCCCGCTTGGCCTCGAAGATGCTCCCCGGCGGGACATCCTCCTTGACTAGGGTATACGAATATAGGTAAACCTCAATGGTGGCAATGGGGGGGGGGTGGGGGGTGGGAATTCGCGACTACCGCATTCGGCGTGCCTGGAGAGATTCATGACTAACGTGTTGGTGGTTGGGGGGGCTGGTTATATCGGGGGCACGCTAACTGATCAGTTGATAGCCGCCGGCTACAATGCCCGCGTCTACGACAATCTATTGTTTGAGGAACGCTACCTCAAGCCAGTTGATTTTATCTGCGGCGATGTCCGGGATCAGGCAGCGCTGTTACCCCACATGAAGTGGGCCGACACTGTGGTGTGGCTGGTCGGGCTAGTGGGTGACGGCGCCTGCGGGCTCTATCCTGAACTGACCGAGGAGTTGAATGTCGAATCAGTGAAGTGGCTGGTCGCCAATTTCAACCGCCGTATCATCTTCATGTCAACCTGTTCGGTCTATGGCGCCCAGGACGGCCTACTGACCGAGGAATCCCCGTTCAACCCACTGTCGCTTTATGCCCGCACTAAGGTGGTAGGCGAGCAGATATTGGGCGACCGGGCAATCTATTTCCGCTTGGGCACCCTGTTCGGACTGGGTGACCAGTTCTCGCGCATCCGACTTGACTTGGTGCTGAATCTGCTGACCGTAAAGGCCTGTCTGTATGGCCGCATGAGCGTATTCGGCGGTGAGCAGTGGCGGCCATTGCTGCATGTGCGCGACGTAGCTGGCGCGGTGGTAGCCAACATCGGCACCCCACATGTGGGCCCCTTCAACCTACGCACTGAGAACCTAACCATGTCGATCCTGGCCGAGCGCATCGCCACGCTGGTGCCGGGTTCGGTGGTCGAGAGGACCGAGATCAAATTCCAGGACGCTCGCAACTACAAGGTTTCCGCTGACAAGGCCCGAGATACCTTCGGCTTCGCACCCAAGCTCACGGTGGAGGACGGTATTACCGAAACCCGCGATTTAGTTCAGCAGGGTCGCATCCAGGACGCCAGTTCTCCCCGTTACTCCAATACCGATTTTCTGCGACCGATCTTTCTGCCCCAGCAGGGGCCGCTGGGTGGTGAGATCATTCCTTTACGCTGGAAGACCAAGTAAAAATGACCATGGAACCAAACATCCTCCAAGGCCGAATCGCGGTCGATGACCGGGGCGAGGTCGGCTTCGTCAACGAGTTTGACTTCGCCGGGGTCAAGCGTTTCTACACGGTATCCAATCATAACCGCGGCTTCGTGCGCGCCTGGCACGGGCACAAGCACGAGTCCAAGTACGTGACCGCAGTCGGGGGCACCTTCCTGGTCTGCTGTATTAGGATCGACGACTGGGACAATCCCTCGGCCGATTTGTCGGTAAAGAAGTTCGTGCTGTCGGACAAGACTCCGGCGGTGCTCTATGTGCCGGCCGGCTACGTCAACGGCTTCATGTCGCTGACCGATGGCGGCAAGCTAATGTTCTTTGCCAACGCCACCGTGGAGGAATCGCTCAAGGACGATTTCCGCTTCCCAGCGCGGCGATGGAATCCCTGGGTGGTCGAGGAGCGCTGATTAGTGGCCGAACTATCGATTCTTATTCCGTGCCGCAATGACGCCAAGGTACTGGCCAAAACTGTGGCCGCCGTTAACGCGGTGGTCACCCACAACGCCATGAACGTCGAGACCCTGCTCATTGACGACCAGAGCGAGGATGACACCCTGGCCGTGGCCCAGTCGCTGGTCGAGGTATTCCCCGCCCTGCACATCCGGGTGCTGGCGCGTAAACGCCTGTTCTGCGGGTTCGGGGCAGTGGTGCGCTATGGCCTAGCCTATGCCAATGGCCAGTTCTGCGCCCTCGTGTCCTCGGACGGCCAGGATCCAGTCGAGCTTCTGCCGCAGTTCGTCAACAAGCTGCGGACCGGAAACCAGGTGGTACAGTGCTCGCGTTACCTGCGCCCCGAGGACGAAGCGGGGATTCCCTCGCGGTTTCGGCTGTATCAGACCGTCTACCGCCGCTGCACCAAGGCGTTGATTGGCCAGGATATCAGCGACACTACCTACGGCTTTCGCGCTTTCGACCGCATTTTTATTCTCAGTCTGGGCATGTCGGCGCAACGGTTCAACGTCTGCCCTGAAATGACCTTGAAGACGCTGCTGTGTGGCGGCAAGGTGGAATACTTGCCCGGCCCTCAGCGCAAGCCAGGCCAGGGGGGGCAATCCAAGTTCCAGCTTCCATCCGAGATTCTGGGCTACGCCTACGTTCTGCTGCGCGCCGCGCTGCACCGCAGCGGCATCGTTCGATGGTTCTAGACCAGGGCCAGAACATGCCGATTAGATCCACCTAGTGTCCTCCACGCCAACATTGCTGGTCACCGGGGCCACCGGTCAGGTGGGGCGCGAGCTGTTACGTCGGGCTGGTGATGGCTGGAAGGTGGTCGGTCTGGCACGGCGAGACCTTGACCTTTCCGATGCTAATGCCGTTCTGCGGGCAGTCGAGACCTATGCCCCGGCAGCGGTGATTAACGCAGCCGCCTTTACCGCAGTCGACTTGTCCGAATCCGAGGAAGAAGCCGCCATGGCTGCCAACCGCGACGCCCCCCGCCATCTGGCTCAAGCGTGCCGGGCGGTCGGCGTGCCGTTTTTCCATATCTCCACCGACTACGTCTTCAATGGCGAAGGCGAGCGTGCCTGGAGCGAGGACGCATCCATCGCCCCGCTGAATGCCTATGGGCGTAGCAAGGCTGCAGGCGAGGACGCTGTACGCAAGGCTTGCCCCCACCACGTCATCTTGCGGACCGCCTGGGTGTTTAGCCCGTTCGGCAACAATTTCGTCAAGACCATGATCCGCTTGGCCGCGGAGCGCGATGAGCTTAAGGTGGTTGACGACCAGCGCGGTGGCCCCTCCGCCGCCGGCTCCATCGCCGACGCGCTCCTGGCCATTGCAGTCCGGACCCTAGCCGGGCACACAGCCTGGGGCACCTATCACTTCTGCGGTCATCCGACGACAACTTGGTACGGTTTCGCTACCGCCATCATGGCCATTCTGGCGGAGCGGGGCACCAGGGTGCCGAAGCTGCTGCCCATCACCACGGCGGACTATCCGCTGCCGGCCCGCAGGCCGACCAACAGTATGCTCGACTGCTCGCTGATAGCGGAATCCTGGGGCATCGCCGCGCCCGATTGGCGAAGAGACTTGGCCGAGGTCATGGACGATTTGGCACGAGAAGGGGCAAGCCCATGAGGAAAGGCATTATTCTGGCCGGAGGCAGTGGCACGCGACTGCACCCGGTGACCATGGCGGTATGCAAGCAACTACTGCCCATCTATGATAAGCCTATGATCTATTATCCGCTTTCGACTCTGATGCTGGCCGGCCTCCGCGAGATTTTGATCATCACCACGCCCCAGGATCAGCCGATCTTCCAGCGGCTGATGGGCGACGGCTCCAGACTTGGCATTCACCTGGAATATGCCGTCCAGCCCAGCCCGGACGGACTGGCCCAGGCATTCATCATCGGTCGGGACTTCATCGGGCGCGATCCCTGCGCCCTGGTGCTGGGCGACAATATTTTCTTTGGCCACGACCTGCCGCAGGTGATGCGTCGCGCCAATGAACGTAGCGAAGGCGCTACGGTGTTCTGCTATTGCGTCTCGGACCCCGAGCGGTACGGCATCGTCGAGCTGTCGCCCGAGGGTCGGCCATTGCGTATCCTGGAAAAGCCGAAGAACCCGCCCAGCCGCTGGGCGGTCACTGGCGTCTATTTTTATGACAATGACGTTCTCGATATCGCCCGCGACCTCAAGCCTTCGCCCCGCGGCGAGTTGGAGATCACCGACGTCAACAACATCTATCTCAATCGCGGCAAGTTGGCGGTGGAGACCTTTGGCCGCGGGTACGCTTGGCTGGACACCGGCACCTTCGGCTCACTGCTGCTGGCCAGCAAGTTCGTCCAGACCATTGAAGAGCGTCAGGGGCTGAAGGTGGCCTGCCTGGAGGAAATCGCCTACCGCATGGGCTTCATCGAAGCGGAGCACCTCGAACAGCTGGCCGCCAGCAGCAATTCGCCAGTTGGGGATTATTTGCGCCAGATCCTGGCCGAGACACCGAGCACTCTGGCGTCACAATAGACCGAGAAAATCATGCGAATTGAAGAAACGGGCTTTCCTGAGGTTAAGATTCTGACGCCCCAACGTTTCAGCGACCAGCGCGGATGGTTCGCCGAGACCTGGAACCGTCGCAGCTTTGTCGAAGACGGTATGTCCGTCGATTTCGTGCAAGACAACGTCTCGCACACCGGCCCCAAGGGAGTGATCCGCGGCCTACACTATCAGGCGGACCCTTGCGCCCAGGCCAAGCTGGTGCAGGTACTTCGCGGTCGGGTGCTTGACGTGGTGGTGGACATTCGCAGGTCTGCGCCCACGTTTGGGCGCCACGTTATGGTCGAGCTCGACGCGGCAAGCGGACACATGCTGTACGTGCCTCGCGGTTTTGCCCATGGCTTTTGTACGCTTGAGGAGGACGTGCTGTTCGCTTACAAGGTCTCGGATTATTACGCCCCACTCAACGACCGTGCCATTTTATGGTCTGACCCCGACCTCGACATTCCCTGGCCGGTTGACCAAGCCAAGATAATCGTATCGGCCAAGGATGGGGCGGCGCCCCGGTTACAGCACGCCACCGGCCTGTTCTAGCCGGTCACCGCCGGGATACAAAAGGCAAGCCAGTGAAACCCGTTCTCAAATTAACCCGCGTCGGCAAGTGCTATGCGATCTTCCATCGTCCGGCCGATCGGCTGAAGCAGATGCTGGTGCGCGGCCGTCGGCGCTATTTCTCCGAACGCTGGGCGGTACGCGACATCGACCTGGAAATCTTTCCCGGCCAGACGGTGGCCATTGTCGGACGCAACGGCTCGGGCAAGTCCACCCTGCTGCACATGATCGCTGGCACACTGGCGCCCACCAACGGCACCATCGAGCGCAGGGGAAGTATCAGCGCCTTGCTAGAACTGGGTTCGGGCTTCAACCCTGAATTTACCGGCCGTGAGAACGCCTTTCTGGCTGGAGCCATCCAGGGGTTCAGCAATGCCGAGATGGCGGTACGAATCCCCAGCATCGAGGATTTTGCTGGCATCGGCGACTATTTTGAAGAACCTGTTCGCACCTATTCCAGCGGTATGTTCGCCCGCCTGGCTTTCGCCGTGGCGATCAGCGTCGATCCCGATATCCTGGTGGTGGACGAAATCCTCTCGGTGGGCGACGAGCGCTTCCAGCGCAAGTGCTTCGGCCGCATCTCAGAGTTGAAGGCCCAAGGCACCACCGTGCTGTTCGTCAGCCACAGTGCCCAGAGCGTGCTGGAATTGTGCGACCGCGCCATCTTGATGGACGCTGGCGAGCGGCTGCTGTTCGACACGCCGAAGAGAGTCATCGAGAGTTATCATAGCCTGATCTTCTGCCAGCCCGGCCAGGAAACGAACATCCGCCATCGCATCTTGGCCGGTGATCACCACGCCGATCAGCCGGTAGCGGTAGACCACACCGTGCGCCGCGTGGTTCGTGACACCGACGCCAATCCCATGTTCGACCCCAGCCTCGTACCGGAAAGCACTCTATGCTATCCCAGAGAAGGCGCAGAAATCCTAGATCCCATGATCCTTGACGACAGTGAGAGTCAGGTGAATGTCCTAGTCATGGGCGGCGAGTACACCTACACTTACCGGGCTCGTTTTGATCGAGCTGCAGCCAGAGTCCGGTTCGGCATGATGATCAAGCCGCCCAATGGCATGGAGCTGGTAGGGCTGCGCTCGCACAAGACCGGCGAGGGCATTGCGCTGGTGGACAGTGGAAGCGAGCTTCAGGTGCGTTTTCGCTTCAAATGCCGGCTCACCCCGGGGACCTATTTCATGAATTCCGGGATCACGGCTAGGTCGGCCGAAGGCGAGAGCTTCCTGCATCGGGTTATTGATTTGCTAGCGTTTCGCGTACGCGCCGAAAACGTTACGGAACTGTTCGGTTATTTCGATATCTCATCCGACGACTACTGCACCATTCAGCCCGCTGGCAAAACCGCTCTCGGCCGATAGTGCGGCATTCCTACCTTCCCGGGAAATCCTGTCCTTGCAGCGGAAGCTGCGGTATGGCACCTATTACTTCCATGCAAGGCTTTCTCCGCCACATATTCGTCGTCCTAGGCATGCATCGTAGCGGCACTAGCGTGATAACCCGGGCTCTGGCCGTTCTCGGTGTTCCCTTGGGCCAGAATCTCCTTGGCCCGGTCGAAGGGGAAAATCCTAAGGGCTTTTGGGAAGACGTCGATGTCTTGCGCCTATGCGATGCACTTTTCACCGATCTTGGAACGGACTGGAGATGCGATCTGCCGCTGGGCAAGGCAGCCATCGCGCGCGTGCCTGAGGCGTTTTACGCCCTGGGCACCGAGATTCTTACGGCGAAGTTCGGAGCAGGCTCCCTCTGGGGCGTGAAGAACCCCCGCATCAACCTGCAACTTCCCATCTGGCAGCTTCTGTTTCAACGGACAGGCACTGTCGATCATTACGTTTTCGCCGTTCGTCACCCGGCCGCCATCATCCAGTCACTTCAGCGGCGAAACGGTATGTTGACAGCCCAGGCCATTTCCCTCTGGCGGGCAAACACGTTGCAGTCGCTGACCGCGCTTCCCATCAACCGTGCCGTGTTCGTCAGCTTCGAAAAGATGTTGGATAACCCGCGCACCCAACTGGCCCGTCTGGCCGAGGCGCTGGGCCTGCCTGCCACCCTAACGCACGGCCCGGCGGTGGACGACTTTGTCGATAACTTCCTCGAACGCTCGCTCGACCACCATGAGGTCCGCAACTCCCCGGATCTGGGCAGCGAGGCAGAGGAACTGTACGCCTTGCTGCGGGAACTGGCCGACGACGGCGCCAGCTTGGACGCGCCGTCCGTCTCCAAGCGGCTTGGGCGCCTGACCAAGGAATGGCGCGTCGGCCGCAAAACCCTCGCTCCGCCGAAGACGCCCGCCCATGACGCGATCTGGGAGAATGTGAAGTTGGAGGCGCTGCTTGCGACGCGCGAGTTGGCCATTACCGAGCTACGCCAGCACACAATCATCGAACGCCAGACCAACGACGACGAAATTGCCCAACTGAAAGCAATGATGGGCGAGCAGCACATACACCTGGATGCCGCCCAGAAAGAAATCACGGGCCTGAATCAGCAATTACGGGATAATATAGCCGCTACCGCTGAGGAGGACGCGCGCAAGTCCGAAGCCATCGCTAGGCTTATGCGGGTCGTCGAGGACCAGCAAATATCACTCGCGGCAGCCGCCGAAGAGGAAGCCAGGAAGCACGACGCCATCACGGGCCTGACGCGCCTCGCCGAGGAGCAGCACATACACCTGGATGCCGCCCAGAAAGAAATTGCGGGTCTGAATCAGCAATTACGGGATAATACAGCCGCAACCGCTGAGGAGGACGCGCGCAAGTCCGAAGCCATCGCTAGGCTTATGCGGGTCGTCGAGGACCAGCGCGATGCCCTGTCAGCCGTCGAGCAGGAAGGCGCCCGGCGGGAAACTGAAATCGCTCGCCAAGCCACGGCGATGGCAGCGGCGGGGGAGGCTCTCGACGCCGCTGCGGCCCGTAAGAAGCAACTAGACGAAGAAGTGTCATCTCTTCGGGCCAGTCTTCAGGAAAGCCGGCACTCGGCTGCGGAAACCTCCCTGGCGTTGAATTCATTGGAGGCGGCCCACGGCGCGCAGGCAGAGACACTGGCGCGGGCCAAGCAGCAGTTGACAGAAATGGGGCTGGCTCTCGACGACCTGCGGGCCGACTGGGAGCGTGAGCGCCGCATAGCCGCCGCCCTACGCGCCGACCTCGAATTGTTGGAGCGGTTACTGGGCCAGATCGACGGTGCCTTCGGGGAACTGCTCGCCTCGTCGCGCTGGCGCATGGGCAACCGGCTAGGGGAATACAAGCGCATCCTGACCCGGCGCCCACCGACCTCCCTGGCCAGCGACTTTATCGTCGACCGGCTGCGCACTTTTCGCCAATGGGGGGCCATGAGCCGCAACGATGCGGCTGGGCCGGCCTCGGAGTTGGTGCTGGGCGGCCTTGCCCCGGGGGCACTACGCCCAGCGAAGGACGATGCCTTGCCCACCTCGGTCGGACTGCCCGAGGCGCTGGCCCTGGCCCCGCCGGTCACCGTGGTCATTCCGGTGTTCAACGCCGCCGAGGTTCTGGAACTCTGTCTCGCCTCGGTGGCGCGCAACACCACCGGCGCCGAGCTGTTGATTATTGATGACGCCAGCACCGATCCACGCATCGCCCCGCTGCTGGATGGTTATGCCCGCCGCCCCGGAGTGCGGGTGCTGCGCAACGAGCGCAACCTGGGTTTCACCGGCACCGTCAACCGTGCCATGGCCGAGACCATGGGCGACGTGATCCTGCTCAACAGTGACACGGTGGTGCCGCCACGCTGGCTGCAAAACCTGCGGTTGGCCGCCTATGGCCGGGCAGGCGTGGGAACGGTGACCGCGGTATCCGACAATGCTGGCGCTTTCTCGGTGCCCGAGCCGGGCCAGCGCACCGCCTTGCCGACCGGTATCGACGATGACGGCCTGGGTCGCGCGGTGATGCAGGCCAGCGGTCGTGTCTGGGCGGAGCTGCCCACCGGCAACGGCTTTTGCCTCTATGTCCGCCGGGCGGTGATCAAGCGCGTCGGCGGCTTCGATGCCCAGCGCTTTCCCCGTGGCTACGGCGAGGAGAACGATTTCTGCATGCGGGCACTGAAGGTCGGCTTCCGCCACGTGGTAGACGAGACCACCTTCGTTCAGCACCGCGAGGGGCAGAGCTTCGGAGCTGAACGCCAGAAAAGGCTGCAAGAGGGACTGGACACACTGGGGACGCTCTATCCCGAATATGGCGCCCTGGTGGCTGGCGCATTTAATGCCCCGGCCCGCCGGCTGGTCTGGCGCCGGGCCGGCGAGGCCGTCGAGGCTGCGGTGCGCCCCGGCGCCGGACGAATCCGGGTGCTGGCCATTCTCCATCAGGCGGTAGGGGGCATGCCCAAGACCGCCTTGGAGATAGCCAGCGGCCTGGATCGCTGGTTCGATACGCTGATACTGACCTCGGATGGCCTGAACCTTCGCTTGTTCAGCGTCACCAGCGGACAATTGCAGCAAATCGAGACGGTGCGCCTCGCTACGCCGGTCAACGACTGGCGCCAAGCCAACGGCGAATACGCGACGCTGCTGGGCCGGCTGCTGGTCGAGTACGCCATTGAGTTGGTCCATGTTCACCATCTGGCGTCTCATACCCTGGACGTATTTTCCTCAGCCCGCCTACTCGACGTTCCGGTGGTTGTGACGTTGCATGATTTCTTCATGCTGTGCCCCACCGTCCACCTTTTGGACGAGCATGGTCGCTTCTGCGGCGGTACCTGCACTGCCACCCTAGGCGATTGTCGCAGCCCATTTTCCTTTCTGGCCAGCATTCCAGGACTGAAGCACGGATGGCTGGGTGACTGGCGGCAGGCAGGCGGCCAGCTATTGGCCCAGGCCGCCGCCGTCGTGGTCAACCATGAATGGGTGCGCCGCTTGCACCAGGACATGCTCTCACCCAATCTGGCCTGGGCCACAGTGCCACTGGCCAGCAACCTTGCCCAGCTTGGTGGTGTGGCGGCAGCACCGGAACCCGGGCAGCCGCTACGGATACTGTGCCCCGGCAACGTTGACATACACAAGGGGGCGCAATTCATCCACGATTTGGCGACGCTGGCCGGAGACCGGGTGGAATTCCACTTCGCCGGGCGCGCCGCGCCCTTGCTTGATTCCTGCGGCAAGCACTGGGGAACCTATCGCGGGTTCGACGGCCTAGCCGCCATCGCCCGCGATGTGCGGCCTCATTTCATCGCCATCTTCAGCATCTGGTCCGAATCCTGGTGCCACGTGATGACTGAGGCGTGGGCGCTGGGCGTTCCGGTACTGGTGTTCGACATCGGGGTCCAGGCCGAGCGGCTGCGCGAACACGGCGGTGGCTGGATCATCCCCGCCGAACCCCGTCCGGCCCTGGCAGCCATTCGGGCCGCAGCTGCCGACGTCGAGGGCTGGCGGTGGCAGGCCACCCTGGCCAGCCTAGCAGGCACCCCCGGTCTGTCCGACATGGTTGCCGGCTATGACGAGGTCTATCGCCAAGCCCTGCGGTCGCGACTCGCCTTCATTCCCGAGGCCGACCGGCCGATGCTGCGAGTGGCGGTGCTACCCCAGTATGTGGGTGTTGCCCCCATTGCTTCGGCCTTCCTGCGGCTGCTGGGACCGCTAGCCCACCCGTTGCTGCGGCCCGGGCTGGCTCTCCGGGTGCTGACCCCCGAAGACCTGCCGACAGCCCTAGACCGGGCCGATATGTTGGTTATCCAGCGCGTCGCCCTGCCCCCGGAGATGGTGGAGGCGGTAATCGCCGCCTGCCGCGCCAAGGGCGTCAAGCTAGTGCTGGAAACCGACGACGATTTGTTCGCCATCGGCTCCGATCATCCTGAATACAACTATTATGCCCCCCGTCTGGTCAGCTTACGACGCCTAGCCGAGGAAGCGGATACCCTGGTGGCCAGCACTGAGATGGTGGCCGCCGCGCTTGCCCCCCTGGGCCGCCCGGTGACAATCATCCCCAACACCCTGGACGAAGACCTATGGCTGCGCGGCCACTCACCCGCACTTTCCGCCGGCCGTCGGGCCGGTGTGATCGGCTATGTGGGAACCCCAACCCACGGAACCGACCTCGATATCCTGCGCCGCTCAATGGCGATTCTGGCCGAACGCGGGGTCGAGGCCAGTGTGGAGGTGGTCGGCGGAGAACCAGAAGGCAAGGGCCAGGACTGGTTCCGCCGTATACTGGTCCCAGCTGGCGATGACCCATATCCGCGTTTTGTTCCCTGGCTGCGAGCGATGACTGCCCATTGGGACATCGGTGTGGCCCCCCTGCAGCCATCGGCGTTTAATGCCGCCAAGAGCCCCCTCAAGTATTTGGAATATTCCGCCATGGGCCTAGCCGGTGTGTATGCTGACCTGCCTGCCTATGGTGCCCATGTCCAGCACGGTGAGACCGGTCTGCTGGCCGGGGCTGAGCCGGTAGCCTGGGCCGACGCGCTGGAGCGACTGATCGGCGACCGAGTCTTGCGTGACCGTGTGGCCACTCAGGCGCTGGGGGATGTGCGGGCCAAGCACCTGCACGCCCATGCCGCCCACCGCTGGCAGTCCCTATTCTCCTCCTTGCGGGAGGGCTGAGCCATGAACTGGGTTCGGGTCATTGTGGTGAATTACAATGGTGGAGACCATCTGGCCGGAGCGCTGGCGGCGCTGGCGGCACAGACCATGGACGATTTCGAGGCGGTGGTGCTGGACAATGCATCGAGTGACGACTCGTTCGAGCGGGCCAAGCGCACCATATCCGACCCTCGTATTCGCTTCGTCGAGGCGGGCGCCAACCTGGGCTTCGCCGCCGGCAATAACCGGGGGGCGCAAGGCGCCGCAACGCCCTGGCTGGCTACTCTCAACCCCGATGCCTACGCCGAGCCCTGCTGGCTGGAGGCGTTGCGACGCGCCACCGAAGACCATCCCGAGGTTGCGGTGTTCGGCTCCACTCAGATCGACTTCTCCGACCCCACCCGATTGGACGGCTGCGGCGATGTTTACGGCTTCGCCGGGGTGCCGTGGCGAGGCGGCTATAAGCAGCCACTGGCCGCCTTGCCCCCCGACGGCGAGACCTTCTCGGCCTGCGCCGCCGCCGCCCTTTTCCGTCGCGACGCGTTCGAGGCGGTTGGGGGCTTTGACGAAAGCTTCTTCTGCTATGTCGAGGACGTGGACCTAGGATACCGGTTGCGACTGGCTGGGCATCGTTGCCGGCAGGTGTCGTCCGCCCGCATCCTCCATGTTGGCGGGGCCAGCGCCGGGGTGCGCTCGAACTTCGCCCGCTTCCACGGGGTGCGCAACAATATCTGGACCTTCGTCATGAATACGCCTAGCTGGCTGTTCTGGCTGCTGCTGCCGGTCCATCTGGGGCTGAACGCCCTGCATTTGGCATCGGCCAGCCGCCGCGGCTTCGGCTCGGTAGTGCTGCGCGCCCAAGTTGCGGCGCTGGCTGGCCTGCCCCGTGTCTGGAACGTCCGCCGCCAGACCCAGTCCCGGCGAGTGGTCTCGACTTTTGCTATGGCCCGCATGCTGGATTGGTCGCCCAGCGCCATGCTGCGGCAAAGGCCGGGGCGGCTGTCTTGTCGCTGTGACCAGAAAATTTGACCTGCTGCACAGCAGATCTCTGTCTTAGTTGACAAACTGTTTGTTTTATTTGGTATCCTGATATAGGAAAGCGAGGCCATTGTTGATGATTCGGCTGTGGCCAACTGTTCATTCATTGACGAAAGCCGGTAGGACAGCATGGCCCCGTCTGAATCAGCCAATAATCGGACTCAGAAGGGGCCGGCCCCTCGCGGTGAGCCCACCGAAAAAAAATTCGGTTCGGTCGGAATTGCGTCCATCAAGGAAATGCTCCCCTCTGTTCGAGAGCGCCTGCTTCGAATGCACCGGGAAGCCGGGGTCGGCCATGTCGGCGGCAATCTGTCCTGCCTGGACGCCTTACTCACCCTTTATGGTTCCTTGTTGCGCCCGAATGATCGTTTTATCTTGTCGAAGGGGCACAGCGCCGGGGCGCTTTATGTGACTCTTTGGGCGCTGGGACGGTTGAGTGAGGACGACCTAGCGACCTTTCACGGCGAGGGCACCCTGCTCGCCGGCCATCCGCCATCCGCCGGCCTAGAGGATGTGCCGTTCGCCACCGGCAGCCTGGGCCACGGCTTGCCCCTGGCCGCCGGTATGGCCTTAGCCGCGCGCTACCAGCAGGTTGACCGGCGGGTTTTCTGCATGACTTCCGATGGGGAGTGGCAGGAAGGCTCCATGTGGGAGGCCCTGATCTTCGCCGCACATCATCGTCTCGGCAATCTTCGCATTCTGGTTGATGCTAATGGCTTGCAGGCCTTCGGCAGTGTCAGCGATGTCGCGTCGATGGAACCGCTGGGGGATTGCTTCGCGGGCTTCGCTGTGAATGTCGTCACCGTCGATGGTCACGATCCGGCCGCGATTGAAGCCTCTGTCCGCGAGTTATCTTGTGATCGGCCGGCAGTGATCATATTGAAAACCGTGAAGGGGAAAGGTGTCGCCCGGTTTGAAGGCCGGATCGAGTCCCACTATCTGCGGATCGGGGAAGACGAATCCTGCGGGCCTTGCTCAGCCAAGCCGATCCATGCGTGACGCCTTCTGTGCCGCATTGGTCGCGCGAGCCCGCAACGCGAACATGGTGTTTCTCACCGGCGATCTCGGCTTCATGGCGCTCGAGCCGTTGCGCGATGTCCTGGGCGACCGCTTTCTGAATTGCGGAGTCGCCGAGCAGAACATGGTCGGTGTCGCCGCCGGTCTGGCCCGCGAGCAGATCGAAGTGTGGGTTTACAGCATCGCGTCGTTCTGCGTTACCCGGCCGTTCGAACAGATTCGCAATGATGTCTCCTTCCATAAACTTCCGGTCCGCTTTGTTGGCAACGGTGGTGGCTACGGCTACGGGGTGATGGGTCCCAGCCACCATTCGCTGGAGGATTACGCCCTGCTGCTCGCCCTGCCCGACATGAACGTCCAGATTCCAATGGCCAGCGAGGACGTCGCTCCGGCCATCGCGCGGATGGCGGAATGGCGCGGGCTCGCCGCCGACAATTATCTTGGCCGGTTGAGCGACAACTATGATGGCCGGTATGATTGCCCGCTGGGGCCGGACGTAAGGAGGGGCGGAGCCCCGACTGGAGACCGGCCCCAGCGGGCGGCGGCATGACAAACGGCCCCA
>NZ_CAINTR010000038.1 GCF_903853455.1 uncultured Magnetospirillum sp.
GACAATTACCGTAATTGTCGCTGCACTTCCTTATTGCTGAGCAATGCTTGCTTGTGATAGCGGTATAGGTGCTACTCGACGGTGTCTCATACCGGTCATCCTAATTGTCGCTGACCGGCCACCGTAATTGTCGCGCGCCAGAGCCACCACCGTGGCCCCCATGGCCGCCGCGACCTGCACGGAATAACCGGACGACCCCGACGTGGTGGTCTTGCAGAAATCCTCCCTGGTCCTGGCCCCACTCTGTTCAAAGCAATTCATCGACGGCTGGGGCTCCCCGACGTCGATGACCGACATCGTGAAATATCCGGTGTGCGCCCACTCCATGCACTACCGCAAAGAGGGCGGCATGCGCCCATAGGCGGAGATGCTGGAGCGACACCCCATGGTTACCTACCGAACCGGATCGTCGTTGGTGCTGGGCGACATAGTGAGGATGGGGGTGGGAATTTCCCTTCAGCCCATCGGCGTGTTTGACCGCGAGGGTGGTCTCATGACGCTGGATTTGGGCTTCCGGTGCGAACTGCCGTTCTTCCTCGTCTGCCACCGCGAGGTCAAGGACATCCCGATTGTCAGGGCAATGCTGCAGCACCTGACCGAGTCGCTGTTCAGGGACGACGGGCGGGGGAGCCCCGCCAAGACAGGATTCACGGATTGAGACCGCCCCGATTCACCAAGACTTAAGTATCCCCCGCGCATGATACGCCCATGAACCCGACACGATCCCTTCTTGATCTTATCACCGAAGCGATGGCGGCGGCCGAGCGCGCCGGCCTGAGCCGTTGGGCCGCGCTCGAATACGCGGCGACCGTCGTCATGTGCACGGATCAGGGAGTGTCGCTCGGAGCGGCTCGGTGCATCGTCGCCAGCCTGTTGCCGACACTGACCGCCTGATGGTCATGGCCTCGAAAGCCCTCGCCATCCTCGGCCTTTTCCCCTGTCTGGCGGCCCTCCCCGCAGCCGCCGGCGAGATCCATCGTGCCCTGTATGCTCAGGTCCTCGCCTGCGAAAAAGCCGAAGCCGTCGCCACCATCGCCACCTTGCAGCGACAACAGCCGCCAGACGTGGGGCGGATCAAGATGGTGTCGGCGCGGGGGCGATGCGTCACGATTCCCAACACCGTCATCCTGGCGGTCGAGGCGCGGGAGACGTCCCCGGCCGGCACGGTGGCGCTGGTGCGGGCGACGGCCCAGGCCGGAGACTATGCCGGCGGACGCTGGTGGGTGATGGCCGACCAGCTGGAAATGGCGGGATACGAGCGGGAACGGCGATAGGGAGAGCCCCGGGCCTGAAGCTTCGACGCGCGCGGGGGTCGGGCCGTCCGGCCCAACCCCTTCGTCAATCCGGGACGCCGGTGTCAGTCGACGTTGATCTTGCCGCGCATCTTGAGGTCGATCTTGAGCACGTGCCCCATCAGCCAGTTGCTGAGAAACTCCGACATCTGATCGGTGCTGGCGCGGGTGTCGCCCAAGGTGCCGGCGTCGAAGCGCGCGATGAAGTCGGCCAGGGTGCGGGTCAGCACCTCGTGCTCGCGCTTGTTCTCTTCCAGCCCATCATACTTGGCCACCGCCTGGACGTATTCCTCGCGCGCGAAATGGTCCTGGGAGTAGATCTGCAGGCAATGGAGGACATGGCGGATATGAGTACCACCCACCTCGCCCCCCGAATTCTTGGCCGTCTCCGCGAACTCGTTGACGATGGAAATCAGCTCGCGATGATCGTCGTCGATCTCGGCGTTGCCGATCACCAGGTCCTTACTCCAGCTGATGGACATTCCTATTTCCCCTCTTGGACTGGGTGCTCCTGTTTTCACGACACCCGTTGGTCCATTTGTACCACTCCCGGGCGCGAGGATCATCTTACAGTTAAGGAGGAGTGGACGGCCCAAACGACCACGGCCGGGCAATCGCCCGGCCGTGCCGAAAATCGCTTGAACCTGGAAGGCTCAGTTGGTCTTGGTGGTGGCGGTGGTGCCGGAGGACTGCAACTCGGCCAGCTTGCCCCGCAGCGCCGACAGCAGGCCTTCGACCTTGCCGCCGTTGGCCTGGATGACCGCCGCGTATTCCGAACGGTAGGTGATGGCCATGGACGACCCTTCCACCACCAGATCGATCACCCGCAGGCCGCCACCGTCGGCTTGCTTCAGACGCCACTGCAAGGCGATGGGCTGCTGCCTCTCACGATCGACCTTGGAGTCCACGACGACGCCGCGGTCGCCATCGGGGCTGGCATTGGTCACGGTGTGGCGCAGGTCTCCGCCGTAATCCTTGAAGCGGGTCGACCAGGTCAGCACGACGATATCTTCGAACGACTTGACGAATTCCTGCTGCTGCTCCGGCGTGGCAAGGCGCCAGTAGCGGCCAAGGACGAACTTGGCAATCTCCGGGAGATCCACGTCGCTGGTGAACAGAGCGCGGAACTTGGCGGCGCGGTCCTGATCCGACAATCCCTTGACCGTCATGGTCTCCATGGCCGTGGTCGCCAGATGAGCCACGAAAGCCCTGGGGTCCTGCTCGCCGGCGGCGGCGGGCAGGCCGAAGGAAAGGGTCAGCAGCAGTCCCGCGACAGCCGCGAAAAAAGTCCGACGTACAATCATCGTATCACTGCGCTCGTTGTGACAGCTCGTCATTGCGGACAGGTTCGGCGCTTCCGGTCAGACCGGGGGCCGGAACCTTGGTGGCGCCGCCGCGACCATTCTTGATCTCGGAGGCGCGGTGCTGACGATAAAGCGAACGCAGCGAGGCGTAGTAGTCCAGCGAGGTCCGCTCAATGTCATCCAGAGTATCGAGCAGGCTTTCCCGCTTGTCGAGGCCGGACATGGCGCCGCGGGCATAGACGACCCATTCGCGGTGGATGTTGCTCATGCCGATGTCGAACGGATCGGCGAACCACTCGACCACCAGGCCGGTGGTGTCACGCGGATTGGACGGACCGAAGATCGGCAGCATCAGGAACGGGCCTTCGCCGACGCCCCACACCGCCAGGGTCTGGCCGAAATCTTCCTCATGGGCGGGGATGCCGGCCTCGGCGGCCACGTCGGCGAAGCCCAGCAGACCGAACGAGGTGTTGAGCATGGCGCGGAACAACGTCTGGACCGCGCGGTCGGTTTCGCCCTGCAGAATGTCGTTGGCGAAGATCAGCGGACTATCCAGGTTGCTCAGGAAGTTGTGGATGCGGTCGCGGCCGAATTTCGGCACCACGGCGCGGTAGCCCTGAGCCGCCGGCTTGATGGCGTAGGTGTCGGCGAACTGGTTGAACTCGAAGACGCTTCGGTTCAACGGCTCCAGCGGATCGTTGACCTGCTCCCATTCGGCGACGGCTTCGGGGTCGTCGGCAGGCGGCGGCGTGGCGCAGCCGGCGACGAGGGCGAGGGCCAGGATGGACCCGGCGATGCGGGAAGCGGCGGAACGGCTGGCGCGAAACACGGTCATGGCTCTTGTTACCTTCACCCGAACGGAGGCCCTCTGGCGGCGTGCCGGGAACGCGATGGCCCAACCTTTTCGAGGTAACACAGTCCTAGCGGAAAGGCTAGGGGGCAGTACCGGATTCATGCCATCCGAATGCTCGGTTGCCTCAATTTTGCATCATCGGGCGAGCACCTGATCGAACAAGGCTTCATATCCGCATAAAGATATGTTTATATGTTTTCAGACCCCGTATCGGAGGGTGAGCCATACCGACGGGCGCCCCTGGCGTTCGGAGGCAAGGCCGAGGGCCGCCGCGCCTCATGGCGCGAAAGCCAAGCCGCCGGAGGCGGCGCCCGGCGCTTGAGGGACATATATAAGGAGGTTTTCACGGTGGAAACGGTGCTGACGGGATTGCGGGCCGCCGCCGAGCCGACCAGGCTCCGGCTGCTGCACCTGCTTGCCCAGGGCGACCTCACCGTGACCGAACTGACTCATATCCTGGGCCAGAGCCAGCCGCGGGTATCACGTCATCTCAAGCTGATGTGCGAGGCCGGCCTGCTGGACCGCTTCCCCGAGGGCGCCTGGGTGTTCTACCGGCTGGCCGCCAAGGGCCGCGCCGCCGCCCTGGCCGGCCATCTGCTCGACCTGCTGCCGGCCGAGGATCCCGTCCTGGCGCTCGACCAACAGCGCCTCGCCGCCATTCGCGCCGGCCGCGCCGAGAAGGCCCAGAGCTATTTCAGCGACAACGCCTCGCGCTGGGACCAGATCCGCTCGCTGCATGTGGACGAAAGCGTGGTGGAAAAGGCGCTGCTGGCGACCTTCTCCGGCCGGCGCATCCGCGATCTGGTGGACATGGGCACCGGCACCGGCCGGGTGCTGGAGGTGCTGGGGCCGCTGGCCGAGCGCGCCGTCGGCATCGACCTGTCGCGCGAGATGCTGGCGGTGGCCAGGGCCAATCTGGAACGGGCCGGCTTGCGCAACTGCATGGTCCGCCAGGGCGACATCACCCAACTGCCGTTGCCGCCGGCGGCGGCGGACGCCGTCACCATTCATCAGGTGCTGCACTACGCCACCGAGCCGGGCAGTCTGGTGGCCGAGGCCGCCCGCGTGCTGGAGCCGGGCGGCCGGCTGGCGGTGATCGACTTCGCCCCCCACGATCTTGAAATCCTGCGCGACCAGCATGCCCACCGCCGTCTCGGCTTTTCCGACGCCGAGGTGGAAGGCTGGTTCACCGCCGCCGGACTGGCCCCCGCCCCCGCCGTCCACCTGCCGGGAAAGCCGTTGACCGTGGTGGTGTGGACCGCCACAAAGCCACTTGCGGCAAAGCCACTTGCCGCGACGCCACATGAAGGAGCGACAGCGTGAGTCTCGCCACGTCAGAACTGCCGATCGCCGCCGCCATCCGCCGGCCGGTGAGCGTCTCGTTCGAATTCTTCCCGCCCAAGACCGACAAGATGCAGCAGTCGCTGTGGGAGGCCGTCCAGCGCCTCGAGCCGCTGGCCCCCCAGTTCGTCTCCGTCACCTACGGCGCCGGCGGGACCACCCGCGAACGCACCCATGAGACGGTGGTGCGCATCGCCCGCGAGACCAGGCTGAAGCCGGCCGCCCATCTCACCTGCGTCGGCCACGCCAAGGGCGAGGTCGACGACATCGCCCGGCGCTACTGGGACGAAGGCATCCGCCACATCGTGGCGCTGCGCGGCGACATGCCCGACGGCCAACCCTATGCCGCCCATCCCCAGGGCTACGCCTATGCCGCCGATCTGGTGGCGGGCTTGAAGCGCATCGCCGATTTCGAGATTTCGGTGGCCGCCTATCCCGAAATGCACCCCGACGCCCCCTCGGCCGATTTCGACCTCGACAACCTCAAGCGCAAGCTCGACGCCGGGGCGACGCGGGCCATCAGCCAGTACTTCTTCGACCCGGCGGTGTTCCTGCGCTTCCAGGAGCGTGCGGCCCGGGCCGGCATCGCCGCGCCGGTGATTCCCGGCATCCTGCCGGTCACCAATTTCGCCCAGGTGCAGAAGTTCTCCGCCGCCTGCGGCGCCAGCGTGCCCGCCTGGATGGCCCATCTGTTCGAAGGCCTCGACGACGACCCCGAGACAAGGCGGCTGGTCGCCGCCACCGTCGCCGCCGAACAGTGCCGGGCGCTGGCCGCCAACGGGGTGGAGCAGTTCCACTTCTACACCCTCAACCGCGCCGACCTCGCCTATGCCATCAGCCACATCCTGGGGGTGCGGCCGAAAGCGGCTTGACGAAGCCCCCTCCCTCGCCCGCTTGCGGGAGAGGGAGGGATGGGGAGGGTGAGGGCCAGACACAATGGTGACGTGGAAGCCGAAATCGGATATCGCAAGGGCTCGCCGCCTCAGGTTGGAGAACGCGACCGAGGCGGAGAAGATCCTTTGGCGGCATCTGTGCAATCGGCAGATAAACGGAGCCAAGTTTCGACGCCAGCATCCCCTCGGCCCCTATGTCCTTGACTTCGTATGCCTGGAGCGGGGACTCGTGGTCGAGCTTGATGGCGGGCAGCATGCCATGCCGGACCAAGCCGGCCGAGACGAGCGCAGAACGGATTATCTGAATGCCCGGGGCTTCCAGCTCCTGCGGTTCTGGAACAACGAGGTTATGGGAAACATCGAGGGCGTTTGGGACACGATTTCCGCCAAGCTGGCGGAACGGTCCTCACCCCCCAGCCCCCTCTCCCGCAAGCGGGCGAGGGGGTGCACGCCAGACACGGAAAGCGAATCATGACCAACATTCTCGACCATCTCTCCCAACGGGTCCTGCTGTGCGACGGCGGCACCGGCGCCCTGGTCCAGGCCATGAACCTGTCGGTGGACAAGGACTTCCTGGGGCTGGAGAACTGCACCGAGATCCTGGTGAAGTCGCGCCCCGACGTGATTCGCGGCATCCACGCCCGCTATTACGAGGCCGGCGCCGACATGGTCGAAGCCGACACTTTCGGCGCCTCGCCCATCACGCTGGCCGAGTTCGGCATCGCCGATCAGGCGCATGAGCTGAACAAGCTGGCCATCGAGCTGGCCCATGAGGCCGCCGACCAGTTCAAGGGCGACGGCCGCACCCGCTTCGTGCTGGGCGCCATCGGGCCGGGCACCAAGCTGCCGTCGCTGGGCCATATCGGCTATGACGAGCTGGAAGCCGCCTATGTGGTCCAGGCCGCCGGCCAGATCGCCGGCGGCGTGTCGGCCTTCCTGGTGGAGACCTGCCAGGACCCGCTGCAGATCAAGGCCGCCGTCAACGGCTGCAAGATCGCCAACGCCGCCGCCGGCACCGCTGTCCCCGTCTTCGTCCAGGTGACGGTGGAGACCACCGGCACCATGCTGGTGGGCGCCGACATCGCCGCCGCCGCCACCGTGGTGCAGTCGCTGGACGTGCCGCTGATGGGGCTGAACTGCGCCGCCGGACCGCAGGAGATGGGCGAGCACTTCAAGTGGCTGATCGACAACTGGACCGGCTTCGTCTCCATCCAGCCCAATGCCGGCCTGCCCGAACTGGTGGACGGCCAGACCCGCTATCCCTTGGCCCCCGACGAACTGGCCATTTGGCACGAGCGCTTCGTCGCGGCCGGCGCCAACCTGATCGGCGGCTGCTGCGGCACCACGCCGCCCCATATCGCCGCCACCGACGCCATGCTGCGGCGCATCGGCAACGGGCATCGCCCGGCGCCGGTCAAGCGGTCGGTGCATTGGGTGCCAGCGGTGGCCTCGCTCTATTCCCAGGTGCCGCTGCGTCAGGAGAACGCCTTCCTGGCCATCGGCGAGCGCTGCAACGCCAACGGCTCCAAGAAGTTCCGCGACCTCCAGGAGGCCGAGGACTGGGACGGCATCACCGCCATCGCCCGCGAGCAGGTCAAGGAGGGCAGCCACACCCTGGACGTCTGCACCGCCTTCGTCGGCCGCAACGAGGTGCGCGACATGACCGAGGTGGTGAGCCGCCTGCGCGGTTCGGTGACGGCGCCGCTGGTGATCGATTCCACCGAGCTGCCGGTGCTGGAAGCCGGTCTCAAGCTCTATGGCGGCAAGGCCATCCTCAACTCCATCAACTTCGAGAACGGCGAGGGTGACGCCGCCGACCGCCTGCGGCTGGCGCGCAAGTTCGGCGCCGCCGTGGTGGCGCTGACCATCGACGAGGACGGCATGGCCAAGGATGCCGACGCCAAGATGCGCATCGCCCATCGCCTCTACGACTTCGCGGTCAACCAGCACGGCCTGCCCGCCTCCGACCTGCTGTTCGATCCGCTGACCTTCACCATCTGCACCGGCAATGTGGACGACCGCAAGCTGGCCATCGAGACCCTGGACGCCATCACGCGCATCGCCAAGGAACTGCCCGAGTGCGGCATCGTGCTCGGCCTGTCCAACGTCTCCTTCGGCCTGAAGCCGGCGGCGCGTCAGGTGCTGAACTCGGTGTTCATCGACCACGCCGTCAAGCGCGGCATGACCGGCGCCATCGTCCACGTCTCCAAGATCGTGCCGCTGCACACCCTGCCGGCCGAGGAGGTCCAGGCCGCCGAGGACCTGATCTACGACCGGGATCCGCAGGCGCTGGCCCGCTACATCGCCTTGTTCGGCGACCGCAAGGTCTCCGAGGTCAAGAAGGAGCGTCAGGCCAAGGCGGAAGACCGCCTCAAGACCCGCATCGTCGACGGCGACCGCACCGGCCTGGAAGACGACCTGTCCGAAGCCATGGCCGAGGGCTGGAAGCCGCTGGACATCATCAACCAGCTGCTGCTGGACGGCATGAAGGTGGTGGGCGAGCTGTTCGGTTCGGGCAAGATGCAACTGCCCTTCGTGCTGCAATCGGCCGAGACCATGAAGGCCGCCGTCGCCTGGCTGGAACCCCACATGACCAAGGCCGAGGGAGGGCAGAAGGCCACCATCGTGCTGGCCACGGTCAAGGGCGACGTCCACGACATCGGCAAGAATCTGGTGGACATCATCCTGACCAACAACGGCTACAAGGTGGTCAATATCGGCATCAAGCAGCCGGTGGCCGAGATCATCAAGGCGGCCAAGGAGCACAAGGCCGACGCCATCGGCATGTCCGGCCTGCTGGTCAAGTCCACCGTGATCATGCGCGAGAACCTGGAGGCCATCACCGAAGCCGGCCTCGACCTGCCGGTGCTGCTGGGCGGCGCCGCCCTGACCCGCAAATACGTGGAGGAGGATTGCCGCGCCGCCTACGGCTCGGGCCGGGTGGCCTATGCCCGCGACGCCTTCGACGGCCTCGACCTGATGGCCAAGGTGGCGGCGTCAAGCTTCGACGACCATGTCAATTCCCGCGCCGCCGCCCCCCATCGTCCCGGCTCCCCCAGCCGCACCCTGGGCGAGGCGGCCCAGCCCGCCACCCGTCCGGTGGATTGGGAAGAGATCAACCTGCGCCGGGCCGAATTGCACAAGGACGTGCCGCCGCCGGTGCCGCCGTTCTGGGGCGCCCGGCTGATCGAGCAGGCGCCGCTGCAAAACCTGATTCCCTTCCTCAACGAGACCATGCTGTACCAGTTCCACTGGGGCTACCGGAAGCAGGGCCGCTCGCTGGCCGAATTCAAGGACTGGGCGCACAAGGAACTGAAGCCCATCGCGCTGGCCATGCTCAAGCGCTGCGCCGACGAGCATATCCTCCAGCCCAAGGCCGCCTACGGCTATTGGAAGGCGGCCAGCGACGGCGATGCGGTGGTGCTGTTCGGCGAGGACGGCAAGACCGAGGCGGCGCGCTTCCCCTTCCCGCGCCAAGCCAAGGACGGCGGCTTGTGCATCGCCGACTTCTTCCGCCCGGTCTCCGACCCGGTGCGCGACGTCATCGGCCTCCAGGTGGTGACCATGGGCCATCAGGCCAGCGAGGTGGCGCGCCAGTGGTTCGCCGCCGACAAGTATCAGGATTATCTCTACCTGCACGGCCTGTCGGTGGAGATGGCCGAGGCCATGGCCGAATACGTCCACAAGCGCATCCGCAGCGAGCTGGGCTTCGCCGCCGAGGATGCCGCCGACATGGACAAGCTGCTGAAGCAGACCTATCGCGGCTCGCGCTTCTCGTTCGGCTATCCCGCCTGCCCCCGGGTCGAGGACCAGAAAGCGTTGCTGGCCCTGCTGGGCGCCGAGCGGATCGGCGTCACCCTGTCCGACGAGTTCCAGTTGGAACCCGAGCAATCCACCTCGGCCATCGTGACGCTGCATCCGCAGGCCAAGTACTTCAGCGTGTAAGCCGTTTGGGGGGGGCGGAAATCCGTTGACCCGCCCCCCGCCTTGCTTTGAAATACCCTCCGCACTCGTCGTCCGGAGGTTTCCCCCATGGCCGGTTTCGCGTCATCCCTCCTGCGTGCGGCCGTGGTGGCCTGCGCCCTCGTTGTCGGCCCCGGCCTGGCCCCGGCCGCCTTGGCCGAGCCCCCGGCGCAGCATCTCGATCAGGTGCCGGGCTATCAGCGCCTCAAATTGGGCGCCTTCGAAATCACCGCGCTGTATGACGGCTATATCGACCTCGACCGCAAGCTGCTGCTCAATGCCAAGGCCAAGACGGTGGAGGCCTTGCTGTCGCGGATGTTCGTGGATTACGGCAAGGGCATGCAGACCGCCGTCAACGCCTTCCTGATCCATACCAGCGACCATCTGGTGCTGGTGGATGCCGGCACCGCCAAGGCCTTCGGCCCGACGCTGGGCTATATCCAGGACAATATCCGCGCCGCCGGCTACGATCCCGCCCAGGTGGACACGGTGCTGCTCACCCATCTCCATCCCGACCATGCCTGCGGGCTGCTGACCCCGGACGGCGCGGTGGCCTTCCCCAACGCCCAGGTCTGGGCGGACAAGGCCGAGGCCGATTTCTGGCTGAGCGAGGCCCAGGCCGCCAAGGCCCCGGAGGCCGCGCAGAACCTGTTCAAGCTGGCCCGCGCCGCCATCGCCCCCTACGCCGCCGCCGGCCGGTTCAAGACCCTCGACCAGGGGGCGCTGCCCGCGGGGATCAGCGCGGTGGCGACCCACGGCCACACCCCCGGCCACACCTCCTATCTGCTGACCTCCCAGGGCCAGCGCCTGCTGGTGCTGGGGGATCTGGTGCACAGCCACGCCACCCAATTCGCCCATCCCGAGATCGCGGTCGAATTCGACTCTGACAAGGATCAGGCGGTGTTGACCCGGAAAAAGGTCTTCGCCGATGCCGCCAAGCAGCGCTTGTGGGTGGCCGGCGCCCATCTGCCGTTTCCCGGCATCGGCCACATCCGCGCCGAGGGCTCGGCCTTTGCCTGGGTTCCGTTGGAATACAGCCCCATCCGCAGCGATCGCTGACCCGGAATTCGGGTGGGCCGGCGGGCCACACGCACATCTTGCCGCCGGCCCACCATTTCCCGTTGACCCGCCCCCCGCCTTCGCTATGATCGCCCTCCATTCTCGCGGTGCCCCAGTGGCGGAATGGTAGACGCGGCAGACTCAAAATCTGTTGCCGGCAACGGCGTGCTGGTTCGAGTCCGGCCTGGGGCACCAACAAATTCAAGCAGTTACGGCATGTTCTCGACGACACCCATCAGGGTGGCGGTGCCGCTTGGCTATTCTAGCCCCTAATCTACCCCTAGTTTTCGAGTGAAGACGGGTGACGTGAGATGAAGCTTGGCCCCCCTCTCGGCATGATTGACGAGTGTCGATATCTGCCGACACGGCGGACATCTATGGCGGTTCCACCGGCGCCGCGTGAACATCAGCGGCTTACGAAGCTGAAAACTTTGCTATGATGGCTTGTGCACTGGCCTTGGAGCCCCTGATGAGTGACATTTCTGATTCCTGCGCACTGGTGGAAGTGTCCGCACTTCCTTCTGTTTTCGGCAGTGAACGGGCTATTGTTCAGTTATTACGGCACCTCATTGAAAACGCCATCAAGTTCAGGCTTCCGATGGCAATTCCTGAAGTGCGCGTTTATCATACGGAGGACGAAGGGCCCATTGTATTTTCAGTAGCCGACAACGGTATAGGTGTCGAAGAAACTGCCCACAACATCTTTGACATTTTTCGTCGTCTTCATGGGCACGGCCATTATATTGGCCATGGTGTCGGGCTGGCTATTTGCAAGCGGATCGTGCACCATCACGGGGGCAGGATCTGGTATGAGGCGAATCCATCTGGCGGGACAATCTTCAACTTCACACTGCCGAAAAGTAGCCGGGACTCTCTTGGTGGATGACTTTTTCCTCTGATCTTTGTCCAGGGGAGCGGGAGACGGCGGCCATATAACGTCACCATATCAAGGTGAGCGCCTAAGATGACTGGAAAGCCATCCATTATATTTGTTGATGATGAGAGCTATGTCCTTGAGGCTCTATCAAGAAATTTAGCGACAGAATATTCCCGCTGGGATTTGACTTTTTGTGATTCCCCAGAGAGGGCGCTCGAACTCTTTAGGTCCCATCTGTTCAACGTAGTTGTTGTTGACATGATGATGCCCTGGATCAATGGGATTGAGCTTGTGCTGAAGATGAAGCAGGTTTCCCAGCGGTCCACTTATATAATGCTAACCGGCGTATCGGACATGGGGGTGGCCGTGGAGGCCATTAATCGTGCCGAAATTTTTAGATTTTTTCCAAAGCCCTGTCCAAAGCCTTTGCTGGTGGAGGGCATTGCGGCCGCCTTAGATGACCAGAGCAAGGCGCAATCCCTTTTGGGCTCATCTCCGGAAAGAATAGCGCTAGACTCCCTTGCAGTCGGAGTTCTCGTTCTAGACAGCAAGGCCCATGTTCTGTTTATGAATAGCGTGGCGGCGCACTTATGCGCTGCTGCCGATGGTCTGTATGTCGGTGCGGACCGGATTCTTCGCCTAGCGGCCATAGAGGGGACCGCCCAATTTCATGACTTAATTCGCGGCACATCCAAAGGTAGTGGCGGTGGGACGATCCTGATCGAACGCCCTAATCTTGGTTCATCCTTATCCGCAACAGTCAGTCGCGCGCCAAACAGTCAGGCGATCGATGCCCAAGTGAGTGTTTATCTTCGCGACCCCCTCAGCAAAAACATTCCTGGAGCTGAGCAATTGTCGACACTGTTCGGCCTGACCCCCGCAGAGGCACGGATTGCCCATTCACTCGTGTTGGGTTGCTCATTGGACGAGGCGGCAGCCGTCTCGGGCATCGCCGTTGGAACTGCCCGAAACTATCTCAAGAGGGTCTTTCTCAAGACCGGGGCAACTCGTCAATCTGATGTTGTCAGGATGATCCTCGGCTACTTTTAGAGACAGAGCATTCAGTCTGCATTTGGGGCGACGGATATCCAACTGCTGGAATAGGGGGCGTCCAAGTTCTTTGAAAGCGGATCCTGGACGCTTGGTGGTGACTGTGCGATCTCTAGAAGCATGGAGGGTGACAAGCGCGCGTCAGTGACTGCGTCTTTAAGCGCCCAGACCAGCAGGTCATGATTAATAGGCTTGCCGAGGAAACGAACATTGGGGCCAAGTTCACGCAGCGATGTGGCGATATCCCAGTGCCCGGACAAAACAATTGGAATCGTGTCGGGGAACAACTCGTGAAGCCGGTAGATTAGTTTTTTCCCATCCATTTCAGGCATGGCCATGTCAGTGACGATGACATTGACGATGTTGTTGGCCATAAAATCTAGAGCATCATCTCCGCCGCTGGCAAAATTTATATCCCATTTATCTCTGTGCGGATTGAGGATGCGATGGATGGCCGACAAAATGTTCGGCTCATCGTCAACGAATAATAAGCTTGGTTTTTGCATTATTTGCGGCCTTACGAGTTTCCTATGTCTTTATCTAAAGAACAGTGGTCGAGGCCCATTGATCTCGCCAAAGTGCCCAAGTAAAAATTTCATAAGACGAAAAGTTGGCCTGAACTCCGCTCTAATCAAGTTTTCATCGGCAACGCGCACGATTATTTTACAATCGACGAAATCGTTCATGTTCTGAAGGCAAGCAAGCCGGAACCTGATGATATCCCCCACTTGTCGGCCATCGCCCTGAAATCGGATGCCCGAAACTGAGATGTCGA
>NZ_CAINTR010000039.1 GCF_903853455.1 uncultured Magnetospirillum sp.
GATCAGGCCGAAACCAGTGTGCTGTTCGAACTCATCAGTCACCGCTATGAGCGACACAGCATCGCCATCAAGGCCAACCAGCCCTTCTCGGCTTGGGGCGACGTCTTCCCCGATCCGGCAATGACGGTGGCCTCGATCGACCGCCTTATCCACCACGCCACCATCATCGAGATGAACGGCGAGAGCTACAGGAAGAGGGTCGCCGCCCTTCAATCCGGCGGGGCCGACATCGTCATCATGGACTGGAAGTTGGAGGCGATGGATGGACTCGAATGCACCCGACGCATCCGCGCCGGAATCGATGGCATCGACCCGACCATTCCCATCATTCTGTTGACTGGTGTTGCCGGAGAAGAGACTGAGCGCGCCGCCTATGCCGCAGGCGTCGATTATTTCATGGAGAAGTCGTTCTTCTCGCTCAAGCACTTGCACGCCGGACTGGTGAACATATTCGGCGTGTCCGCCCTACGGGGGTAAGCGGGAGGAGGCCCCCCCTTTCTCTGTTGCGGCGCACCTCGTGCGAAGCCCATGTGGACGGGCGTCCCGTGACCATGCCGGGGCCGCGTCCTGGGTAACGGCACCCGCCATGTCGCTGCGCTGGAGGCCTTTTTCGCCAGACCTGGACCCGGTGGTGCGCCAGAGGGGGAGGGGTAGAATCTGCTGTAGGGATAGGAAGAATTTGCCCAGTCCAGCCCAGAACCCTACGGATTTTTCCCCTATGGATCGGCAGGATTCCGGCGTGTTCCGTGATTTCCGTACGTTCGGAGATGGTCCGTTTCTTGCGTGGCGTCGCCCGCGCGCCCTCGCGAGCAGCGAGGGGGACTCTCGAAATCGCTTCGCCCCACAGGGAGAACGAAGGAGACAGACATGATTCAATCCATTGGTAACTCAGCCAATCAGTCCTGGCTGAGTTGGGGGATCCAAAGCAATACGGCACCCCCAGCACCCACCACCGGCACGACCTCGTCCAACACCTCGCCCGACCAAGCCCTCGGCAGTATCTTCAGTGGCTTTTCCCAGGCGGCCGACGCCAGCGGCACCAGTTCGCCGACGACAAACACCTTCGGTTCCTCCAACCCACTCCAGCAATTTTCGTCCGGGATACAGGCGTTCCTCATCCAATTGCAGTCGGCGGGATCGTCCTCGGACTCCTCCGCGACCACCGGTACGACGGCTGCAACCGACACCAGCGCCACGGCGGCTCTCACCGGACAACCGACGGCAACCGACGGCACTGACCCCAGCGCCCAGGTCCAACCCCACCATCATCATCACCATCATGGTGGAAGTGGTTCGGCCTCGGAATCGTCGGGCCAATCCAGCACATCGACGGCATCGTCCGGCACGACCACCGATCCCGGCCAATTGCTCGACCAGTTGCTGGCGTCGTTGACGCCATCGACATCGGCAACCGGTTCCACCCAGGCCACGTCATCCACCGCCTCTTCGACAACGGCATCGACCGCCGCGTCGAGTGTCGGCAGCGGATCGACGAGCGACCCGGGCATGTTGTTCCAACAACTGATCCAGGCGGTCGCGTCCTACCAGAACAACGCGAACGCAAACAAGAACACCACCACGACGGCCGCGAGCACCTCGGTCGCCGCCTGATCCTTCCGGAACGCTTCCCCGCATCCCGGCCTCATGGCCGGGATGCGGGGAAATGCGCCGGCAGACCGCAGCCATGACGCCACGGTCACCTTCCTGTCAGGAAGGTCTTGTACTGTTGGAGGCAACGCAAAAGACAGAATCGTTTGCGGACATAAACCATCAGAATGAGGTTTGCGTCATGGTCAGCTCCATATCCAGCTCGGTCTCCAATCCCCTCCTCATCGGCACCAACGCCATCCCGAACGCTCCCGGGGCGGCGGCGAATGCCTTGCTGCAAAGTTCGACCCCCGACAGTTCCGGGCTGTTCGAGACCATCGCTGGAACCACCACCTCGTCCCTCTCCGACACATTGTTCAATATCGTGAACAATAGTGCCGCCACCGCCAGTCAAACCGCCGCGCAGTCCAACGGGGTCGGCTCGATCCTGTCGCTGTTTGCCTGAGCGGGGATTTCGGCCAAGCCCCATATTTCTTCCCGGATTGCAGCGATCCATTCGGCCGGGTTGCGGCTGTCCCCTTGAGTGTTACCCTCTGTTACCATTTTAAAGGCGCGACGCCAGCTTCCTGTCAGGGCACGTCCATACCCTTTCAAGAGGCCACACAGGCACCTGTGTGGACCTCGACCATCCCCAGAAAAGGGAGTTAGCCATGTCCGTCTCAGCTGTATCGTCCACCCAGAACACCAATCAGGCCGCATTCCAACAAACCAAGGCCGATTTCAGTTCGCTCTCAAGCTCGCTTCAGAACGGCGATCTGTCGGCGGCGCAAAGTGCGTTCAGCACGCTCCAGAGCGACCTTCAGAACTCGCCCAACGGCTCGAAGCTGACCAACGACACCAATTACCAGACCCTCCAGACCGCACTACAGAACGGCGACGTCTCTGGCGCCCAGAAGGCCTTTTCGGCACTTCAGCAAGATATGAAGGCGCACAAGGGCGGCCATCACCATCATGGCCAAGGCGCCGCTCCGGCTGCCGCGAGTGACTCCGGTGCGGCCACGACGACAGCCACCGGCGACAGCGATGCCACCACTCAGGCGACCGCGCTGAACACCCAGATCCAGACCGCCCAGACCGTGGGAGCCACGGCCACGGCGGCAACCGCAACTCCGGGAACCTACGTCAACCTCAACACCTGATGTGACCCCGCTTGCCCGAGGCATTGCCTCGGGCAAGCGGGTGCATCCCGCAGCCATGGCACCCAGGAACCCGCGAGGCACCCCATGCTTATCCGCGCCGCCCTTTTCGTCACCGCCCTGACCGCGCTTGCAACCGTCGCACAGGCACAGACCGTGACGCCCAACTACGGCCAGACTCTTACCACGGATCGCCAAGCCGTCCAGACCGACCGCCAGGCCGTCCGGAGCGATTACCTGCAATTGCGGGCCGATCAGAAGGCGGGAAACACCATCGCCGTCACCACCGACCAGCAGAACATCGCCACGGCCAAGCAGACCTTGCAGGGGGCGCAAACCCAGACCCAGACCGATCTGTCGGCGGCGCGAACCGCAGCCCAACCGGTGCTCCAGCAGGATCGCCAAGCCGTCCAGACCGACCGCCAGGCTGTCCGGAGTGATTATCAGCAATTGCGGACCGATCAGAAGGCGGGAAACACCAGTGCCGTCACCACCGACCAGCAGAACATCGCCACGGCCAAGCAGACTCTCCAAGGGGCGCGGAGCCAGACCCAGAGCGACCGGCAGAGCTATTTCGGCACGTCGGGTGGCGGAAATGGCGGTGGCTTCGGACGCCGACGTTAAGAGCGGTGGCGTTACCGGCCACCGCCCGGTCGGCCGCCTTACCTGATCGCGATCGGCAGGATGATGTTGATGCCGGACGGTGGCTGTTGGCGGCGGTTCGTAGATCTCGTGCCGCGAGGACCACCACCACCGGCGGAGGAACATAGCGGTGTTCCTCTCGCTCGCGTTCCCAGCGTTCGCGATGTTGCCACTCCCGCTCATCGCGTTGTTCATGTCACCACCGGCCATCGGTAATATGGAACCTGCCACGAAGATCGGTGATCTTGACTCCTTATGGTTGTTGGTTGGTGGGGATGTGCCGTTCTCCGGGGGATGGAAGATCATCACCGGAAATTGTGGCAATAATTTGATGAATTCTGACAACAATCACCACCGTGGCCCAGCCGGAATTTAAACTAGAACGTCCGCCATAAATGCAATTCACAGCTATTACAAAGTGGAATGCCGGGGCACCCACGCACAGTTACCTTCTGTTACAAATCCGCTGGACGCCGGTCTTACGCCAGAAACAATATGGAACGACAATCCGGGCACACTGAATTCACGGGGGGTATCATGTTCAAGACTTCGATCGCCATCCTCATCGCCATGCCGTTGCTGGTCTCTTCGGCAGCGTTCGCCGAAACGGCTCCTTCCGGCCAAGCGGTGGCGGCGCCCCCGCATCACGCTGTGGATCGCGTCGCCTGGCATAAAAAAGTCTGTGGCGAAATCTACGCGCATCAGGCTGGCCGCTTGGCTTATCTCGAAGCCAAAC
The DNA here is from genome assembly GCF_903853455.1 of uncultured Magnetospirillum sp. GTDB lineage: Bacteria > Pseudomonadota > Alphaproteobacteria > Rhodospirillales > Magnetospirillaceae > Phaeospirillum. The sequence continues at coordinate 4,123 of NZ_CAINTR010000039.1, forward strand.
TCAGCCTGACCAGCCAACAGCGCCCGGCATGGAGCAAATGGCAGCAGGCTAAGCTGGATACGGCGGCGAAGGAGCGGTCGGTCTGCCTCGACGCGGCGCCCAAGGTGGAAACACGGCCGAACGCCCTGGAACGCGATGCCCGGATGGAGAAATTCCTGGTTGCGAAACTGCAAGGATTGCAGGCGTCCCGGCCAATGCTGGAAGCGCTGTACGAGCAACTGACCCCCGAGCAGAAGACGGCGTTCGACCGGAATTCCCGCCACCATGGTCACGGTCATTGGAACAAGCATGGCGGATCCGGCCATGGGCATGACGGCAAAGCCGGCTGAGGCTGATCGCCTTCGGCCGTGGCGAAAATCCGCCATGGCCGAAGGCCGCCTCCCCCGCCAATGATCGACCTCTCCGAGGATATTTCATGACGGTCCGCGCGATTCTCCGTGCCGCGCTGCTGGCCGGTGGCCTTGTCCTGGCGACCGTTACGGCGGCGGCCGCCGCCGATGATGCCGACGTCGCGTTCTGGCAATCCATTGATCGCAGCAAGGCCAGTGAACTCAAGGCGTATGTGGAGACTTTTCCCAAGGGCAAGTTCGTTAAACTCGCCAAGGTCCGATTGAAGGAGTTGGAGCAGCCCGCCCCTGCGGCGCCGCCCGCTCCCCCGCTGCCGGCCGCTATCTCCGGCCCCGTCCGCGTCCTCAACACCGGGAACCTGGTGGTCGGGAACAAGACGGTGGCTCTGTTTGGCGTGATCGGGCTGGGGGCGCCCTATGATGTCCAATTTGACAGGTATATCCAGGATCAGGGTGGGGCAGCCACCTGCCAACCCAAGGATAACGGCAAATGGGTCTGCACCACCGATGCCGGCTACGACGTGGCCCAGGCCGCCTTGCTTAATGGTCAGGCCCGCGCGGCTCCCGACGCTCCTCCGGACTATCTGGAGCAGCAGGACCAAGCCAAGGCCAAGCATGTCGGCATCTGGCAGGCCGATACTCTCGCGGGAGGCCCGAGCCAGGGGCAGAAGCCAAACGGCGGTGGCCGTCATCGGCATGGAACATCTGGCGGAAGTTAAGTCCCCTTCGGGTTTGGCGATATTTCCCACCGAACCCCTCGGTTACACTCTGTTACCAATTATAGATGACCGTGTCAGGCGCATGACATAAATAAACGCGCACTCTCATGGTGCGCCGTGGATAGTCGGATTGACCGAATCCGCAGCGCTTCGTCAGGACAGGCCTGAGAGCTGCATTTAGCCATGACCAACAATGACATAGAATCACCCGTCTACGATTTCGATGGCCTTCAGAGCAGGGTTACTCGAATTCGGTCCGGTCAGATTTTCTTCGTTTGCGGGGTCATGAAATCCGGCACCACCTGGGTACAGTTGCTGCTTGATGCGCACCCCAACATATCATGCAATGGCGAGGGGCATTTCATGGACGTATTGGCCGATTATCTGGCCAATGCGCTGGACCATTACAATGAGTACATCGACAACAAGAATCTGACGCTATTCGATCAAATCAGCCGCATCCCCAAGGTCACGACCGATCACCTGCTTCATATCCTGACGACGAGCATATGTTTGCTGCTGGACCAGAAATGTCGGGACAAGAAACTGGTCGCGATCGGAGAAAAGACGCCCGACAATGCGTCCGGCCTGCAAACGCTTGCCCTGCTGTTTCCCAATGCCAAGTTCATCCATGTGGTCCGAGACGGTCGCGATTGCGCGGTTTCGGGATGGTTCCACAATCTGCGCCTGGACCAGGACAGGACCATCGAGACTTATGCGTCGCTCGACCATTACGCCATCCAGTTCGCCGAAACCTGGGCCAGCGTGGTCAAGACGGCATCGGAGTTCGGCCAGACGGTTCCCGGGCGCTACATGACGGTCCGCTATGAGGATCTCAGCACCGACACCGCTGCTGAGCTGGCCCGGTTCTTCACCTTCCTTGGAGCCAAATCCGCCGGCCCGGAAATCGAACACTGCGCGGCCACGGCATCATTCACCGCCCTGACCGGCGGGCGTCGTTCAGGCGAAGAGAACCAGGCATCCTTCTTCCGCAAGGGTATCATCGGCGACTGGCGCAATCACCTGAGTCCCGACACCCAGCAAGCCTTTGACGACAAGGCCGGCGATTGGCTGAAGCATTTCGGCTACTCCTGAATATGGACGACATGTCCTCCCCCGACGTGCTGTTGAAGTCAGCCCTCGCCCATCACCGGGACGGTCGTCTGATCGAAGCTGAAACGCTGTATCGGCGGGCGCTGGAAATCGATCCGCGTCAGCCGCTTGCCTTGCGGATGCTGGGAGCGATCCTGATGGACCGCCCCGGCGACACCGAGGCGGATGCGCTGTTTCGCCGGCATCTGGCGATGGAGCCAGACAATCATCTGACCCTGTACTGCCTGGGGCGGTTGCAGCAAGGCAAGGGGCAGGACAAAGAGGCGGTGGCGTTGTTCCGCCGGGCAGCCGTGGGGTTGCCCGATCTCGCCTCCATCCTCAACGATCTGGGCGTTTCGCTGCATCGCCTGGGGCAACGGGATGAGGCCTTGGTTGCGCTGGATCAAGCCGTGGACATCGCCCCCCTTCTCGGCCAAGCCCACGATAACCGTGGACTGGTGCTGTACGACTGCCGCCGCTTCAAGGAAGCGGCTGAGGCCCATCGGCTCGCCCTGAGCCATACGCCAATAGATGCTGTGCCCCGGCGCATCGCCACCCTGCTGCACTTCGCCAACGCCGCCGATGAGGGCGACGAACTGGAGACCGCAGAGCAGGCCTGCCGCGCCGTTCTGGACATCGCCCCCGACAATGCGACTGCCATCGAGCGCCTTGCCGGGATCTTGGAGCGATGGCACCGCGATGATGAGGCGATCAGTCTCTGCAACCGGCTTGCCCGCATTCAAGGATTGACGAGGACGGAGGCCACTCAAAGGCACGATGCCACCGTTCTTTTACTGGGCAGTGTCGGCGCCAGCCATGTGCCGACGCGCTACCTGTTCGATCCGGCGCGATTCGCCACCGAGACCCTGATCCTGGTGTCACCCGATCAACCGGACGCGCCGCTGGGCAGCGTGGCCTTCGAAGACCTGACCAGGGCCGATTTGATATTCAACATGCTGGGCGAGGTCGAGCGAAATGGGGGGCAGGTCGAAGCCGTCAAGACGCTGGCCGCGCGGTTGGGCAAGCCGCTGCTCAATCCCCCTGACCGCGTAGCGCGCACCGGCCGCGATCAGGCGCCGGTGGTGTTCGGAGATATTCCGGGGCTGGTGGTGCCCGAGGTGAGGCTGATGACGCGCAACAAGTCAGTCGATCCGGTGAACTTTGCCGGTCCACAGTTGGTTCGCCCCTGTGGAGCCCATGGCGGCCAGGATCTGGCCCTGATCGAGACCCCATCGGATCTGACCGACTACCTCGCGAAGGTCCCCCATGACCGCTTCCTGCTGACCGCGTTCCATGACTTCAAGGGTGCTGGCGAGTGCTACCGGAAATACCGCTTCATATTCGTCGATCGTCAGCCGTTTCCCTACCATCTCGCTATCGCCGAGACCTGGCTGGTCCACTACTGGCGGGCCGAGATGGGACGCAGCAACTGGAAAAAGCAGGAAGAAGAGGCGTTCCTGACCGACTGGCGCCAGGTATTCGGCCCCAGGGCCGCTGCCACAGTGGATCAGGTGGCGCAGCGTCTCGACCTGGATTATGGCGGCATGGATTGCAGCCTTCTCCCCAATGGCGAGGTTCTGTTCTTCGAGGCCAATGCCTGCATGCTGGTGCATCTGGACGAGGCGGAGGACGAGTTTCCCTATAAGCATCGTGCGGTGCCGCGCATTCGGGACGCCGTCGCGCACATGGTCAGGGCCAGGATTACGCATGGCTGAGTCATTTGATAGCTTCGAACTGGCGGATATGCCCGATCTGCCGCAGCCAGAAGATCCGGCGCGGCTGATGGCGCTGGCTCACCACGGCATGGCCACGGATTTGAACGCTCTGATTGCCGATCGCATGGCGCGCCTGAAAGGGGATTGGGCGAATGCTGCGATGTTGATGGACATGGCGCTGGCCCTACAGTTTTACGGCCTGCGAGATTCGGCTCTCGTTTATCAGCGACACGCGCTAGCGACTTCGCGCATCTACGCCCATCCATCGTCTCGGCCGGAAGCCCTCCGCATGCTACTTTTGGTGGCGCCAGGTGATCTCCAGGCCAACATGCCGATCGAACTAATATTGCCTGGAAGGGAGGTGTCCCTCTTCAAACTCTACGTGATACCCAACGAAGCGCTTCCCACGCGGATACCCAACCATGATCTCGCGATGGTAGCAATCAGCGAATCGGACGGGACGTCGCCGCCGACAATTATCTTGGCCGGTTGAGCGACAACTATGATGGCCGGTATGATTGCCCGCTGGGGCCGGACGTAAGGAGGGGCGGAGCCCCGACTGGAGACCGGCCCCAGCGGGCGGCGGCATGACAAACGGCCC
>NZ_CAINTR010000040.1 GCF_903853455.1 uncultured Magnetospirillum sp.
GCTGTGGATGATCGCCATGCTGACGCCCCAAGTGATCACCCTGTCCCGGCTCAAGATGCCGGCCCTGCTGGAAGTGCTGCGCGCCGACACCACGCTGTCGCTCCGCCTCTATGAAGAGGTGGTGGCCGGCGACGATGCCGTCCGCAAGGGCCGGGTCAGCGGCCGGCGCGCCCTCGACGGCGTGGCCGCCGCCACCGTGATCGGCACTCCGACGAGCAAGAGCTACGCCGCGCCGTTTTCATCCCAGACGGCCGCCGTGATCGCCGGTGACGGGTTGAGCCATCCCGGTAAGGACTTCATGGTCCTCGACGAGATGCTGTTCGATATGGTCGGCACCGGCGGTCTCGGCAAGGAATGGTCCGATCACGCCACCTGGGCCTTCCCGCTGCGTGACGATGGGACGCTCGATACCCCCTTCAATCGCACGCTGGCCACCTGGCTGTCGAAGACACCCGAGCCCCGTTAGGAGCCCAGCGCCATTGACCGAATCGCCAGCACGCCCGTTTTGCGAGACCGCTCGCCATTGCGGGTATAAAGGTTCAGAATCGCACACACGATATTGATTTGTGCGGAGGAGGCGATGGGAAACGTGGTTGACGTGGCCGCAATTCGCCGGAAGTTCCTTGCACTCCACGACCAGCTTAATGAGCGTGGTCGACGCCTATTCGCGGCGGCGGAGGTTCGTGCGCTGGGGCGTGGCGGCTTGGTGGCGGTGGCGCAGGCAACTGGAATTGCGCGCAGCACGATTGGTCGGGGCCTGAAGGATCTGAATGCACCGCCGCTGCCGGCAGGGCGGGTGCGTCATGGAGGCTGTGGTCGGCGTGCCCTGACCACAGAGGATCCGACGCTGCTGAACGACTTGCGACACCTGCTCGCACCGATGACGCTGGGCGACCCGGTGAAGCCGCTGCTGTGGGTGTCGAAGAGTCTGGCGAAGCTTGCGATGGCGCTGCGCAAGATGGGCCATCAGATTGGACCGACGACGGTGGCCAAGCTGTTGCGTCAGTTGGGTTACAGCCGGCAGTGCAACAGCAAGGCCAACGCCGGCAGCCACCATGTGGACCGAGACGCTCAATTCGAGCATATCAACGCCCAGGTCCTGGCCTTCCAGGCCGATAGCCGGCCTGTGATCTCGGTCGATACCAAGAAGAAGGAATTGGTCGGCCTGTACAAGAACGGTGGAACCGACTACCGCCCGAAGGGTCGGCCGCAGCGGGTGAAGACCCACGACTTCGCTGATCCCGCCCTGGGCAAAGTGGTGCCCTACGGCGTCTACGACATCGCCGACAACAGCGGTTGGGTCTCGGTCGGGATCGATCACGACACCGCCGAATTCGCCGTCAATGCTATCCGGCGCTGGTGGGAGAAGGTCGGTCGAATGCGCTACCCCGGCGCCACCCGACTGATGATCACCGCCGACGGGGGCGGTTCCAATGGGGTGCGAGTGAGGCTGTGGAAAATGGAGTTGCAACGGCTGGCTGACGAGATCGGCATTGAGATAGCTGTCTGCCACTACCCGCCCGGAACCAGCAAGTGGAACAAGATCGAGCATCGGCTCTTCTGCCACATCACTCAAAACTGGCGCGCCAAGCCGTTGACTAGCCGCCTCGCCGTAGTCGAACTTATTGCCGCAACCACCACCACAGCAGGCCTCACCGTCGATTGTGAGATCGATGACAGGCTGTACCTCGCCGGCATCAAGGTCCCCGATGCCGACATGGAGGCCCTCAACATCGTCCGCGCCGATTTCCATCCAGAGTGGAATTACGCCATCAAGCCAAGGGGGCCGAAATGATGCGGTCAATAGTGGGGGGCTCCTTACCGGGCGCGCGAGAACCGGCCCTATCCGCTCCGCCTGCTGGTGCCGTTCAAGACCTGTTCGTTGGCTCAATCGTCGCTGATCATCAACGCCAATCCCAATTACGGCTTCATCGGCAACGTCCAGTCCACCGGCACGCTGCCCGATGCCACCGTCGTCGTCGCCCGCGAAACCGTATTCCCGTCGCTGATCCTGACCCCGCCCGCCACCATCGCCCCGGACGGCACCGCCACCGTCACCGTGGCGGTGGTCGATGCCAATGGTGCCACCATCGCCGACGCCGCCTGCGACGTGCTGCTCGACCCGGTGGCCGGCACC
>NZ_CAINTR010000041.1 GCF_903853455.1 uncultured Magnetospirillum sp.
CCCCGGAAAAATCAGCCCGTGATCCGAAAAGGCCCCCGCCGACGCAAGACCCAGGACGGCGACCAGATCGACGGCACCGGGCCGAGAAAACGGGTCAAGCCATCCCAAAAGGAAGGTGATGGGTCAACGTAACAAGCCGCTGCGATTGTGCCGATACGAGGTGCCATCTCGTTCAAAAAGAAAGAGGCTTTTCCGTAGAATTACACGCACTGCATGGGCGTTATCCGAAGCAAATACTTTTGCAACATCACGACCATCTCGCGAAGCACCTATCCGCGCGAGGAAGTCAGGATATTTGTCGCACATAATATTACGGGCGATCAGAAAGGCGACGCGAGGGTGGTGCGAGAGGGCGAATGTGCTGGCTCTGGTGGAATGAAGGAAATGGACACCTCCCCCCACCTCGTGGTCACCCGTTTTCTCGGTGAGAATCTCGGGCAGACGCTCGACATCCGAGACGGCGTCGGCCGGGGGGCGGCGCGGCGAGGACAAGTGAAGGAGAGGGATGCGAGTCCCAGGCTGGTAGGCGGCCTCGTTCGTCCCTGGGCGCTGGGGCCGGAAATGGATTGGGAGGCGCGATGGCCAACAGATGATCATGAAGTCAATGGGGGCTGTTGCAAATTCCTCGGCAAAAATGGCCTCCAAGGCACAGCCCAATTGTCCGTTTTTGGCGCGGCCTTTTTCGTCGAAAAAAATGCCGATGGCATCAATGCATACGAACAGACGGCGTGCGACGCGCTGCTGCTTTCCCAGTCCGGCCCACTCCTCCATCATCGCCCTCAGGCGGGCCAGATGATTGGTCCCCAGCGATGTCCAGCACTCTTCAAGCCGGTCTCGCGCCGCCTTATCCGTAGGCCGGTCAAGGATCGTCACCAGATTGCGGTACAGGAACTCGGTCAGGCGTTCGAAGACCGGCATGACCTGCTGGGTGAAGGACAGATTGAACAGCGCGACGCCCTGCCATTTGTATTGCGGCCGTGCGCGGGCTGGCTGCATTTCCTTCAATAGGTGGGGAAGGCGTCCCATCCCTTCGTTGTTCATCAGATTGCCGAACAGGCTGCCCTTGCCAGCCCCTCTCCTGCCCACAAGAAGAAGGATGCGCCGGCCCCGGATTTCTTTGAACTCCTCGGAGTTTCTTAGGGCGCTGCGCAGATCCAGGAAGGCTCGCGACGGCGCGTCCGTATAGAACCGGGTTCGATGGTGATTGCCGTCCGGTCGACTCGGGACCTGGACGGCGTGATGCAGGAGCAGGTCGAAATTGGTAACCAGCGGCGACTGACCGCGACGTCTGCCGCTCGCGGCGCTGGCGGCTGATCGGGCGCGGGGAATGCGGTACCAGTCTTTACGCCATCCGTCCCAATCCAGCCGTACTTTCAACAACTTGGCGCTGGCGAATGTGGAGATGATGGTACTCCAGGCACCTTCCACGGCTATTTTCCATGTCCTAAACTCGCCCTGAAGACGCGGGATATCGGCAGATATTGAAGGGAGCCCGTATATATAGCTTACGGCATGATGGATTACGTCCAATTCTATATTGGTATTCAATTCGTCGTCATCGCTCGCCTCAAGCCATTCAATATGACTCACCGGTGAAAATGCGTTGTACGCATGCTCACCGTATTTGCGCTTCAAAGCTTCGATATATTTTTCTTTATGTGAGGATATTTCAGCGCTATATCCTTCATCGTCTTTATCTGTACGCATCGGCAGATCAAGATATTTCAGAATTGCTCTTGTGATGACGTGCATTTGGTGGAGCCAGTCATTGATCAGCTTTTCCGTGCGGCCCAGGCTGACGGTGGCGCGACCGTAATGGGTGGCGTAGACGCCATAACGGCCAAGCAGTGAAATCTTTTCCTTGATCTGCATTTCGGGGCTTTGCAGACCCGGCATCAGGGCAATGGCCGTGTGTTTGCCGAAATTTCTCGGTGTACTCATGAATTCGCGCAAGGGGCGGAGCAGGTCGCCTTCGGTCATGCCCAGCCCGACGAAAAGCAAGGGGTGAGCGCCAAATGCGAACTGGATGGCATTGTTCACAAGATCGCGATCCGGCCCCGCCCGGAAATAGCGACATTGGTAGTCACTCTCGGTGACCAGCAATCCTTGGCCTGGTTCGCCATCCTCCGGCCCGCCTTTGACGCTGCCATGCAGGTGCAGCACTCCTGGCCGCTTTTCGGTGGCTCCCGCCAGGAAGGCGATCACCTCGCCGGTCCGGCTGCCGTCGAAGACGATCTCGCTGAACGGGGCCGGCTCACTGCAAGGGCTAGCACTGGCTTTCGTTGCAGCGTCCTTACTCGTCCGGGCATCCAGGTACCGGGCGATCTCCCGATCATAGTTGGTGGTCAGGAAGCTGTAGATTTCAAGCCGTTCGCTGAGAAGGCGGATGGGGTCCCGGTAAAGATGGAATATGTCCTCTCGCTGGGTGGAGGGAGGATTCTTCTTCACGGTTTCTTTCATATAGTTGAGAGGTATTTCACACCCACCCCCAGTCTTTTTGTCATGACGTAGGGCGGAGAGAGCCGCTGCAAACAAATACCGGCGTTGCGGCAGACGTATAGCGCGCTCTTTTTTCGGATCATTTGCATGATCTTGAATTATGTTCTTGAATATGTTGTATGTGGTGTCTCCACAGGTAATGTTTCGTAGCCATGTCGAAACTTCTATGAAGAACGCATCGACTGTGAATGCGCCGGCACATTGTTTTTCGCCGCCGTCACTTTCTACTAACTCTTTAAAAAACTTGGCGATATCCGCGTCCCTTGCCTGTCCAAGAACCTCCGCCTGTTCCAGAATCTGAATCGCATGGCCAGAGTCATCGCTCATCATGTCGATGAGTTTCTGGCGGGAGGGGGTGGGGGGATCGCCGTCTTTGTCCGCCCATTGCCGGCGGACTTCGGCCGTAATCTGCTCACAAAGTTGGAAGATGATCAGGTAGTCTTCGGACTTGAGATCGGCCCAGTTCTTTGTCAAATCCACTAGGTTTTCGTGCAGGCGCTTGACCTCTTCGGCATTGTTGTTGTTGGCCGCAATTTCCATCGCCTGATCCAGCAGCATGCGGACCATGGCCTCCCAGCCGATCCTGCCATAGGACATAGACGCGCCGGCTCCCACGAAGGCCGTGACTCCGCCAATATTGAGGGCGCGGGACAGGATGACGGTCGCATGGCTCTCGATCAGTTCAGGATCCATGGTCTGGCGCAGGTACTCGAACGCATAGGGCCAGCTCTTGAGCTGCTTCCTCGCCTCGGTGTCTTCATCCTGCTGATCCGCCATGAGGATGCTCCTTCACGAACAATCCGCCGAAGGAAACGGACGCCGCGTCACAGGCGGTCGCATTTCCGACTTTCCCGGCCATCGCCTGCTCTAGCAAATCGCGCAACACGCAAAGCGGGATAAATCAGTCTTGCACTTTATGCGTAACGCGGCAATGGGTATTGATTGTCGATCTCCAGAGATACGGCCTCATACTTTCAGCAATGGACGGACGCACCAAGGTGAGTTGGAGGCGCGCCCACCGGAGTGGTGTAGGAGCCGGTATCGGAAAGCGGGAAGAACCGGAGCAGAGCCCAATTCCCCAACCGCCCATACGCCCTTCCCCTTCGCCCTCCCATGACGATGACCGTAAAAAAAGAGGGCCGAGAGGCCCCCTTTTCCATGTCCGGCAAGCAGGAAGGGCCTCAGCCCTCCTTGACCTCTTTCTTCGGCTTGGGCAGGTCGAGCTTGATGTGCAGTTCGCGCAGCCGCTCGGGCGTCACTTCGGCGGGGGCCTGCATCAGCAGGTCCTGGGCCTGCTGATTCATGGGGAACAGGATGACTTCCCGGATATTGGGCTCGTCGGCCAGCAGCATGACGATGCGGTCGATGCCGGGGGCCGAGCCGCCGTGGGGCGGAGCGCCGAACTTGAAGGCGTTGAGCATGCCGCCGAAATGCTCCTCCACATGGGCGGCGGAATAGCCGGCGATCTCGAACGCCTTGTACATGATGTCGGGGCGATGGTTGCGGATGGCGCCCGACGACAGTTCGACGCCGTTGCAGACGATGTCGTACTGGTAGGCGTTGATGGTCAGCGGGTCCTGGTTCAACAGCGCGTCCATGCCGCCCTGGGGCATGGAGAACGGGTTGTGGGAGAACTCGATCTGGCCGGTTTCCTCGTTACGCTCGTACATGGGGAAATCCACGGTCCAGCAGAACTTGAACACGTCCTTTTCCAGCAGGTCCAACTCGTTGGCGAGCTTGGTGCGGACCAGACCGGCGAACTTGGCGGCCGGCAGCTCCTTGTCGCAGGCGAAGAACACTGCGTCGCCGTCCTTGAGGCCGGCGGCTTCCTTGATCGCCGCCACCCGCTCGGGCTCCAGGTTCTTGGCGATGGGGCCCTTGGGACCGTCGGCGGCGAACTGGACATAGCCCAGGCCGCCGGCGCCGTTCTCGCGCGCCCATTCGTTCAGCTTGTCGAACCACGAGCGCGGCTGGCCGGCGGCGCCGGGGGCCGGAATGGCGCGCACCACGCCGCCCTTGTCCACCAGCTTGGCGAACAGGCCGAAGCCGGAGCCGCGGAACGGCTCGGTCACGTCGGCGATGACGATGGGATTGCGCAGGTCGGGCTTGTCCGAGCCGTATTTCAGCATGGACTCGGCATAGGCGATGCGGGGGAACGGCGCCGGCGTCACGGCGCGGCCCTGGCCGAATTCCTTGAACACGCCTTCCAGCACCGGCTCGATGGCGGCGAAGACGTCGTCCTGGGTGCAGTAGCTCATCTCGAAATCGAGCTGGTAGAACTCGCCCGGCGAGCGGTCGGCGCGGCCGGCTTCGTCGCGGAAGCACGGCGCCACCTGGAAGTACTTGTCGAATCCGGCGACCATCAGCAACTGCTTGAACTGCTGCGGCGCCTGGGGCAGGGCGTAGAACTTGCCGGGATGGATGCGCGACGGCACCAGGTAGTCGCGAGCGCCTTCCGGCGACGACGCGGTCAGGATCGGGGTCTGGAACTCGGTGAAGCCCTGGTCCTGCATGGCGCGGCGCAGGTAGGAGATCACCCGCGAGCGCAGCATCATGTTGGCGTGAACGCCTTCCCGGCGCAGATCGAGGAAGCGGTATTTCAGCCGCATGTCCTCGGGATATTCCTGGTCGCCGGCCACCTGGATCGGCAGCGGATCGGCGATGGACTGGATCTCGATCTCGGCCACCTGGATTTCGATCTCGCCGGTGGGCAGGCGGGAATTGATGGTCTCGGCCGAGCGCTTCACCACCTTGCCGGTGACGGTGATGACGCTTTCGGGCCGCGCCTTCTCCAGCACCTGGAACACCGGGCTGGAAATATCCAACACGCACTGGGTGATGCCGTAGTGGTCGCGCAAATCCACGAACAGCAGATTGCCGTGATCGCGCTTGCGGTGGACCCAGCCCGACAGGCGGGATTGGATGCCGGCATCGGCGGCCTTCAACTGGCCACAAGTGTGCGTGCGGTAGGCGTGCATGAGGAACCTTCTCGGACCGGGACGGTGAAACCCGGAAGAAGGCATCCCGGCCCCATATTTGTCAAGAAGCACATATGCCCCTCAAGCGCCGGGCGGGCCACTTCCGTGGCCCTTGGCTCCCGCGCCACACGGCGCGCCGGCCTTTGGCCGCAACTCCGAGCCAATGAAAAGGTTCATTGGCTCGTCGCTCTAACCGATTGTTTACGACTCGCCGGCATACTGGCCTCAAGTCATCCGATTGGCGCGCGATCGGAGGGCCCGGCGACCAGAAGGTCGTCCACTCTTGCCAGGATGGTAAGCCATGTCACACGACTTCCAGAGTGTGCGCGTATTGCTGCGCAACCCCGATTCCCACAGCCGCGAAATCGTCACCGGCACCCTCGCCAACCACGGGTGCCGCCAGATGGTCACCGCCGACCACGGTGGCGAGGTCGACCATTATCTCCACGCCGACATGATCGACCTGCTGATCTGCGACGCCGACCAGGGGCTGCAGGACGCTTGCGACACGGTTCGACAGATGCGCAACCGCTCCGACGGCGACAACAGCTTCGCTTTGTCCATCATCCTGGCCCAACGGCCCGATCCCGCCGCAATCGCCCATCTGATCGACAGCGGCACCGACGCCATCCTGGTCAAGCCGTTCCAGCCGGCGGCGCTGGCGGAGCGCATCACCAGCCTGATCCAGGGCCGCAGGCCTTTCGTCGTCACCTCCGTCTATGTCGGTCCCGAACGGCGCGGCGACGGCGTGCGCCCCGGCACCGAGACCGCGCCCCGGGTCCTGGTTCCCAATCCGCTGCGGGAGACGGTCCTGGCCACGACCAGCCGCGACGATCTGCGCCGCAAGGTCCGCAGCGCCTGGGAGGTGGTCAACGAGCATCGTATCGAAGGCCAGACCCGCCATCTCGCCTGGCTGGTCAAGCGCGTCGGCGAGGCCTTCGCCAGCCGCCCCCCCGCCGCCGAGGCCGCAATCCTGCTGTCGCAACTGCTGAACAGCGCATCGGAGTTGCGGCTGCGGGTGGCCGGCACCGGCTTCGACCATGTCGCCCATCTCGCCACCACCATGATCGAGATCTGCTACGGCCTGGGCCAGGCCATCGACCGCCCCGATCCCCGTTGGCTGGCGGTGTTGCCCAAGGTGGCCGACGCCGTCGCCAAGGCGTTCGACCGCGAGCGCGATGCCGTCCACTCCAGCCGCCGGATCAGCGAGGCCGTCGCCAACCGGACCCGCTCCGAATTCCCCGAGATCATGCGGGCGTATCATTGAAACAGAAAAAAAGGGCGGGCCCGCGACGACCGGGCCCGCCCCCGATATTACGGACCGGTCTGCGCCGAAACACCCGATCCCGTGGTAACCACCGTAAGCTGACCGGTAGTGAACTGAATTGCCTTGTTCAGCCGGTCGATGGCCACCTGGTCGCCGTTGGCCAGAGTCAATTGGTTCCGCAGCATCTGAAGCTTGCCCTGAAGCTCTTCCACGGTTGACGGCCGCCGGTTGGCATGGGTCAGCCCCTCGACCCCGGCATAGAACGAGCAGAGATCGTGGTATTCGACGATATCCGCCAGAAGTCCCTCGCCGGTGTAGTCGGCCATCGACTTGTCGCGAAGAACCTTCATCTGGTCCAGCTTGGCTTGCCGCTGCTGGTCGATCTGGAAAAGGATCGCCGAAGACAGCTGCTGCTGATAGATATTGTCGCGCACATTGGAATGCAGGCCGCTGACCAGCCCGGCCGTTCCCGCCAAAGCTCGCGCCGCGTCGGCTCCGGTCACGATGGCCCCCACCGCCCCCAGAGTGGTCGCGACGCCGCTGAAGCCGAGATCGATACCCGCCGCGGTCGCCATGATTTCGTCCTTGTGCTGGGCACAGACCTGGGCGGACAGGCCGACAAGGTGGTCCATCAGCCGGTTGCGGCAGGCGACGGAATTGTCGGTCACAGGATAAAGGGTTTTGAAAGAGCAGTTTCCGTCCAGTGTGCCGTCGGTCACATCGAACGGAATGATCGTCGGCCGGATTGTCTTGCCGGCTTCATACTGAGCCCCTCCCTTTTTTGTGACATCCGCCCCACCCTGAACCACCGGGCGAACCTGATAATTTTGATCCCACCAATCCGCGGCCCCGCAGCCTGACAGGGCCCCGACCACCAAGAGCGCGGCGAACGAATTTGCTGCAGATCTTCTATTTATCAATACCATAACACATATCTCCCCTCTTTAGACTTCCCATCAAATCGATCATACCCGATGAGAATGCGAAACATAATTCTTTCCCTCATTATGATATGTCGCTGGATCGCCGTTTTTGCCGCCACCTCCTTGCGCGCTCGCGGCTCAGAGTGTATCACTCTTGCATGCCGATGATCTCAGACACCGCCTCGCTCGCCGCCTTCTGCCAGCGCCTGAAGACCGCCAGTTTCATCACCGTCGATACCGAATTCATGCGGGAGAAGACGTACTGGCCGATTCTGTGCCTGGTGCAGTTGGGCGGCCCCGACGAAGCCCGCGCCATCGACCCGCTGGCCCCCGGCATGGATCTGACGCCGCTCTACGAGCTGATGGCCGACACCAATGTCCTGAAGGTCTTTCACGCCGCCCGCCAGGACGTGGAAATCTTCCTGCATCAGTCCGGCGCCATTCCGACGCCGATCTTCGACACCCAGATCGCCGCCATGGTGTGCGGCTTCGGCGATGCGGTCGGCTACGAGACCCTGGCCTCGCAATTGGCCAAGGCTCGCATCGACAAGACCATGCGTTTCACCGATTGGGCCATGCGGCCGCTGTCGGAAAAGCAGGTGCAGTACGCCCTGGCCGATGTCACCCATCTGCGCGTCGCCTATGAAAAGCTGGTGCGCAAGGTGGAAAAGAACGGCCGGCTGGAATGGCTGAGCGAGGAAATGGCCCTGCTGACCGAGCCAGGCACCTACCGGGTCGATCCCGAGCATGCCTGGAAGCGCTTGAAACCCCGCTCCACCTCGCCCCGCTTCCTGGGCGTGCTGAAGGAGCTGGCGGCGTGGCGCGAGCGCGAGGCGCAGGACCGCGACCTGCCGCGCCAGCGGGTGCTGCGCGACGAGACCCTGACCGAAATCGCCGCCCACCACCCCACCGACGTTAACGAGCTGGGCCGCACGCGCGGCATCGGCAAGGGTCTGGTGGAAGGCAAGATGGGCCAGGCTATCCTGGAGGCGGTCAAGCGCGGCGTCGACATTCCCGAGAGCCAGTGCCCCACGCCGCCGGACCGGGTCGAAGTGCCCAAGGGCCTGGGTCCGGTGGTCGATCTGTTGAAGGTGCTGCTGAAGATGAAGTGCGACGAGCACGGCGTCGCCAGCAAGCTGGTGGCCAATTCCGCCGATATCGACGCCATCGCCTCCGACGACAACGCCAATGTGGGCGCGCTGCGGCCCGGCTGGCGCCGCGATCTGTTCGGCGAGGATGCCCTGAAGCTCAAGCACGGTCGCCTCGGCCTCGGCTTTTGCACCGACGGCCGCCGGTTGCGGCTGATCCCCTCCGAGCCGGTGGACCCCACCCCGCCCCCGGCGGCCGCCATCATCCTCGACTGACATGGCGGCCCCCGGCTTCTCCGACGCCAAGCGGGCGGCCCATGCGGCGGCCGTCGCGGCGCTGGCCCGGGGGGAAGGACCAGCAGGCGCCACCCGCGCCGTCATCGTCGCCACCGATGCTTTTTTCGATCAGGTCCGCGTCGCCCTCGACCTGGATGCCATGCTGGCCCGCATCGCCTGCACCGCCGGCTGTTCCTGGTGCTGCCATCAGATCGTCGGCGTCACCACCGCCGAACTGGCCCTGCTGAGCGATACCATCGCCGCCATGCCCCCGGAGCGACAGACGCGGATCAAGACCCGCGCCACCGACGCCATGACCCAGGGACGCGGCCTCGACCAGGGCCAATGGTGGGCGGCGCGCATCCGCTGCCCGCTGCTGGAAGATGACGGATTATGCGGCATCCACGCCGACCGGCCGCTGCCCTGCCGCGCCTATAATTCCGCCGATGCCAATATCTGCCGCCGCTCCTATCTGGGCGAGAAGCTGCGCGCTCCCGTTCTCGCCGCCCAGCACGGCATCTGGGCCCATGCCCAGGCCGGACTGATCCAGGCACTGAGCGAGACCGGCATCGCCCCCGGCCCGGTTTCCCTGGCCGAGGGCGTCGAACGGATGTTCATTACTTCCCAAAGATCCCCTTGACCGAGCCGCCCATGTCGCCGGGGATCAGGGCCTTGGCCTTGTCGCCCACGTTGCCCACCAGATTGCCGAGGCTGGAGGCCGACTTGACGGCGCCGTTGACCAGGGCATCCAGCACCTTCTGAGCCACCTGGGTCGCGCTGGCGCCGCCGGAACCCTTGCCGATATCCTTCATCTCGATCTTGGGCAGGTTGGCGGTGGTGGCGGCGCCGGGAATGCCGCCGGCCGCCAGCTTGACCTGGCCGCCGGTGATGGCGAGGTGATCGATCACCACCTTCTTCTCCTCGCTCTTGTCGCCGGGTTTGGCCGCCGGTTCGGATTTGACCGGCTCCGCCTTGGCGCCTTGCTTGGCGGCGGTGAAGGCCTCGACGTTCTTCTGGATGGCGTCGAGATTGCTGCCGCCCGAGGAGATCTCGTAGGCCACCGCCGGCGCGCCGATCAGCACGTCCTTGACCACGATGGGGTTGCTTCTCACCGATCCGGTATCCAGCACCACGCTGATCTCGCCCAGCTTGATGGCGGGATCACTGGAAAAGCCGGGAGGATTGGCGACGGTGAGGCCGGTGATGGAGGCCTTGCCCTCGGACAGGGAAATCTTGACCCCGCCGACCGAGACCTTGACCCCGGCCACCTGGCTTCCGACGTCCTCGATGATCTTCTTGACGATCCCGTCGAGCGACGAGAACAGATACACCGCGCCTCCGACGATCACCGTCAGAACGATACCACCGATGATGAGCAGCTTCTTCATGGCGCACCCTTTTCCATCCCAATTGACTGGACGGACAGTGTCCGTCAGCCAGGGGCGGTTGTCGAGGAGCGACTGGTGACACCTCCCCCCATGCTTCGCACGGGGGGAGGACACGGGGACTACATGCGCATGCCGCCGCGCAGCTTGAACCGCTGGATCTTGCCGGTGGCGGTCTTGGGCAGGGCGTCGACGAACTCGACCCAGCGGGGATACTTGTAAGGCGCCAGCTTGGCCTTGACGTATTTCTGGAGTTCCTCTTCCAGCACCTCGCTGCCGCTTTCGCCGGGTCGCAGCACCACGAAGGCCTTCGGCTTGATCAGGCCTTCCGCATCGGCCTCGCCGATCACGGCGGCCTCCAGCACCATTTCGTGCGAGATCAGCGCCGCCTCGACCTCGAACGGCGACACCCAGATGCCGCCAACCTTGAGCATGTCGTCGCCACGGCCGGCATAGCGGAAATAGCCTTCCTCATCCACGTAGTACTTGTCGCCGGTATGGGTCCACTCGCCGCGGAAGGTCTTGAGCGACTTCTCGCGCTGGTTCCAATAGGCCACCGCCGAGCTTGGTCCGCGCACGATCAACTCGCCCATCTCGCCCTGGGGAACGTCGTGGCCCTCGTCGTTGATGATCCGCAGCTCGTAACCCGGCACCGGCTTGCCGGAGGTGCCGTAGCGGACCTCGCCGTGACGGTTGGACAGGAAGATGTGCAGCATCTCGGTCGAGCCCAGCCCGTCGAGGATGGCGGCGCCGAAACGCTCCTCCCAGCGCCGGCCCACATCCTCGGGCAGGGCCTCGCCGGCCGACACACAGACCCTGAGAGCCTCGGAGCCGGTGGAGCGCTTGTACTTGGCATCGGCCAGGATGCTGCCGTAGAGGGTCGGCACGCCGTAGAAGATGGTCGGCTGATGGTTCTTGAGGATCGCCATCACCGCCTCGGGGGTGGGACGGTCCTTCAGCAGGACGGTGGTGGCCCCCACATGCAGCGAGAAGGTCATGCCGTTGCCCAGGCCGTAGGCGAAGAACAGCTTGGCCGCCGAGAAGGCGATGTCGTTCTCCTGGATGCCCAGCACCTGTTGACCGTAATGAACCGCCGTGGCGGGCAGATCGCGCTGGAGATGGACGGCGCCCTTGGGCGCGCCGGTGGAACCCGACGAATACAGCCAGAACGCCACGTCGTCGCGAGTGGTCTCGGCGGTGGCAAGCTTGGGCGCGGCATTGGCCAGCAGATCGGACAGCAGCGGATGCCCGAAGCCGTTCTTGCCGGAGATCACTACCTTTTCCAGCAGCGGCAGGTCGGGCAGGATCGGCTCGACCTTGTCGTACAACTCCTCGCTGATGACCAGGACGCGGGCGCGCGAGTCGGACAGCATGTAGCCGTAATCGCCGGTGGTCAGCAGGGTGTTGAGCGGAATCGGCACGATGCCGGCCTTGATCGCCCCCCAGAACACCGTCGGGAAATCGACCGTGTCCAGGGTGATCATGGCGATGCGGTCCTCCATATGGAGGCCCAGACCCTTCAGCATGTTGCCGGCCCGGTTCACCTTTTCCGCCAACTGGCCGAAGGTGGTGCTGCCGTCGGCGTCGATATAGGCGACCTTGTCGCCTCGCCCCTGCTTCAGATGGCGATCGATGAACCAGGTCGCGGCGTTGTAATCGCGCGGCAGGTCCAGGGCATGCTCGGACGACGGCAAGCCGGAACCGATGGGGGACGTCATGACGTATTTCTCCTTCCTCAATTCTTGTCGCGGCTGCCTTGCCTTCACGCCCAGACGCTTGGGCTGGCGCGGCCGGCATTCATCTCCCGGCGCCCCGTTCCAGATGGCGGAACGCCCGTGTGTCCGCCCGTTCATGCGGGTCGGATCATTGTTGTGATGGCTTTATCGCCTTAAATCGGCATCCTAATGCGTATTTATTCCATTTGCAACGCACACCGGCTGCATCGGCCTGTCGTCTGTTGATCTCGCCCCCGCCGCGGGTGCACCATGGGGCAAAGCCAAGGAGATACGAATGGCCGCTTACGTTTTCGACCTTCCCCTGCCCGCGGTGCCCGTCGCCGGCGAGGCCACGCTCTATCCGGTCCGCCGGATCTTCTGCGTCGGCCGCAATTATGCCGGCCATGCCCGCGAGATGGGCAGCGATCCCACCCGCGAGCCGCCGTTCTATTTCACCAAGCCGGCCGATGCCTTGGTCGCGGGCGGCGGCACCATCCCTTATCCCCCCGGCACCACCAACCTGCATCACGAGGTTGAACTGGTGGTGGCCCTGTCCAAGCCGGTGTTCCGCGCCACCGCCGCCGAAGCGGCCGGAGCGGTGTTCGGCCACGCGGTCGGCCTCGACCTGACCCGCCGCGACCTCCAGAACCAGGCCAAGGACAAGGGCCGGCCCTGGTGCCTGGGCAAGGCGTTCGAATTCTCCGCCCCGATCTCCCCGATCCGGCGCGGCTCGGCCCCCATCCTGGCGGGCGAGATCGTCCTTACGGTCAACGGCGAGGTTCGCCAGCATGGTGACATCGCGGACATGATCTGGCCGATCCCCGACGTGATCGCCCATCTGTCCCAGTACTACCATCTTGGACTGGGCGACCTCATCTTCACCGGAACGCCCGAAGGCGTGGGGCCGATCATCGCCGGAGACACGCTGGTCGGTCGCATCGCCGGGGTGGGGGAACTCTCCGTCGCCATTACCGCCGCGGATTAGAGCGCAGAAATCAATTGAAGCATTCGGCTCTCATCGATAATGATATTGTGACATTTTGTGAGAGCCGAATGACCACTCCAGGACATGATGAGTTGATCGCCCGATGAGCACCCCAAGCAAGGAAGATGTCGAGGCAGCACCGGAAGCCCTGCTTGATGGATCGTATTGCACGAGCATCGAGGATTTTTTTTCGACCGGCTCACGGGATCTTATCGGTCGATTTTTTACCAGCTTTATTGAGTCCGTGGTTATCACACCGACCGAGTTGGTCTTTTCCGCCAAGTCGCAAAAACGGTTGAACGACGCCGGCCGGGTCATGATGAACGCGGTCGACAAGATCGCCACCCTTCAGGCCAAGGCCAAGAGTGAAAGCGCCTCCCAGCGCCTCCGGGATCTGAATACCCTGATCAGCGCCGGCATGAAGAAGATCTGGGACGACGACAAGGAAAAACCCATCGCCGCCATCACCCCCGAGACCTTCTCCGCCTTCGCGGCGGGAGTCTCGGCCACGGGGACCGAGCGGGACTACGTCATCAACCGGACCCTGGTCGAGCACCTCTCCCAGCACAAGGTCTGGAAAGACAAGGTGGCGGTGCTGGTCAAACTGCACCAGCAGACCAAGGGCAAGCCCGAGAACGCCTATATCGAGTTCATCCTGTCCGAATGCATCAAGAGCGATGCCGCGCTGGACCAGTTGTTCGGCCTGTTCGAGACCCTGGAGGAGCGTTGCGGCGATCTGGCCGATCTGTGGAAAGGCGAATGGAAGCCCCGCCCGACCGCCCATGCCGCCATGGTCACCATCAACGCCATGATCGCCGAGGGCATCGCCCCCAACATCAAGGCGGCGACCGAGTATTCCCTGCTGCGGGCCTTGGCGAGCAAGGCCCCGGTTCGCTCGGCCGAGCCCGAGATCGAAATCCAGGCGCTGTTCGATCTGTTCAAGCGCATGTGGACCGGCACCACCCTGATCGGCGGGACCAAGTCCATGATGTCGCTGGAACGGCGCCAGGCCCGCTACATCAACAAGGAGGGAATCACCGACCTGTTGCGCGAGCGCAAGGTGGTGGTCGACCGTTATGCCCTCCTGATGCAGATCAGCACCGTGACCATCGGCCAGGGCAACCGCGCCACCCTCAAGTCCTTCATGGACCACTACTTCGGCGACAAGGACTTCGTGCCGCGCGTCATCGCCGGCCAGGACCTACCGATCCCCAAACTCCAGACCCTGACCGGCCTCCACCGCTCCATCCGCGCCTCCTGGCTGGGCGAGGCCGACAAGACCAAGTTCCAGGCTCAGGTAGAAGCCGCCCAGGGCCAGTTGCTCAAGAATTCCCGCCTGTTCGAGCAGGTGGAAAAGAAGGGCGGCTCGGCGTCGCAGAAGGTGCTGACCCTGATGGATCTCTGTCGCAAGGGAACCTTCATCGACGGCCCCGTCCTGGCATCCGTCCGCACGGTGATCGAGGGCTATCTCCGCGATCCCAGTTTCCTGCCCGACTACCTCGGTGGCGCCACCGGCGAGGAGAAGGACCGCAAGATGACGCTGCTGACCAAGACCCTGGGGATGTTCGGCATCAGCGTGTGATTCGGCGCCTCGAACCAAAGCAAAAGGGCCTCCCGGGGAGTCGCGGGAGGCCCTTTCACATTTGGCCAGCCCCGGTTATTTGTGACTGGCCCCCAGGGCCTCGTTCAACTCCCGCTCGGCCTTGAAGGCGCCGGCCGGCAATTGGTGGGCGATGCCCTTGTGGCAGTCGATGCAGGTCTTGTGCTGCTCCTCCGCCTCGGAATGGCGCGCCCGAGCCCGCGCCGACTGCCGGGTCAGGTCGAAGGCGCTGAAGTCGTGGCAGTTTCGGCATTCGCGAGAATCGGTTTTCTTCATGGCCGCCCACACATGGGTGGCCAGTTCCAGCCGCTTGGCCTCGAACTTGTCGCGACTGTCGATGGTGCCCAGCAGCTTGTGCATGACCTCGTTGGAGGCCTGGATCTTGCGGATGATCTTATAGATCCACGGCCGCGGCACATGGCAATCGGGGCAGGTGGCGCGAACGCCGGAGCGGTTGGCGTCGTGGATGGTCCCCCGGAATTCGCGATAGTTGTTCTGCTCCATCTCGTGGCAGGTAAGGCAAAAGGTTTCGCTGTTGGTCAGTTCCAGCGCCCAGTTGAAACCACCCCACAAGATGATGCCGGTGACGATGCCGAAAGCCAGCAATCCCCCCAGCGACCACCGCGAGGTCGGCCTGGACAGCACTGCCCACAAACCCCGGAGAAGGCCCGGGTTCTCGGCCGGGTTGTCGTTGCTCATGGCCTGTCCCCTAGCGCAGGTTCGTGTTCAGCGTGGCCGGCTGGAACGTGTTCTCGACCAGCGGCTTGGCGTCGTTCTGCGGCACATGGCATTGCTTGCAGAAATAGCGGTTGCCGTTGACCGTGTCCTGGCGCACGCCGTTGCGGTCGATGTAGTGAAGGTCGGAGATCTTCGGCGCCTTCTCCTGGTCGCTGTAGGGCCATTCATGGCACCGCAGGCACTGGTTGACCTTCACGTCGATCTCGTATTTGTCGGTGGGATGCGGCACCAGCGGCGGCTGCTGGCGATAGGCGCGCTCGAGCTTGCCGCCTTCCACCACCTTGTAGATGCCCGGCGCGCTGTCCGGCTGATCGGCCTCGGTCGACCGGAGCGACTTGACCTCGCCGGCCACGGCCCCCATCGCCATTGCCGCCACACACAGCGCCAGGGCGATTGCCTTGATCTTAGTCTTCACGTTGGTCACTCCCCTTCCAGAACTCACGAAAACGCATATCGAAGCGGAATACCGCCTTGGAACACACGTCGATGCAGCGGCCGCAATTGGTGCAGTCGCCGGACAGGATCAGCGGTCCCACGCCCTTGGCCGCGCCGCGAAGCGCCGGCGCGATGACCTGACGTTCGGGGCAGACCGCGAAACACTCCAGGCAGTCGTCGCAGGCGGCGCGGCCCACGGCGGCGACCCGCAGCAGCGCGACCTTGCCCAGCAGGCCGTAGAAGGCCCCCACCGGGCAGAGATGGCCGCACCAGCCGCGCGCCGCGACGCCGAGGTCGAACAGGAACACGGCCGCCGTCACCAGCGCCGCCGAACCCAGGGTCAGGATGCCGCCGGTCACCAGTCCGCGATGGAGCATGGTCACCGGATTGACGAATTCCCAGGCGATGGTCCCGGTCGCCGCCGAAGCGGCCACGATCCCGACCAGCAGGCCGGTGCGAAGCGAACGGTGAAGGATCAGTCCCTTGTCCAATCCCAGCCGCGCCCGTGCCCAGGCAGCGGCGTCGCTCACCACATTGACCGGGCAGACCCAGGCGCAATAGACCCGGCCGCCGACGAGGCCGTAGACCGCCATGACGAGGACGGCGCCCAGCAGGGCGGTGGCGGTCATGACATGGCCGGCGGCCAGACTCTGCACCACCATCAGCGGATCGGTCAGCGGCAAGACACCGAAGGTGAGGCTGGAAGCCAGCGTCCCCTTGGCAATCCACAGCCCAAACAGCGGCCCGGTCAGGAACACCGCGACGCAGGCCAGTTGCACCAATCGGCGGGCCAGCAGCCATTTATGAGCGCCGAACCAACCCTTGGCGGCGCTCATGGCCTGAACTCCTTAAGCTTATAGGTGCCGCCGGGAGTCATCTCGACCCCTTCCATGCCGCGCACCTCGACCTCGGGGCTGGGCTCCACCAGGGAATGCCCGGCCTTGCTCTTTTCCTCCCAGCCCAGCCGGTAATGCCGGCCCAACTGGCCGGTGGCCAAGGCGTGGGGCAGCACCTTGATGGCGGCCTCGTCCAGCACGCAGGCCTTCTCGCATTTGCCGCAGCCGGTGCATTTGTCGCTGTGCACGGTGGGAATGAAGAAGGCGTGCTTGGCGGTCCGCGCGTTGTGGCTCATCTCCAGGGTGATGGCCTCGCCGATACGCGGGCAGACCCGGTAACAGACGTCGCAGCGCAAGCCCTGATAGTTCAGGCAGGTCTCGTGCCCCACCAGCACCGCCACCCCCATCTTGGCGTTGACGATGTCCACCAGCCCCTTGTCCAGCGCACCGGTGGGACAGGCGGCGACGCAGGGGATGCGCTCGCACATCTCGCACGGAACATTGCGGGCGTTGAAGAACGGTGTTCCCAGCGCCGGCCCATCGCCGAGATCGGACAGCTTCAGGGTATCGTACGGGCAATCGCGGACGCACAAGCCGCAACGGACGCAAGCCGCCAGGAAATCCGGCTCGGCCAGGGCGCCGGGCGGACGCAAGGCCACCGCCTCGGCCCGGCGACGGGCCGGAATGGCCAGCAAGGCGCCGAGCAGGCCGGCGGCGCAGGCACCGCGGACCGCTCCGGCGAGCAGAGCCCGCCGGTCCCGGTTCACGCTGTCCGGCCGCCGCCCGGTCATGGTCAGGCCTTCACGACCTTGACGGCGCACTTCTTGTAGTCGGTCTCCTTGGAGATCGGGCAAGTGGCGTCGAGGGTGAGCTTGTTGACCAACTGGCTCTCGTCGAAGAACGGCATGAACACCAGGCCTTCCGGCGGCTTGTTACGGCCACGGGTGTCGATGCGGGTGGTCACCTCGCCCCGCCGGCTCGAGACCTTGACGATGTCGCCGTTGCGCAGGTTGCGCTTGCCGGCATCGTTGGGATGCATGAACAGGACGGCGTTGGGCACCGCCTTGTGCAACTCGGGCACGCGCTGGGTCATGGAGCCGGAATGCCAGTGCTCCAGCACCCGGCCGGTGGACAGCCACAAGTCGAAGTCCTTGTCCGGCGACTCGGCCGCCGGCTGGTACGGCAGGGCGAAGATCCAGGCCTTGCCGTCGGGCTTGCCGTAGAACTTCACCCCCTCGCCGGGTTTGACATAGGGGTCGTAGCCCTCGCGGAAACGCCACAGGGTCTCCTTGCCGTCCACCACCGGCCAGCGCAGGCCCCGCGCCTTGTGATACATCTCGTAGGGCGCCAAATCGTGGCCATGGCCCCGGCCGAAACCGGCGTATTCCTCGAACAACCCCTTCTGGGCGTAGAAGCCGAACGCCTTGGACTCGTCGTTGTCGAAGCCGGCCTGGACCTCGGCCAACGGGAACTTGTCCACCTGGCCGTTCTTGAACAGCACGTCGAACAGGGTCTTGCCCCGCACCTCCGGCTGCTTGGCGATCAGCTCCTCCGGCCACACCTCCTCGACCTTGAAGCGTTTGGAGAATTCCATCAACTGCCACAGATCGGACCTGGCCTCGCCCGGCGCCTTGACCTGCTGGCGCCAGACCTGGGTGCGGCGCTCGGCATTGCCATAGCCGCCTTCCTTCTCCATCCACATGGCGGTGGGCAGGATCAGGTCGGCGGCCAGCGCCGTCACGGTGGGATAGGGATCGGACACCACGATGAAATTGGCCGGGTTGCGATAGCCCGGATAGGTCTCCTCGTTCATGTTGGCGCCGGTCTGCATGTTGTTGGTGCACATCACCCAATAGGCGTTGAGCTTGCCGTCCTTCAACATGCGGTTCTGCAACACGGCGTGGTAGCCGATCTTGGGATTGATGGTGCCGGCGGGCAGCTTCCAGATCCCCTCGGCGATCTCGCGATGCTTGTCGTTGACCACCACCATGTCGGCCGGCAGGCGGTGGGCGAAGGTGCCGACCTCGCGCGCCGTGCCGCAGGCCGAGGGCTGGCCGGTCAGCGAGAACGGGCTGTTGCCCGGCTCGGAGATCTTGCCCATCAGCAAATGCACGTTGTAGATCATGTTGTTGACCCAGGTGCCGCGCGTATGCTGGTTGAAGCCCATGGTCCAGAACGAGACCACCTTGGTCTTGGGATCGGCGTAAATCTTGGCCAGGGCCTCCAGCTTGTCGGCGGGCACGCCGGACAGCTTGGACACCTTCTCGACGGTGTAGTCGGCGACGAAGGCCTTGAACTCGTCGAAGGTGATCGGGTCGGCCTTGTCCGGCGTGGCGGCGTTGGCCTGATCCTTCTCCAGGGCATGAGCCGGCCGCAGGCCGTAGCCGATGTCGGTGACGCCCTTCTTGAAGTTGACGTGCTGGTCGATGAACGCCTTGTTGTAGGCGTTCTTCGAGATGATGTAGTGGCAGATGTAGTTCAGGATCGCCAGATCGGTCTGGGGCGTAAACACCATGGGCAGATCGGCCAACTCGAACGACCGGTGCTCGAAGGTGGACAGCACCGCGACCTTGCAGCCCTCGTGGGTCAGGCGGCGGTCGGTGATGCGCGACCACAGGATCGGGTGCATCTCCGCCATGTTGGAGCCCCACAGCACGAAGGCGTCGGTCTGCTCAATGTCGTCGTAGCAGCCCATGGGCTCGTCGATGCCGAAGGTGCGCATGAAGCCGGTGACGGCCGAGGCCATGCAATGCCGCGCGTTGGGGTCGAGGTTGTTGGAGCGGAAGCCGGCCTTCATCAGCTTGACGGCGGCATAGCCCTCCATGATGGTCCACTGGCCGGAGCCGAACATGCCGACGCGGGTGACGCCGTCGGGCTTCTTCAGTTGCTCCTTCCACTTCTCGGCCATGATGTCGAAGGCTTGGTCCCAGGAGACCGGCGCAAATTCGCCGTCCTTGGCGAACTTGCCGTCCTTCATGCGCAGCAGCGGCGTGGTCAGCCGGTCGGCGCCGTACATGATCTTGGACAGGAAGTAGCCCTTGATACAGTTGAGGCCGCGGTTGACCGGCGCATCGGGGTCGCCCTGGGTGGCGACGACGCGGCCGTCCTGAACCCCCACCAGCACCCCGCACCCGGTGCCGCAGAACCGGCAGACGCCCTTGTCCCACCGGATGTTGGCCTTGGCCGGTTGTGCGACGGCCGGCATCGCGATGCCGGCGGCCGCCGCGGTGGCCACGACGGCATTCGCCTTGATGAAGTCGCGCCTGGTGAGGCTCATGAAGCGGTCTCCCCTTCCAGATCAGAATCGAAATGATGGTAGACAAGGGCGACGTTGAGGACGCCCCGGATGTCGTTGAAGCTGGTGATCTTGGCCCCCGCCCAGACGCCGCCGGCATCCTCGACGGTCACCACCATCCTGCCGTCATCGGTCATGGTGTGGACCTCGACGCCGGAGATGCCGGTAAGGGCTGTGTGGATCTCCTGTCGGAGATCCGGTCTGACGTGAACCAGCACACCGCAGATGTTCTCGATCCGCTCGCGCGGTTTGGCATGCTCGCTTGCTACGAACGTCGAAAGTCGCATGGTGTTCCTTTCACGCGATCGACCTCGGCGCCATGGTCAGGGCGCCGACGGGACAGGCCGGAACGCAGACACCGCAGCCGGTGCAGGTCTCGGCGGAAATTTCAGGCAAGACACGGCCGCCGCTCAAGGGACGGAACCGGATGGCGCTTGGATCGCAAGGATCGCCGCACAGCCGACAGGCGACGCCCCGCACCGAGATGCAGGTCCCGCCGAGTTCGGCGATCAGGGACAGGAGTTCACCTTCAAGCGCCACGGGTTTCGCCGCACGCCCTGTCAGCAGTGAACGCCGGGACATCAGCCCAGACATGGGACACACCCTCCGCGGTGTGCCACCCTCCCCATCGACGGCACCCGTGTCGGAAAGGTGTCACCTTGCGCGACAAGGCACTTTGACGTTGGTCAAAAGGGCGGGGGGAAGTGAGGGCTTTGGTCGGTGAAAATAGGCGTGTCGCGACGTCTCAGGAGATCGCTACCCAAGCATGCTGGCGCCCCGCGACATAAGCGAGGTAGGCCCTCAGCGAATGCACCGACACGGTGCGATGCTCCTGAAAGTCTTGAACCACCTGATGAGCCGCTTCGCCGCCGCCGATCGCCTCGTCCTGCACATTCTGCCAGCTGGTCTTGGCCCCGAGAAGATGCATCGACACGTCATGAAGACAGAGCCTCGCGGGAATATCTGGAAGTACCATGACCGATCTCCTGACGAGAACTTCGTGCATTGAGACGTTCATCGACGATGAACCGATAATGATACTGAGCCGTAATACTTGGCCGCCGCCAGCGCCGGGAAGTACCTAATTCGTGCACAGGACGTGTTTCCATGTCTGCGTAGTACCCGCAGGGACAAAGCACGGCAGGACGCGGAGCCAGGTGGGCGCCCTTCGGGCCAAAAGAGAAAGGTTCAGATCCTCGCCAGCCTTGATAACCCACCCCCGAAAAGCTATGTTACATGTAACGATATCGGAGATCTTGCCATGGCATCGAGCTCGGCGAAGCGAGTCAATCAGCACCGGGACAATCTCCGGGCGGCGGGGCTGCGGCCATTGCAAATCTGGGTACCGGATACTCGACGCCCAGGCTTTGCCGATGAATGCCGGCGTCAGTCGAAGGTCGCGGCTATTGCCGACATGGCAGACACCGAGATGCTCGACGTCTTGGACGAAGCTTTGGCCGATGTGGACGGGTGGACGGCGTGAGACGCGGCGATCTGGTCACCATCGCCATGCAGGGCGATTTCCGCAAGCCCCGGCCCGCCCTCGTCATTCAGTCCGATCAGTTCGATGCTCACGCCACCGTGACCGTCTTGCTGCTGTCCAGCACCCTGATCGAAGCACCGCTGTTCCGCCTAACGGTGAAGCCGGCACCTGGAAATGGCCTGCGCAAGCCATCGCAGATCATGGTGGACAAGGCCATGACCGTGAGACGGGACAAACTGGGGGAGGTGTTTGGCCGGATCGACGACAGCGCCATGGTGGCGGTCAATCGGGCCTTGGCTCTTTTTCTCGGGTTTGCATAAAGACAGTGACGAAGCACCCATGATCGTGAAGCACAATTTGCTTCGGATATTCTAGGTTCGGACCATGACGCTCTGGCGCATCATCTTCTCGAATTCGTCGGCCGCCACCGGACGCGAGTAGTAGAAGCCCTGCACCGTGTCGCAGCCGTTGTCGCGCAGGAAGTTGATATGGGCGGCGACCTCCGCCCCCTCCGCCACCACTTCCAGATTCAAGCCCCGCGACAGGCCGATGATGGCGCGGGCGATCTCGGCGGTCTTGGCGTTGGTGTCCACGTCGGCGATGAAGGCCCGGTCGATCTTCAAGGTGGTGATAGGGAACCGCCCCAGATAGGACAGCGACGAATAGCCGGTGCCAAAATCGTCGATGGACAGGCCGATGCCGAGGTCGCGTAGCGCCTTCATCTTGCGCACGGCGCCGTCCACGTCGTTCATCAGCATGCTCTCGGTGATCTCGAGCTCCAGCCATTTGGGATCGAGGCCGGTCTGCCCCAGCACCTCGACCACCTTGTCGAGCAAGGTGCGGGAATGGAACTGGCGGGCGGAGACGTTGACCGACACCTTGATGGGCGCCAAGCCGGCATCCTGCCACAGCTTGTTCTGCTGACAGGACTTCCACAGCACCCAACTGCCGATGGGCTCGATCTGGCCGGATTCCTCGGCGACCGGAATGAAGTCGGCGGGCGAGATCATGCCGCGCTCGGGATCCATCCAGCGGATCAGAGCCTCGGCGCCGACAATGGCGTCGCGGTCGGCGGAAACCTTGGGCTGGTAGAAGACCACGAACTCCTCGTTGACCAAGGCGCGGCGCAGACGGGTCTCCAGTTCGAGGCGCGAGCGGGCCTTGCGGTTCATGTCCTTGGAGAAGAACTGGTACTGATTGCGGCCCGAGGTCTTGGCGTAATGCAGGGCATGCTCAGCATGCTTGACCAGATTGGCGCCGGAATCGGCATCCACCGGCAGGACGCTGATGCCGATGGAGAAGGTGACCACCACCTCCTGACCATCGAGATTGAACGGTTCCTTGACCGAACTCAGCACCTTCTCGGCGACGGTGACGCTGTCATCCACATCGGCGATGGCCAGAACCAGGGCGAAGCGGTCGCCGTCCAGCCGCACCGCCGTGTCGGTCTCGCGCACGCAGGTCCGAAGGCGCCGCGCGACCTCCACCAGCAACCGGTCGCCGGCGGCATGCCCCAGGGCGTCGTTGACCAGGGTGAAGCGGTCCAGCCCCATCATCATCAGCGCCACCGACCCGCCGGTCCGATTGGCCCGCAGCACGATCTGGCCGACGCGGTCGATGAACAGGTCGCGATTGGGCAGGCCGGTCAGGGTGTCATAGCCGAAGCGACCGCCGTCGCCCACCACCGGCGCCCCATCGGCGGCGGGTGTGGCCGTCACCGGCCGCACCAGACCGAGATAGTGACGGGGCTGGCCATCAGCGCCGTCGATGGCGCTCACCGTCACCTCGAAATTGCGGTCGCGGCCATCGCCGCACCGGGCGGCTCCCTGCCACTGGCCGCCGGCGTCGGGGGCCATGGCCTCGCGCATGAAATGCTCGCCCAGCACCACCGCGGACAGGCTCTGCCCACTTCCCACATGGCCGGTCACGACCTCGAACGCCTTGCTGATCCTGACGACTCGGCCATCGGGAGTGGCGACGACCGCCGCATCCCGGATATTCTCGAGCAGACTGTCGACCAGGCCTTGTGTATCACTCATGAATCACCGTGGCGCCTATTCTGCCCATCACGGACCAAACCGCAGTCCTGTTGTAGTCTTGATCCACCAGCCCCTGTCAAGGTCAGATCATGAAAACACCACTCCTTTACTCCGGCCTCGAACTGGACCGTAGCCACCGCCTGCGCCGCGACGCCGATCTGGCCGAACTGACCCGTCGGCCCGGCGCCCGCTTCGCCCCTTACTGGCGGGGCCTTCAACTGGTGGCCGGCACGCCGGCGACGGCGGCGGTCTGGCTCGACCGCGACCGCATGAAATCGCTGATCGATCCCACCCAGGCGCCCTGCCTGCTGCTGGGGGAGGATGCGGCTGGGCCGCTGCTGGCCCTCGACATCTCCGCCATCCCCGGAGGAGAGGACGGCCCCGATCTGGGCCTGGGGCAGTGGGTGACGCTGCGCGCGGTCGGCGGCCGGCTGCCGGCGCCGGAGGCGGCGCTGCTGGCCTATGCGCGAGGCATGCTGATCTGGCGCGAGCGAACCCGTTTCTGTTGCGTCTGCGGCACGCCGGTGACCATCGCCGACGCCGGCCATTCCGCAAAATGCGCCAACCCGGCCTGCGCGGCGCTTCACTATCCCCGCACCGACCCTGCCATCATCATGCTGGTGACCGACACGCAAGGCCGCGCCCTGCTCGGCCGCCAGCCGGTTTGGGCGCCCGGCATGTATTCCTGCCTGGCCGGCTTCGTCGAGCCCGGCGAGACCCTGGAAGAGGCGGTGGCCCGCGAGGTGTGGGAAGAAGCCGGTATCCGGGTTATCTCGGCCACCTATGTCGCCAACCAGCCCTGGCCGTTTCCGTCGTCGCTGATGGTCGGCTTCACCGCCCTGGCCGAGGGCGGCGAGCCCAACCCCGACCGTCACGAGATCGAGGATGCGCGCTGGTTCACCCGCGAGCAGGTCGACAGCTTCGGCGAGCGCGAGGCCCCCGGCCCGGACGGGCTGTTCCTGCCCAGCCGGGACTCCATCTCGCGTTTCCTGATCGAGAAATGGCGGAATGACCCGGAACCGGCATGAGATCAAATCGGACGAAATATTCCTGCCGCCATTGCCGGACGACGACGACGCAAAGTCTGTCCTCGGCTCCCCCGAGCAAGTACCGCGCGACACTCCAGAGAGTTGACGCCTGGAGCAAACCGGCGGCTGGCCTTGACTTCATCTCGTGATCATCCGAGACTGAGGGCCGCTTGCTGGGGACTTGGCGGTCAACCCGCCGACCGCCAGCGTCTCATTGGACACGCACTGTCGGGAGGACGAGATGCTGGTCGTCGTCAAGGCGTTCTCGCGCCCGTTCTACCTGGATCGCTGCCTCACCAGCATCCGCGCCAACGTGGATGGGGCGGACGGCGTCGTCGTCCTGGACGACGGCCTCCTGCCCGAAGCGGTGGACCGTCTTCGCCAGCGCCATCCCGATGTGGTCTTCATGCGCTCGCCCTGGGCGGCGGAGAAGCCCATGGTGGTCCGGCGCACCCTCAAGACCGCGACGGCGGTGAATCCTCGGCAGTCCAGCGCCGACCAATCGCTCGACCGGCTGGCGGACATGGTCTTTCGCGGCTTGTCCATTCCACCGGATATGGATCCGCTGCCGTTCTGGCGGGAGTCCATCGCCGCGCTGGACAGCGACAACATCTTCCTGATCGAGGAGGATTGCTGGCTGCACACCCATCTGGACCTGGCAGCCATCGACGTGCAGATGCACCAGCATGACGTGCTCGTCTGCCACATGTTCCTGCAAAAGCGGTTCGCGTCCGCCCCCCTGCTGGGGGCGGTCGGCGAGGCCGTGACCATGGAGCTGATCAATGTCCCCCGGCCGGTGGACCGCAACATCGCGCCCGACACCTATTTTCCCGTCTGCCTGGCGATCTACGACCGCGCCTACTGGCTGGCCTGCCACGAGACGGCGGCATCGTTCCTGCCCGAGTGGCCCATCCACGCCCATGCCGTCGACGTGGTGGACCAATGGATGAGGCAGGGGCGCCGCTGCGGCTTCGCCCGCCTGACCCCCGGACCGATTCGCCACGGCTTCTCGCTATCCAGCCTGGTGCCGCCGTCCCATTACGGCGCCGAAATCTCGCTTTACGATATCAGCGATCTGCTGACCGAGTCCTGGCTGACCGGCGCTCTGGGGGCCATGGACGATTTCCCGGACGATTTCGCCGAGACGCGGCTGACCACCCTGGTCGCGCAGCGCCTGGGACCGAAAGCGGCGGCCCTGCTGGTGGAGTTTCGCCGCGCCTTCGCCGGCTATTACGATTATCTCGACCGCAAACCCGGTGAATCGATCCCGCCCGAAACGCCGCCCGCCACCTAGAACACGAGCGGCAGGACGCGCAAGCCTGCCGCCTCTTGGCGTAGCCGGTTGGGGCGCCACCGTCCCACGGCGGCGCCCCCCTGTCTACTTCCCGTCGAACTCGGCGTGGTAGGCGTCGATGCGCTCGACTTCGTTCTTGGAGCCCAGGACCACCGGCACCCGCTGGTGCAGATGGGTCGGCGGCAGGTCCATGATGCGGCCGCGGCCGGTGGAGGCCAGACCGCCAGCCTGTTCGACGATGAAGGCCATGGGGTTGGCTTCGTACATCAGGCGCAGCTTGCCGCCCTTCTTCATGTTCTCGGAATCGGCGGGATACATGAAGACGCCGCCGCGAATCAGGATGCGATGCACTTCGGCCACCATGGAGGCGACCCAGCGCATGTTGAAATCCTTGCCACGCGGGCCGTCCTTGCCGGCCTGACACTCGTCGATATAGCGCTTCACCGGCGGCTCCCAGAAGCGGGAGCGCGAGGCGTTGATGGCGAATTCCTTGGTGTCGGCGGGAATCTGCATGTCGGGATGGGTCAGCATGAACATGCCGACATTGTTGTCCAACGTGAAGCCGTTGACGCCGTTGCCGGTGGTGATGACCATCATGGTCGAGGAGCCGTAGAGGGCATAGCCCGCCGCCACCTGCTCGACGCCCTTGCGCAGGAAGGCGGCCTCCTGGATGGTGTTGGCGCCCTCGGGCAGCCGCAGGATCGAGAAGATGCTGCCCACCGAGACGTTGATGTCGATGTTGGACGACCCGTCCAGCGGATCGAACAGCAGCAGATACTTGCCCTCGGCGCCGCCGGTGACGGCGTGGATGTCCTCCAGTTCTTCCGAAGCCATGCCGGCATAGTTGCCGCCCAACTCGTTCATGTGCAGGAAGATGTCGTTGGCCAGCACGTCCAGCTTCTTCTGGTCCTCGCCCTGGATGTTCTCCGAGCCGGCAAGGCCGTGATTGCCGGCCAGGGCGCCGCGGTTGACCTCGTGGGCGATCATCTTGCAGGCGAAAATAATGTCGGTCATCAAGGCGGTGAACGACCCCGAACCTCCCTTGCGGCGCTGCTCCTGCAGCAGGAAATGGGTCATGGTGATTCTGGAATACGGCATGTCGTCCCTCTCCTTGGTGCGCGGGGTTCCCCCCCGTCCGTCTTACGCGGAAAGTGTTAGCCGATCCTGCCATGGAAATGCAATGCGTCAGGCGGATTGCATGCGGGGCATGCTGCCACTAGCATTGCGGTTTCTTTGATCAGGAGTGCCCCATGGCCGAGCCCCTTTCTCCCGCCGACCAGAACCGCGTCCAGCAATTGGTGGCCGTGTTCCGGCGCATCGGCGAGGAACGCATGAAGGATCTCGGCCTCTACAACCCCGCCCTCCAGGTCGAGGCGGTGGGGTTCCGCCAGTGGAACGGCTGGCTGGCCGGCGTGCTGGTGACGCCCTGGTTCATGAATTTCGTGCTGCTTCCCAGCGATCCGGCCGACTGCCTGGCCGGGATCGAGGCCGGCTCGCGCCGGCGCATCGCCATGCCCAAGGGCGAGGTGATCTTCCTGGTGGGCGACGGGGAAGAACTCGGCCCCTACCTGTCCAACTCCATCCATTCGCCCATGGGCCAATTCCCCGACCACGCCTCGGCTTCGACCGCCGCCTGGGCCGCCGTCGGGCCGTTCTTCCTGGAGCCGGGCGAACTGCCCAGCGGCGAGTGCGGCTTCGGCTGGGGCGTCAACCACGGGCCATGAATATTCGTACGGCCAGATCGCCCCTCGCCCGCTTGCGGGAGAGGGAGGGGCCTGCCGCCGCAGGCGGTGGGAGGGTGAGGGCCCTCACCCGGCTCGGCTTCGACTCGCCCCCCTCTCCCGCAAGCGGGCGAGGGTTTGTCTGCCTCGTCCTGGCCTTCTTCGCCCTGCCGGTCCAGGCGGCAGAGGAGTTGATCCCCTGCCCCACCTGCCCGCCCATGGCGGTGGTGCCGGCCGGGCGCTTCGTCATGGGCGACGCCAAGGCCCATGCCGGGGCCGAGAAGCCCGAGGTCACCGTCACCATTCCCCGCCCCTTCGCCCTGGGACGCACCGAGGTCAGCTTTGATCAGTGGCAGGCCTGCGTCGACGACGGCGCCTGTCGCGGCGACCTGGACGACCACGGCTGGGGACGCGGCAGCCGCCCGGCGATCAACATGACCTGGGACGACGCCGCCGCCTTCACCGCCTGGGTGGGCAAGCGCTCGGGCCTGACCTGCCGCCTGCCGGCCGAGGCCGAGTGGGAATACGCCGCCCGCGCCGGCACCACCACCGGCTTCTGGTGGGGGAACGCCGCCGGCACCGGCAACGCCAATTGCCGCGACTGCCAGGGAGGAACCGATCATCCCTACGGCTCGCGACCGGCCGCCAGCTTCAAGCCCAATCCCTGGGGCCTGTACGACATGAACGGCAATGTCTGGGAATGGACCGGCGATTGCTGGACCCCCAACCACGCCAGCGCGTCCACCGAGGACCCGCGAACCTGCCGCGACCGGGTGATCAAGGGCGGCTCGTGGTACTACTTCTCGACCATGTCGCGCGCCTCGGCCCGCGCCAAGAACGATGCGCGGGTCTGGAGCTATAATATCGGCCTGCGTGTCCTGTGCGAGTTGCCATGACCAATCCTTCCCCCCAAAAGCCTCGCCGCCGCCTGTCCTTCCTGCTGGTGCCGCTGGGCGTCGTCCTGATGCTGCTGGAGGAATATCTGTGGCGAGGGCTCAAGGCCCTGATGGCCCGCCTCGGCCGCCTGCCCTGGGTGGCGCGGGTCGAGACCCGGATCGCCGCCCTGCCGCCGCTGTGGGCGGCGGTGGTGTTCCTGGTGCCGGGAATGGTGCTGTTCCCCTTCAAGCTGGCCGCCCTGTGGGCCATGGCCAACGGCCATCTTCTCTGGGGATTACTGGTGCTGCTGGCGGCCAAGCTCACCGCCACCGCCCTGTTCGCCCGCCTTTACACCCTGTGCAAGCCGGCCCTGATGACGGTGGGATGGTTCGTCCGACTGCACGACATGACGACGCGGGCCAAACACTGGGCTCACGCCAAGCTGCATAGCTGGGGAGGCTGGCGACTGGCGCGGCGTGCCATCAGCCGCCTACGCGGCCGGGTGCTGACGCTGGCCCACCGCTGGTTCTGACTCTACTCGATCAGGCCACGGCGGATGGCATAGGCCGCCAGTTCGGCGGAATTATGGAGGTCGAGTTTCTGCATGATCTTGGTCCGGTGGGTTTCCACCGTCTTGATGGCGATGCCCAGTTCGTCGGCGATCTCGCGATTCTTCTGCCCCTGGGCGATCAGACGCAGCACCTCGCGCTCGCGGGGGGTCAGCGAGGCGCCATTGGAATCGCTGCCCTCCAGGTATTCCTTGACCAACTCCTCGGACAGACCCGGCCCCAGATAGGTCTTGCCGGCGCACACCGCGTTGATCGCCGCCATCAGTTCGCCGTGTCCCAGCTTCTTCAAGGCGTAGCCGTCGGCGCCGGCGGCCAGGGCTTCCGCCACCCGGTGCTCGCAGTTGGCGATGGTGAGGACCAGAACCCGGACCTGGGGCGTCTGCCGCTTGATCCGGCGGGTCGCCTCGACTCCGTCCAGTTCCGGCATGGAAAGATCCATCAGGACCACATCCGGCAGCAGGGTCTGCGCCATGATGACCGCGCCCTTGCCGTCCTGCGCCTCGCCGACGATGGTCACGTCGTCAACCGCCAGCAGCGCCACCAGCCCCTGGCGCACCAGCTCCTGATCCTCGGCTATCACTATCCGTATCGTCACAGTCGATCTCCTCCGCCCCGTAAAACCCCAGCCGAGATGGCGCCCCAGACAACGCACAGCGAGTTTGCCGAAAATTATCCCCTTGCACCAGGGTACTGCCCTGCCCCGTGAAAATTGTCTATGATCAGGTTCACATAGGATCAGCGAGGATGCCAGCAAGGATGATAATCGCCGTCGCCGTCACCAATGACGCCCATAAGGTCTCCGGCCATGCCGGCCGCGCCCGCCATTGGCTAGTCTATGAGGTTTCGGACGCCACCGAAATCCCCCAGCCGCGCCGGACCGACCTGGAAGCGGAGATGGTTTTCCATCATTACGAGGAGGCGGAAAAGGGAGCGCATCCGCTGGACGGCATCGAGGCCATCATCGCCATCTCGGCCGGCGAAGGCTTCCTGAAGCATATGGCGAAGCGGGGAGTCGACGTGGCGCTGACCGCCGAAACCGATCCGGCCAAGGCGGTGGCGGATTATCTGACCAACCGTCTGTCGGCGCCCAAGCCGCGCCCCATCGGCGCCCTGATCTGCAAGACGCTGGACCTGTTCTCGAAGCACAAGTGAAGCCTCACTTGTCCTTGTCGGCATAGGGATTCTTGCCGCCCCGCACGAACAGGCGGATCGGCACCCCCGGCAACTTGAACGCCTCGCGCAACCCGTTGATCAGATAGCGGACATAGCTTTCCGGCAACTCGTCCGGCCTGGTGGCGAACAGAACGAAGGTCGGCGGCCGCGCCTTGGCCTGGGTCATGTAGCGGATCTTGTAGCGCCGGCCGCCCGGCAGCGCCGGCGGCGGGTGACGGTCGATCACCTCTTCCAGCCAGCGGTTGAGCCCCGCCGTGGGGACGCGGCGGTTCCACACGTCCCAGGTCTCGATCACCGCGTCCATCAGCTTGTCGACGCCCTTGCCCGTCAGCGCCGACAGGGTCACCGTCGGAACCCCCTTGGCCTGGGGCAGCGAGGTCTCCAGACGGTCGCGCAGGCGCCGCAGCGCGGTCTGGGGATCGGCCACCACATCCCACTTGTTGATGGCGATGACCAGGGCGCGCCCCTCGTCCACCACCAGACGCGCGATGGTGAGGTCCTGCTTGTCGAGAATGGCGTCGGCGTCCATCACCAGCACCACCACCTCGGACCGGCGGATGGATTCGATGGTGTTGGAGACCGACAGCTTCTCGATGGCGTCGCTGATCTGCGCCTTCTTGCGCAGCCCGGCGGTATCGACCAGCTTGACCGGCCGGTCGCGGTGCAGCCATTCTACCGCGATGGCGTCGCGGGTCAGGCCGGCTTCCGGCCCGGTCAGCAGCCGGTCCTGTCCCAGCAGCTGGTTGCCCAGGGTCGATTTGCCCACATTGGGGCGGCCGACGATCACCATGGTCAGCGGCCGGCCGGGATCCTCGTCCTCGGGATCGGCCTCGGCGTCGGGATCGGCGAAGAAGTCATCCCCCTCCTCATCGTCGAGCGCGCCGGCTTTCTCGGCGAAGGGGCGCAGCGCCTCGAACAACTCGTACATGCCCTCGCCATGCTCGGCCGAGACCGGCACCGGCTCGCCCATGCCCAGGGCATAGGACTCGTAAAGACCGGTGGAGCCGGCCTTGCCCTCGCATTTGTTGGCGACCAGGATCACCGGCGTCGGCAGTTTGCGCAGATGATCGGCGAAATAGCGGTCCAGCGGGGTGACGCCAGCCCGCGAATCGATCAGCAGCAGGGCGACATCGGCCTCGGCCACCGCCATGTCGGTCTGGTGCCGCATGCGGGCCTCGATACTGTCGTCGTTGGCATCCTCGAA
This sequence comes from uncultured Magnetospirillum sp., assembly GCF_903853455.1. GTDB lineage: Bacteria > Pseudomonadota > Alphaproteobacteria > Rhodospirillales > Magnetospirillaceae > Phaeospirillum. The sequence continues at coordinate 31,408 of NZ_CAINTR010000041.1, forward strand.
ACCGGCGGTGTCGATCACCTGGAAGTCCATCCCCATCAGGGTGGCGCGCCCCTCGCGGCGGTCGCGGGTGACCCCGGGAAGATCATGGACGATAGCCATGCGACGGCCGACCAACCGATTGAACAGGGTCGATTTGCCGACATTGGGACGGCCGATGATTGCAACGGTGAACGACATGAATGAAAACCCGGATCAGCCCCGATGGCGGGGCGCCCTTCAACGATAGGCGACGAGATTGGCCTCGTCGGTGAGGAAATACAGGGTGCCGTTGGCGACGGCGGGAGCGATGCTGATTCCAGCGGGAATCTCCTCCCACCCCAGCATGTCGCCGGTATAGGGCGACAACGACACCAGCTTGCCGTCGGAGCTGCCCAGGATCAGGCGGTCGGACGCCAGCACCGGCCCGGCCCACAGGATGCGGCCGGTTTTTTCCTTGGGATCTTCCCAGTTCTGCATCTGGGTCACCCAGACGATCCGGCCGCTCTTGGCTTCAAGCGCCAGGACTTCATTGTTGTTGGTGACCACGTAGAGGTAGTCGCCGGCCACCCAGGGGCTCTGGACACCGCCGATTTCCCGCTCCCACAGGCGGCGCCCGGTCCGCAGGTCGATGCAGACCATCAAGTCGCCATTGCCGACGACATAGACGCGGCCGTGATCGATGGCCGGCCGTCCACGGATGTCCATCAGCGCGCTGACATTCTCGGTGCGCCGCACGGTGATCAGCGAGTCCTGCCACAGCAGGCCGCCGGTATCGACCTTCAGCGCGAAAAGCTCGCCCGACGTATAGGGAACCACCACCGTGTTGCCGTCCACCGCCGGACTGTTGCCCGCCAGCAGGCCGGTGACCTCGGAGATGCCGGAATGGGTCCACAACACGCTGCCGTCCTCGGCCGCCAGGGCGTGGGTCTGGTTGTCCACCGTCACGGCGAACACCCGGCCGCCCCGCACGGTCGGAGCGCCGCGCATGGGGCCGGAGACGTTCTGCCGCCAGACGATCTCACCGGAGCCGGCGTCCAGCGCCACCACCTGAGCGAAGCCGGTGGCGGCGAAGATCCGCCCGTCCTCGTAGGCGAGGCCGCCGCTGGTGTAGACCTCGGAGGTGTCCTCGGGGGTCAGGTCGCTATGCCACAACCGCTTGCCGGTGGAGGCGTCGAAGGCGCTGACCATGGAGGAGGCGTCGACGGTGAAGACCTTGCCCTCGGCGACGATGGGCTGGCCCAGCAGCTTGCGCCGCTTGCCCGAACCGGTGCCGGCGTCGCTGGACCAGCGGCGCTCGAGCGAATCGGACACCATCATGTGGTGCATGGCGTGGTTGGAATAGCCGCCCGCCTGGGGCCAATCCTCATTGTCTTCCGGCGGCGGCAGCACGATCTTGGCGACGGGGCCGGAGATCTCCGGCTCGGCCACCTTCTCGTGCGACAAAACGGAGATGCGCTTGCCGGGCAAGGGCGGCGGCTTGTTCTCGCCGAGCCAATCGGAGCAGGCGGCCAGCGCCATCACCGCGATCAAGACCCCCGCCAACCTGCGCGGCATGACGCACATTCCCATGGGTGTTCAGCTCCTGGAACGCTGGCCGGTGACGGCCATCATCTCGGCGGCGCGGGCCCGCAACCCCTGCGGCGCGGCCGCGTCCTCGGCAATCTTGGCGAACAGGTCGGCGGCGCGGGCGGTGTCGCCACGGCGCAGCGCGGTCAGGGCCTGAATCTCGCGGGCGGAATGCCGCCACGAACTGGATTCCTGGGCCAGCGGTTCCATGGCCTTGTCGAGGGCGGCCGGATCGGCGCTGTCGAGGGTCAGGTAGGCGGCCCGGATCGACGCCATGTCGCGATAGACCCGGTCCACTCCGGAATCGGCGGCAAGCTTCTGATACAGCGTCGCGGCCCCGGCGAAATCGCCCTGCTGCTGGCGCAGATCGGCAAGACGCAGTTCGGCGAGGAGGCGATAGCCCTTGGTCCCCTCGGTCTCCAACTTGCCCAACACCTCGGCGGCCTCGTCCTTCCTGCCCTGTTCGAGCAAGGCGCCGGCCTCGGCGTAATGCAGCGACGACGCCTGACGCTGCTTGGCGTCCCAGGCGCTCCATCCCTGATAGGCGGCCACGGCCAGAACCACCGCGACGGCGGCGGCCGTCAGCAGTCCGCCGTGCTTCTTCCACAGCATGTTCAGCTGGTCTTGCCTCAGGTCGTCGTCAACTTCCTTGATCAGGAGATCGGCTGCGGCATCATCGTGCGTGTCGGTCAAGACTTAAGTCTCCATGCGGATCGCTCTGTTCCGCGGTGGTAACGGGGTATTGGCGGTAACCGCGCCGTAAGATAGTCCGCGCCGCGCCCCTTGGCAAACCCCAACCAACTTGACGGCGCCGTCAAGACCGCCTAATCCCCGATAATTCGCAGAAGAAGGAGATGTCCATGTCCTGGCTTGCCCCGGTCGACCTGCTCGGCGCGGTCGCCGGAACCCTGACCACCGCCGCCTTCGTGCCCCAGGTGATCAAGACCCTGCGGTCGGGCCAGACCAGGGATATCTCCCTGGTCATGTGGCTGTCCTTCTGCGCCGGCGTGGCGCTGTGGCTGATCTACGGCATCGTGCTCGGCGCCTGGCCGATCATCGCCGCCAATGTGCCGACCCTGGGATTGGCCGGCATCATTCTGACGATAAAGATCAGGAACCTGGGCAAGGAATAGCTATTCCTTGCGGCCGCCGTGCAGGCTGGACCACTGCACCGGATCGTGCAGGAACGAGCGAACCTCCTCGACGGCGCGCTTGTCGAACTGGCCCTCCATCTCGACCACCTCCAGCACGTCCCACCAATTGGCGAGATAGCCCAGTTCGACGCCGATCTCCTCCAGGCTCTTCAGCGCGCCGGGGAAGACGCCGTAGAAGAACACCACGAAGGAGTGGTCGACCTTGGCGCCAGCCTGACGCAGGGCGTTGACGAAATTGACCTTGGAGGCGCCGTCGGAGGCGAGATCCTCCACCAGCACCACCCGGTCGCCGTCCCTGAAATCGCCTTCGATCTGGGCATTGCGGCCGAAGCCCTTGGGCTTCTTGCGGATATAGAGCATGGGCAGGGCGAGACGGTCCGAAACCCAGGCGGCATAGGGAATGCCCGCGGTCTCGCCACCGGCGATGGCGTCGGCCGTTTCGTAGCCGACCTCGCGCAGGATGGCGTTGGTCATCAGCTCGCTGATCTTGGCCCGGGCGCGGGGGAACGAGATCACCTTGCGGCAGTCCACATAGACCGGGCTGGCCCACCCCGAAGTCAGGATATAGGGCTCTTCCGGGCGGAAATTGATCGCCTTGATCTCCAGCAGGATGCGCGCGGTGATCAGCGCCGCTTTCTTCTGCTCGGGGGTACGGGAAACGGTTTGTGCCATGGTGGAGCCCTCTTGCCTTGCCGGTAACGGGGGGTATAGGCACAATCCGGTTTTCCTGCAAGATGACAGAACAAGGAATCGCGATGTCTGACGTGATCGAGGTGAACCGGAGCGGTGCCGTCGTCACCGTGGCGCTGAACCGGCCCGACCGCATGAACGCCCTCAACCTGCCCATGTGGCGCGGCTTGGCCGAAGCCTTCGCCGCCATCGCCGCCGATGCGTCGATCCACGTGGCGATCTTGCGCGGCGCCGGCACCTCGGCCTTCGCGCCGGGCGCCGACATCGAGGAATTCGACACCCACCGCGCCAACGCCGAGCAGGCCAAGGCCTACGACCTGGTCATGCGCAAGGCGCTCGACGCGGTGCGGACCTGTCCCCAGCCGGTGGTCGCCGCCATCTATGGCCCTTGCGTCGGCGGCGCCCTGGAACTGGCCTGCTGCTGCGACCTGCGCATCTCGGCCAGATCGGGCAAGTTCGGCGTGCCCATCAACAAGATCTCGGTGGTGATGGCCTATCCCGAACTGGCCGCCATCCGCCGCGTCGTCGGTCCCGCCGCCGCGCTGGAAATCCTGCTGGAAGGCCGGATCATGGATGCCGACGAGGCCGTGGCCAAGCGCCTGGTCAACCGCGTGGTGGAGGACGAGGCCATGGAGGGCGAAATCGCCGCCACCGCCAAGCGCATCGCCGCCGGAGCGCCGCTGGCCAATCGCTGGCACAAGGCGTTCATCGCCCGGCTCGACGATCCGGCGCCGGTCACGGCGACCGAGTTGGACGAGTGCTACCGCTTCCTCGGCACCAAGGACTACGCCGAGGGGCTGGCGGCCTTCCGGGCCAAACGCAAGCCGGTGTTCACGGCGGAGTAGGACGGACACGGAGCCACACCTCCGGGTGAATGAAATCCTTCATTTGCCCGGAGGCAAGGCCAAGGGCCGCCGCGCCTCATGGCGCGAAAGCCAAGGGATGCGGGACGCATCCCGCCCGGCGCCTGAGGGACGGAAAAGGGCTTTAAGCCCTGACCGCGCCTTCGACGAGGCCGGCCAGGGCCTTCAGCTCGGTGCGCGAGGAGACGTTGCGCTTCTTCAGGCGCAGGGCGATGGTGGCGACCATCTGGGGCTTGCCGGGCATGCCGAACACCGAGGCGAAACCGTTGCGGCCCATCACCCGGAAGGCGGTGCAGAGGCAGACGGCCGCCTGGAAGGTGGACAGCGACAGACCGGCGAACAGTTCCGAGCGCACCGCGTCGTTGACGCCGGCCAAGGCCGCCACCAGTTCGCGCATCTCGTGGCCGCTGCGGCTTCCCAGCACGGCGGCGACGTTGCGGTCGGTGATGGCGTCCCACCAGAACTCCTCTTGCGGCGTGCCCGAGAAGGAGGGAGCGGCCAGACGCGACGCCCCGGCGCCGGTGGGAATCCGGCTGGACGGCGGCGGCGCCACCTCGAACCGGGGCGGCAACGGCGGCGGTGTCTCGGCCAGGGTGCGGGGGGGCGGCGATGGCGGCCCCGAGGCGGCGGTAATGGCGTCGAGCAGTTCCGCCTCGCGGATGTCGAGGAGGCGCGGCCCCATCTCCTGGACCTTGTGAACCGGCATGGGGGCGTAATGCGGCACCAGCTTCACCTGCCAGTCATGGATGAGATATTCGCTCATGGCCTGATACAGGCGCCCGGCCTTGGAGGTGGGATCGCTGGGATCGCCTCCCAGCATCTTGCCGAAATGGCGCTTGGCATGGGTGCGGACGATCATGGCGACGATGTCGTGGATCGAGCGGCCGCAACGCAGACGGACGAAATCGTCGTTGACCTGCCGGCCCCGATTGTCCACCAGCAGCGCCTTGAAGGCGTCGCGATGACGGCGGAAGATCGCGATGCAGCCATGCAGCAACTCGGAACTGGCCATCACCGTGTCGTAGAACTCGGTGCCGCCGATGTCGCCGAATGCCGGGATCAGGGTCCGGAAGATCGCCGCCACCGGCCCCTTCAGGGTTTCGTTGATGAAACGCACGGCGTCGCCGTGACCGGTTTCATCCTCGATCCGACTGACAATCATTCGTCTGACGCTGGCATCGTCGCGGGGCATGCCTAGTGATCCCAAATTTACATCAGGGTTACCCGCGCTTCAAAGGCTTGGCAAACCACAAAATTTGTCAACTTGTTGCCCTATCTGACGATGTCGCCTTGACGGGGACGGGCCAGGAGACGGTCGAGGGCCTCCTTCAGACGGGCCAGATCCACCGGTTTGGCCAGGTAATGGTCCATTCCGGCGGCGATGCAGCGTTCGGCCTCACCCGACAGGGCGTTGGCGGTCAGGGCGATGATGGGCGTATGGCGGCCGTCCTCCGCTTCCGCCGCCCGAATGGCGGCGGTCAGCTGGAATCCGTCCATCCGCGGCATGTGGCAGTCGGTGACCACCACCGAGAATCCCCGCTCGCGCCAGGCCTCCAGGGCGGCGGCGCCGTCGCCGTGCACCTCGACCTCGTAGCCCAGAAGCCGGAGCTGGCGGACGATCACCTGTTGGTTCACCGGGTGATCCTCCGCCACCAGGACGGGAAGCCCGCTCCAGCGATCCTCGGCCATGGTCGCGGCCACGAGCGTCTGCGGCCGAGCCGGCACCGGCGCCGGCCGGCAGATCGGCCTCGGCACCCCCTTGGCCACGCTGGCGGCGGCGGCGAGAATCTGGCTCCGGCTCAACGGCCGCCCCAGGAAGCCGACGCAGTTGGGCATGCGTTCCAGATCGAAACGACAGGGGGAATTGCAACCGTCGACGAACACCAGCGGCGTCGTCCCCAGAGCTTCGAGCGACAGGGCGGTCATCGTCTCCGCCGCCAGCAGCGCCACGTCGAACGGCGACCGGGTGGCGGTGGCTTTGCTCGACGCCGCGATCGCTTCCTTGATGCCGGGAACCCGGATCACGGCGGCGCCCGCCTGTTCGGTCACCAGGGCGATCAGGGTCCGCTCGGCGGCATGGGGATCGACCACCAGGACCCGCACTCCCATGAAATCCGGCCCCGTCTTCTCCTCGACCGTCTCCACCACGGCCCCCCGCTCCACCACCTCCAACGGCACGGTGCACCAGAAGGTAGAGCCGATTCCGGGGTAGCTTTCGAAGCCGGCGCTGCCATCCATGAGATCGACCAGACGCCGGGTGATGGACAAGCCCAGGCCGGTGCCGCCGAAGCGGCGGGTCGTCGAGGTCTCCGCCTGGGTGAAGGGCTGGAACAGCCGATCCTGGACGGCGGGGTCGATGCCGATGCCGGTGTCGGCGATGCGGATATGAACCTTGATGGTATCGCTGTCGCCGGACTCCAGCCGCTCGGCATGGATGACCACCCGCCCCCGCTGGGTAAACTTGACGGCATTGCCGGCCAGATTGAACAGAATCTGGCGCAAGCGGGTCGGATCGGCCATCACCAAGGGCGGCAGGCCCGGATCCGCGAAGGAGCTGAGCATCACTCCCTTTTCGGCCGCGGCCGGAGCGACGGCCTGAAGCACGCTCTCGACGAGGCGTTCGATGGAGACCGGCATCCGTTCCAGTTCCAACCGGCCCGCTTCGATCTTGGAGAAGTCCAGCACGTCGTCGATGATGCGCAACAGCGCCAGCCCTGATTCGCGCGTCGTCGCGATCAGATCCTGCTGCTCGTCGTCGAGACGCGTGTGGCCGAGAAGCTCCAGCATGCCGATCACCCCGTTCATGGGGGTGCGGATTTCGTGACTCATGGCGGCGAGGAAGGACGACTTGGCCCGGTTGGCCGATTCCGCCGCTTCCTTGGCGACGGTCAGCGCCTGGATGGCGGAATCGCGGTCTCCGGTGGCTTCGTGGAACTTGGCTAGCACCCGGTTGAACACGGCGGCGATCTCGGCCGCCTCGGTCTCGGGGGCGGCGGCCACCGGCAGGGCGAAGGACAGCTGATGCTCATGCGTTTCCATCTGGGCCAGCAGGTCTTGCAGGGTCCGGCTCTTGGCCTCGCGCGAGCGGCGCTCGGCCAGGGCCCGCTCGCCCTCCAGCCGCATCTTCTCGATGGCGTTGCGCTTGAACACCTCGACGGTCCGGGCCATGGCCGCCAACTCGTCATGGAGATCGCGATCCTCGACCTCCAATGTCCAATCACCTCCGGCTCCGGCCTCCATCGCCTCGCGCAATCGCAGCAGCGGCGAATGGATGGACTGGCCGATCATCCAACTGACCCAGGCCCCGATCACCAGCAGCACCAGCGCCGCCACCGCCCCCATGGCCCCCAGGCGGACCAACTGGGCGTGGGAGCGCTGCTGCAGGACTTCCTCGCGCCCGCGCCCCTGGGTGATCAGCCGGTCGATGGCGGCCGACATGGCGGCCTGGTTGGCGTCGACCTCGTCGTTGAGAATGCGCGACCGCTCCTCGAAGCCCCGGGCGATGGCATCGACGGCGCCGGTCAGCGATCCCGCCCGCCGCCCCAGGACCACCAGGGCGTCGCGCTGGAGATCGTTGCCGGCCAGACCGACCAGCACCGGCGTGGTTTCGGTCATCCGCAGCAGGCTGGCATGGGCGATGGCGGCATAGCCGGGATTGCCGTTGAAGTAGAAGACATTGATGGCGATCAGGGTCTCGACGAAGTTCTCGTGCGACTTCACCAGGGCCGGCGCCAGCACGTCGCCGCTGCGCGTCCGGGCGGTGGAGTTGAGGATGGCATAAAGCCCCGAGATCTCGCTGGTGGTCTGCAAGACCTGGCTTTCATACAGCCGGGCGATGTCGGCGTTGATCGTCTTCAGGGTCTGGAAGCCGGCCACGAAGCGCCGCGCCGCCTCGTGCATGGCCACGGAATCGTCGGATAGGGGTTTTTCATGGGCGGTGGCGTCGCCCATGGCCACGAATAGCTCCTCCGAACGGCGCATGGCCTCCTTGAGCAGGTCGTCGGTGGGGTTGGCGAGATATTGCCGAATCAGCCCCTGGAGCCGACTGGCCCGAATGTCGATGTCGGCCAGGGCACCGGTCCGCCGCTGCACCGTGCGAAGCTCGTCAAGGTCGGCGTTGATCACCGAGGCCGCATGCCACCCCAGCCCTCCCACCGCCAGGGCGACGAAGACATTGAGCGCCACCACCAGCGGAATGCGCCAGGCGATGGGCAACGCCCGAATCCAGCGAATGAATCGTATCGGTGCCATCCGTGGCGCTTCCCCCCTTCAGCCAGCCCCAGAGTCCCGTCGGCCATCAATGCTACCCGCGCCCCAGTCATGCAGCGGTTCTAATTATAGAACGAAAAGGGATTTCCACGGCGGAGAAAGTCTGACTCAATAGGTTGTGTGGAACGGCTTGACTCATACATAACTGCGCTACGAGAGCGGTGCGATTCCCTTCCGGACAAGCGGGAGGGGCGG